>CAYRRF010000026.1:0-16203 GCA_964426595.1 uncultured Bdellovibrionales bacterium | reverse complement strand
AGACCCGTGGTAGGCGTAAAAAATTCTGCCAGCCCAAGCCGCTGCTCGGGCGATGTCACGCTGAGCAGCCATAGCAACAGGAAGAACGCCATCATCGCCGTCACGAAGTCGGCATAGGCGACTTTCCAGGCGCCGCCATGGTGGCCCCCGGCGACTTTCTTGACTTTTTTAATCTGAATGCTTGGCTTTTTGCCACCCTTATCGTCGGATTTTTCGGCCATTGTCTACACTCCGCTTCCAGATTAAGATGAGACGTAAAACAAAGGGTTAACATGTTTATTGAGCGCCGCTTCCAATCCTTGCACCCGGGTGGTTTTCATACCATCGTCTATTCCGAGTTCGAAGGCGACCCTGACAAAACCGTTATTTGCATGCATGGCCTGGCGCGCAATGGGCGGGATTTTGACTGGCTAGCCCGTCATTTGGCCGGGAAGGGACACCGGGTGATTTGTCCCGACATGCCCGGTCGCGGGCGCAGTCCAGCCTTCAGCAACCCCGCCTGGTATAATTATCAGCAATATGTAGCCGATAGCATCACTTTGCTGGCGCATACCCGGGCGGAACGGGTGGACTGGATCGGAACCTCTATGGGAGGAGTGATCGGCATGCTGCTCGCTGCACAAAAAGACAACCCTCTTCGCCGGCTTGTGGTCAATGATATTGGTCTTTTTATCCCGGGCGCTGCGTTGCGTGAAATCAAGCAGTATGTCAGCGAAAACCCCAGTCATGGTACCTGGGAGTCTTATTACGCAGCTTTTAAAAAGCGCATGCAACCCTTTGGTTTGAAAACGGAAGAACAGATAGAATATCTGGCGAAGGCATCGCTGGAAAAAACGGTCGAAGGCAAGTTCCGTCTGGCGTATGATCCCAAGGTCGTGTTCGGCATGGAGAATGATGGCAAGGTCGAAGACTTTAATCTGTGGCCTTTGTGGCGGCAGGTGGATTTGCCACTGCTTATCCTGCGCGGCGCGCAAAGCAATGTCCTGTCGGCAGAAACATTGGAGCAAATGCTGGCTGGCAAGAATGCGCAAGCGGTGACGTTCGAAGGGGTTGGGCACGCACCTGCACTGATGTGCGACGATCAAATTTCCGTTATAGAAAAATTCCTTAGCATCTAATCTTCATCTGGTGCTTTACTTGGTTTGCTGAGCAAGTAGGCGTAGACGCTCGCCATGGAAAGTCCTGAGAAGGTCGGGCCTTGCCAAGAATGGGAAAGCAGCAGGATCCCAAGGAATGAAACGCTCATGACGATTCCCGCAAGCAG
Source organism: uncultured Bdellovibrionales bacterium (assembly GCA_964426595.1). Lineage (GTDB taxonomy): Bacteria > Pseudomonadota > Alphaproteobacteria > Micavibrionales > SZUA-601 > JAQGJA01. The sequence continues at coordinate 14,939 of CAYRRF010000026.1, read as the reverse complement.
CTTTACGCGGGCCGGGACGACATGATGATCTTCCCAGGCCCGGATATGGGGGCCGATTCGGGGGTGGTTTAGAAGGGCTTGGCGCAGGCGTTCGCTGCTTCGTCCATAGGCCCAGGCCGCGATCAGGAAAAAGACTACCCCCGGCATCCCAGGCAAAATAATGCCTATAATTCCGAGGGTTACACATATATGCCCGAGGGCGAGGTAACAAATACGTTGCATAAGGGACCAGTCTAGTCTGTGACCCACAGAACACAATGGGATATTTTATTACTAATTAACCGCTATTTTTGAAACAATCTTGTTGACATCGGGTCTGTTAGCTGTAATAATGGACGTTCGACCAGATTTCAAAAGGAGACTTTAAATGGGTAATCCATCTAATAATTCAGAACAAAGAACACTATCCGACCAGATTGCGGAAGCTCATTCGACAACGAAAAGTATGCCATTAAATGTGGAACCTAAGGGCGAAGAGGACCTATCCGTCCGTCCGGTAAATGTGAGTAGACAATATGCTCAAAACTCACATATTACCAATGGTAACGGTTTAAATCTTACTTTTAGCAATCCCAATGGGAAGAATACCCCTGGGTGATCAAGCTTTGGGTGTCTAATTTAAAGCATATTGACTCTTGGACTTTCTGAGTTACAAATTTCAGTAATTACTGAAACTTCAGAAAGTCCAAGAAATTGAAATTATCGAAGCTCACACAGAACTTTGTAATCCATTTCGGAGAAATGGGTAGCCGTTGGGGGATTAACCGCACGGTGGCCCAGATTTACGCGCTGCTTTTCGTCTCGCCAAAGCCGTTGAACGCGGATGATATATGCGAGGCGCTTGGTTTCTCGCGCTCGAATGTCAGTATGGGCCTCAAGGAACTCGATTCCTGGCAGCTGACCCGTTTGAAACATCTTCCTGAAGATCGCCGCGGTCCCCGAGGATATGTGGGAGATCGTCCGCATCGTTATCGAGCAGCGCCGCAAGCGCATGATCGAACCCACCATGACATTGTTGCGTGAACTGCTGATGGATAACCAGGCCAACAGCGAAGAGCAATTTGCCAAGGATAAAATCCTGGAAATGCACAATGTCATCGAAATTCTCACCACATTCTACCAGCATATGCACAAGCTCAATAAAATGCCGCAAGGGCAGGAATTGAAATGCATGCGGCATGAGCAGGCAACCAGGTACCCTATGCGGTAACGGTTATTAGCCGCGATGCCGCGATTGAAAAGCAGGCGCAGAACATGGACGATGTCTTGAACCAAATCCCGAACTTTGACAGCGCTGGCGGCCCAATCGGCGTCAGCGAAGAGCCCAGCTTGCGCGGTCTATCGGATCGCCGCATGGTGCTTAAAATTGACGGTATCCGTCGTAACTTCCGTGCACAATATGCAGGTCGTTACTTTATTGATCCGATGTTGATCGACCGTGTCGAAGTTGTGCGTGGCTCGAACTCGTCGATTGACGGTTCGGGCGCGATTGCCGGGACAATTCAAATGTTCACCACCGATGCGTTGAACGAATTGCGCGGCGCGGCCAAGAAATGGGGCGCACAAATCCGTGCGGGTTTCCAAACCAACAACAATCAGATCTCGACGATGTTCAATACCTATGCCCAGGAAGGCAAGGTCGATTTGTATGCGGGCGGCAGCTTCAGCGATTCCGGCGACTTTAACGATGGCAATGACAATACGATTTCGCCATCGGGAGGAAACCCACGTAACGCCATCGTAAAAGCCGGCTACAGCTTCTCGCCATACCATCATGTACAGGTTCGTGTTGGACGTTTCTATGATGTCACGCAAATGCCGGCAACGCCGTTCCAGCCCGCCAGCTCGATTAACGCTCCCGTAGAACGTAGCAGCGGTGTCAATGATTACAGCGTGCACTACCGTTTGGCCCCTGAAGATGCGGCCAAGCGTAAATTCTTTGACATTACCTCGGTCGTATATCGCTCGGAATATAATATTTCGTCCCGTCGTTTGAGTGATGGTCGTCTGGATCAAACCTATTTCAATACCACCGGCGAAGATACTTATAACACCATGACGCTGAATGCGTTTGGTTTGGAGCACAAGATCACCACTGGTGTCGAATATTTCCAAAACGATCAGGCCGGCTTGCGCAATGGTGCCATTCGTACCTTGCTGGGCGATGGTAAAGATCGAAATTTAGGTATCTATGCCCAGCATGAAGTGACGTTGTGGGATCGTTTGACGATTATTCCCGGCATGCGTTTTGATAGCTATCATTTGACGCCAGGCGACAGTACCCTGAACTCGCAATCGCGCCAGCATTGGTCGCCCAAGATCGGTATGGATGTGCGTGTGACCGATGCGGTTTCGATGTACGGGTCGGTTTCCACGGCTTTCCGTACGCCAACATTAACCGAGTTGTACTCGACCGGACAGATTTTCCCCGGAAATACATTGATTTCCAACCCGAATCTGGCTCCCGAAACCGGCGTCAACAAAGAAGTCGGTGTGCGCTATATCACAAACAACGCACTGGCGAAAAATGACTCGATCAGCGTTAAAGTGTCGGCCTTCCAAAACGACATTCAAAACTATATCGAGCAGGTTATCGGGGCGACCACGACTCAGTTCCTGAACGTGACGCAAGCACGTCTGCGCGGGGTCGAGCTGGAAGGGAATTACCGCATCCAGAACTATGGCTTTATTGTCGAGGCCGGGATGGTGCGCGGGTATAACGAGACCACCGGCGATAATTTGACAGACGTGCCCGCCGATCGCGTCAGTCTGGCTGCCGAGCATTATATGATGGATAACCAGTTCAAGGCAGGGGCCCGTATGACGGTGCATGCGCCGCAGAACAAGATCCCTGTGGGCCAGCCGCTGATCGTGACCACGCCAGGTGCGGTCACGTATGATCTGTACAGCAGCTGGACGCCGGATGCGACCAAAGACGGAGCTTTCCGTTTGGATGCCGGTATCGATAATATTTTCGATAAAAGTTATCGCCGCCAGCTGGCCTTCGTCCCTGAAATGGGTCGCAACGCCAAGGTCACTTTAAACTGGAAGTTTTAAGCGCTTTTCCACTAAGCTTGGTTAAATTTTTATTGAAATATATTGAAATTTAACCAAGTTTTGCTACTAATAAGGGGTAACGACAACCCCACAGGAATCCCATGTCGAAAGTCTATTACGATACCGTGCAGCTGATCGAACGCATGCACCGCCACTTCTTGGACGTCTTGAAGATCGAACTCGAAAAGGGCGGCGTGCACGATATCAATAACGTTCAGGCCTTGATTTTATTCAATATTGGTGGTGACGAGCTGACCGTCGGTGAATTGACCGTGCGCGGCTATTATCTGGGGTCGAACGTTTCCTACAACGTCAAGAAAATGGTCGAGGCCGGTTATTTGAAACAGCAGCGCTCGCAGCATGACCGTCGTTCGGTCCGTGTCTGTTTATCGGACAAGGGCAAAGAATTAAAAGACCGCGTGAATACGATTTTTGAACGCCATACAAAAGAGTTGCGTATGGTCGAGCTGGATGAAGAGAAACTGTTGCTCATCAACGAACGTATGCGCTTGTTAGAGCGTTTCTGGGCGGCGCGCAGTACGCCTGCCAGCGGTTTGTTGAGTGCCTAATCGGGACGTTATTTTTGAATTTCAACGTGTCGGCGCCTATATCAAAGTCTCGGCCGTTGATGTGGAAACACAGCACGAAATAAGCATTACCGGCGCTGCCAGCGCGCCTCAGGACTATCTGGAACGGCTGGCGCGGCAGAAGCTGATGCTACAACTGGAAAAAGAGGGGTTGCTATGACCGAGCCGGAACAGCCGATTATTAAATCTTCTTTGCGGCGATATTTCTTTACCGGTATTCTGGTCACCGCTCCTGTCGGTTTGACGATCTATCTGGCGTGGCTGTTCATTACCTGGGTGGATAATTTAGTGACGCCGCATCTGGCGGGGTGGATGAACCCGAACAATCTCTTGCCCTTTGCCGTGCCGGGTGTCGGCTTGTTGGTCGTGCTGGTCAGTCTGACCTTTATCGGCGCACTGATGGCCGGTTTTTTGGGACGCTGGTTTACACAAGTAATCGAAGCGGTGCTGCATCGTGTGCCGGTGATTAAAACGCTTTATACGGTGATTAAACAGGTTCTGCAAACGGCGCTTACGGATCAATCCAAAGCCTTCAAAGAGCCTGTGCTGGTGGAATTCCCGCGCAAGGAAAGCTGGGTATTGGCTTTTGCTACGGCGCGTGATTGTCATTCCATAGATAAAGCCCTAAACGACAAAACGGTCGGTGTTTTTGTCCCGACCACCCCGAACCTGACGTCGGGTTACTTAATCTTTGTGCCCGAATCACAGGTAAAACCCGCTAATATCAGCTCGGAAGAGGCGTTGAAGCTGATTATTTCTGCCGGTCTGGTGGCCTAGTATAACCATTTCTCAAGAATTGCCCGCGTACAGTAGGGCATGAATCAGAAAACGCAAACTGCACCTGTTCCGATGCCTGTTCCGCAAATTACGCAAGGCGGCACAGGCGAGCAAACGGAACTAACGCGCTGCTTACAAAAAGCTGTTGACTTGGGCATGCAAGGTAAAAGCAAGTTGCAACCCGAAGTCGTACGCATGATCGGCATGTCCGGCGTCAAATATCGCCATATGATCAATAACCTGATCGAGTTGCTTTCCGATGCGCGCTATCTGGAGATCGGCAGCTGGGCTGGATCAACGATGTGTTCGGCAATTAACGGTAATGCTTTGTCTGCTTTTGCCATTGATAACTGGTCTGAATTCGGCGATGTGGCGACGTATTTCCTGCGTAACGTCGGTGGTGCGATCAATAAAGAAGTGAAATTCAGCATGCGCACAGCCGATTTCCGTGAAGTTGATTACGCGCATTTGGGCGGTAAATTCAATGTCTATCTATTCGACGGTCCGCACGAAGAAAACGACCAATATGAAGGCGTTTCGATTGCTATGCCGGCTTTGGATAAAGAATATATCTTGATCGTGGATGATTATAATTTTCATCGCGTTCAAAAGGGAACTCAGCGTGCGATCAGTGACATGAAGCTGGAAGTGCTTTTATCCTACGAGATCCTGACAACGCCGGATGGAACGCATCCGGATCCGGCTGTTTCCATGCAAAATAGCGAGTGGCATAACGGCTATTTTCTGGCGGTGCTGCGCAAGCCTTAACCGGCGCTGAGAAAGCGGTCCGCCTGATCCCGTTCAAATAAATATAATAACAGCCGCAAAGCTTTGCCGCGTTCCAGCTGCAACAGTGGGTCGTGGTGCAGAATAAGCTTGGCTTCCTGATGCGCCATCGGCAAAAGGTCCTGGTGCGATTCAAGTTTTGCAAGCCGGAAGACCAGTTCACCGCTTTGCTGGGTACCCAATACATCGCCCGGGCCGCGCAGGCTAAGATCCATTTCCGCGATTTCGAAACCATCCTCGGTGCGCCGCATGGTTTCCAGTCGTTGTTTGGCCACAGATCCCAAAGGCTGCTCATAGAGCAACAGACAGGTGCCGGCTTTATCCCCGCGTCCCACACGCCCGCGCAGCTGGTGCAATTGGCTGAGGCCAAAACGTTCCGAATGTTCGACAATCATGACGGTAGCTTCAGGCACATTCACGCCGACTTCGATCACCGTTGTTGCCACCAGAATATCCACGTCTCCCGCCATAAAAAGCGCCATGGCGGTATCTTTTTCTTCGTTTTTCATGCGGCCATGGACCAAGGCCACACGGCCGGGGAAATGCTGTTCAAGGGCGGCTTTGCGATCCTCGGCGGCCGAAAGGTCGATAAGCTCACTCTCTTCGACCAGCGGACACACCCAGTAAATACGGTCGCCGCCGGCAATTTTGCGTTTGAGTGCATCGACGATCTCGGGAATTTTGTCGTGCGATAAAATGCGCGTATCAATTGGTTTTCTTCCTGGCGGTTTTTCACGCAAGAGACTGATATCCATGTCGCCATAGCTGGTCAGGGCCAAGGTGCGGGGAATAGGTGTCGCCGTCATGACAAGAATATTGACTGCAGCCCCTTTTTGCGCCAACGCCAGACGCTGCCCGACACCAAAGCGATGTTGTTCATCAATAATCGCCAAAGCCAGGTCTTTAAATTGCACGGGATCCTGGATCAAGGCGTGCGTACCGATAAGCAAATCAATCGCACCGGCGGCAAGGTTGTCCAATAGTTCCTGCCGGGCTTTGCCCTTTTCGCGTGCGGTAAGCAATGCAATGCGCAGGCCCGTTTTTTCGGCAAGCGGCAGAAGTCCGGCATAGTGCTGGCGGGCCAGAATTTCCGTGGGCGCCATGATCGCCGCTTGTTTACCGCAGGCAATGACGTAGGCGGCACTCAGGAAGGCCAGAATGGTTTTGCCGCTGCCGACATCTCCTTGCAAAAGGCGACACATGAGAAAAGATTTCTGTAGATCTTTTTCAATTTCTGCCAACACATCTTGCTGCCCTTGGGTCAGGGTAAAGGGCAAAGCATGAAGTATCTTATCCTTGTATGTTTTTGGGGCATGTAGCGGCGCATGTTGATGGGCCTTTTGCTTTTCCCGTGTAATGGCGAGTGCCAGCTGGTGCGATAGAATTTCATCATAGGCCAGGCGCCGCCGTGCCGGGTGCATCGGCGAGAGCTGCTCCATATGTTCGGGATGATGCACATATTTTAGAGCATCGCGCCAGCTGGGCCATTTCTGTTGAGAAACAAGTGCCGGATCAAGCCATTCCTGTAACACAGGAATACGATCGCAGGCAAAAGCTACGGCCTTGGACAGGGTTGTATGCGACAATCCCGCTGTCAGGGGATAGACAGGTTCCAGTTTTGCAATTTTTTCTAAGGAGTTTGGGTCGCCGACTTTATCGGGATGTGACATTTGTGGACGGCCCTGAAACATTTCGATACGGCCGCTGACGACGATTTCTTTGCCCAGAGGGAAATTTTTTTCCAGGTAATTGCCAGGGTTCTTGAAAAACACCAATATTAAATCGCCTGTGGGATCACGTAACGTAATTTTGCTGGGACGGCCCGGAAATTTGGCCATGGTAAGTCCGATGACATGCCCTTGGACCGTGGCGACGCCGCCGGCTTGAAGATCAGAGATTTTTCGAATATCACGCCGGTCCACCGCCGCAATCGGGACGTGGAAAAGCAGGTCGATTAAACACGGGCCCACCAGCTTTTCCAATGCTTTTCCGAAACGCGGCCCGATGCCGGGGACGCGCTGGACGGATTGAAAGAGCGGGTCAAGAAGGAAAGGGCGCACGGGTGACAAACACCTTGGAAAGGGCTATAGTTTGCCCATTCTACACGGGTTAAACAGGGGTTGGCAATGCAGTCGCCAGTGCATAAAAAATTGCTTTTTAGGGCCTGGCATCGCGGGACGCGGGAGTCGGACTTGTTAATGGGCCGCTTTGCCGAAGCGTTTCTACCCGAATTTACCGATGCCGAAGTCGAGCTTTTTGCCTTGTTGCTGGAAGAGTCGGATCCGGATATCTACGATTGGATAACAGCACGTACCGCATTGCCGGAAGGCGTATTGAAACCGATTTTGGAAAAGATGATAGAGTTTTATCGATTGAAATCATGACACCTACACTGCAACACGGTTTACTGCGCGTCGAGGGCATGCCGGAAGGGCAGGATGTGCGCTATGCGTCCGCGCTGGCGCGGGAGGCTTGGGCCACGGCGCGTGCACCGGTTGTTTTCATCGTTCGTGACGAAGAACGTATGCATATGGTCAGCAGCCTGTTGGCCTATTTTGATCCCACGGTGCAATGCATTGCTTTGCCCGCATGGGATTGTCTGCCGTACGATCGTGTGTCTCCCAGCGCCGATATTGTGGCGGCGCGCATAGCCGCTTTTCGAATGCTGGTGCAAGGGTATCATCAGCCGACACTTATTGTGGTGCCGATACAAGCTGCGGTGCAACGCACCGTGCCGCTGGCGCCGTTTAAAGAATCCCGATTTTCGTTGCAAAAATCGGGGAATCTAAAGCGGGAAGAATTGCTGGCGTTTTTGGCGCAGCAGGAATATCGGCGTGTCAGTACGGTACGAGAACAAGGCGAGTATACCGTACGCGGAAGCATTATCGATCTATACCCCGCGGGCAAGGATTACCCTGTTCGGGTAGACGAGTTTGATGGTGTTATCGAGACCATAAAATATTTTGATCCGGTCGAACAAACAAGTATCGAAGATATCGATTCGGTCGAGCTGACACCATTACATGAGATTGTGTTGACGCAAGAGTCTATCGCGCGTTTTCGCTCCAGTTATCGCGAGCAGTTTGGCGCGGTCCAGCCCGAAGACACGTTATTTGAAGCCATCACACAAGGGCAGCGCTATCCAGGGTTAGAGCACTGGTTACCGCTTTTCTGCACGCAGACCGAAACGCTCTTTTCGCACATTCCCGAGCGCTCGCCGGTGGTGCTTGATCATCAAAGTGACGTGGTGTATCGCGAATATATGGCGCAGGTGGTGGATTTTTATACCGCGCGGCTGGAACAAAATGAACGCGATAAAAAGAGCGCTGTTTTTCAATACAAGCCTGTGCCGCCGCCCTTGTTATACATGACGGAAGAGGAATGGACGGCGGTTTTGAAACGCTCCATCCTGCGCGAGCTTTTGCCTTTTGCAACGGAAGCGGATCATGCCAAGCAAGCGCCAAACATTGCGGCACAAGGGCAAAAAGATATCACCGAAATCTATAACGTCTTACGTACGATGTTGCAGGAAGCAAAAAATGCTAAAAAGAAATGCATTATTGCGTGTTATTCCGAAGGCTCTAAAGAGCGTCTGCAGCAATTGTTGCGTGAGCACGCTGTACCCGCACAGGCTATTGAATTCGTTCTTTTACCTCTGGAGCATGGGTTTATTGCTGCGGATATGCTGCTGTTAACCGAACAGGATATCTTGGGTGATCGTCTGACACGTGCGCCCAAACGCCGACGCCATGCGGAAAAGACCATTTTCCAAGCTTCGGAATTGAATGTCGGGGATTATGTGGTTCATAAAGAACACGGCATCGGAAAATTCGATGGGCTGATAACCTTGACGGTGGATAATGCGCAGCATGATTGTGTCTGTCTGGTATATGCGGATAACGACAAGCTCTTTATCCCTGTTGAAAATCTGGATGTGTTGTCGCGCTTTGGCTCGGAACAGGCCAACGCACAGGTTGATCGTTTGGGCGGCGCATCCTGGCAGGCGCGCAAGGCACGCGTTAAAAAGCGCCTGCTGGAAATGGCAGAGGGCCTCATCGCACTGGCGGCCAAACGGCATTTAGGCGAACCGCCAGACATTGTCTTGCCCGAAGGGTCTTATCACGAATTTTGCGCTCGTTTTCCCTATCAGGAAACGGAAGATCAAGAGCGTTCGATTGATGATGTGTTGAAAGACATGCATGGAAATAAAGCCATGGATCGCCTGGTGTGTGGCGATGTCGGTTTCGGTAAAACCGAAGTGGCGATGCGTGCAGCCTTTGTGGCGGCTATGGCAGGATTGCAAGTGGCCGTTATTGTGCCGACGACTCTTTTGTCGCGCCAGCATTTTGCCAATTTCACGGCCCGCTTCAAAGGCTTTCCATTGCGTATCGCGCAGCTGTCACGCATGGTGTCGACTACCGAAGCGCAAGAGACTCGCAACCAATTGGCTAAGGGTCAAGTCGATATCGTCATCGGTACGCATGCGTTACTTTCAGATAAGGTAGCCTTTCAAAACTTGGGGCTTTTGATCATTGATGAAGAGCAGAATTTCGGGGTCAAGCAAAAAGAAAAAATCAAGTCCTTGCGGGAGAACGTGCATGTTTTAACGTTAACGGCTACGCCGATCCCGCGTACGTTGCAGATGGCGATGTCCGGTATCCGGGATTTGAGTATCATTGCAACACCCCCTGTGGATCGGTTGGCGGTACGTACGGCGGTTCTGCCATTTGACCCGTTGGTTGTACGTGAGGCAATCTTGCGCGAGACTCATCGTGGCGGACAGATATTCTATGTCTGTCCACGTCTTTCGGATATGGATGATGTGCAAAAAATGCTGACTGAACTGGTGCCGGAAATAAAAATCGTACATGCGCACGGGCAAATGAATGCCACCGATCTGGACCAGCGCATGACGGCTTTTTATGAGGGTAAATACCATTTGCTGCTGGCGACGAATATTATTGAATCGGGTTTGGATATTCCAAATGCCAATACATTGATCGTGCATCGCAGCGATTTGTTTGGTTTGAGCCAGCTCTATCAAATCCGCGGACGTATTGGCCGTTCCAAAGTGCGGGGCTATGCGTATTTTACCTACAAGGACGAGCGTTTGCTTTCAGAAAGCGCCAAGCAGCGTTTGCATGTCATCACTACATTAGACACGCTAGGCGCGGGATTTCAGTTGGCCAGCTATGACATGGATATTCGTGGGGCCGGGAATTTGCTGGGTGAGGAGCAATCGGGTCATATCAAGGAAATCGGTGTCGAGCTTTACCAGCAGATGCTGGAAGAAGCCTTGCAGGCTGTCAAAACAGGCGAAGATCAGGAAGCAAAAGATATGGATTGGTCTCCGGTGATCAATCTGGGTTTGACTGTATTGATCCCCGATTCCTATATTGCGGATCTGCCGACACGTTTGTCGCTCTACCGCCGTTTGGCTGCATTACACGAACAAGAGGAAATTGAAAATTTTATGATCGAGATGGTCGATCGCTTTGGCCCTTATCCCGAGGAAGTGAAAAACCTGCTGGAGGTCATGCACATCAAACAATTGTGCAAACGGGCAGGGGTGGAACGGATTGATGCCGGACCGAAAGGGGCGGTGTTATCCCTGCGCAAGAATAAGTTTTCCAACGTGGAAGCCCTGCTTGCGTATATTCATAAACAAGCAGGAACCTTGAAACTGCGCCCGGATCATAAGCTGACCTATCTGCGGGCCTGGGACGATGTGGCGATACGAATGCAAGGGGTGCGTGCTCTTGCGCAGGATCTTGCAAAAATGGTAGCATAGAGACAGAAAAGGTAGTCATGTCGGCAAACGCCCACCATCGTATTCAGGAAATTTTTCGCAAATCCGGCGGACAGAACAAGCTGACCGAGACCGCAATTCGTACACTGATTGCGCGAGATCCAGCTTTTTTACTGTCCTTGGTGGAGCCGTATCTGGGCGGAATTATTGCGCATGCCATTGAACGCGCCCGTAAAGAACCCACGCCGCGCCCTGCAGTCAAACGTGAAGTATCCCCATTACCAAAGAAAACAGTAAAAGCAAAAGCACCATCGAAAGATGCGCTAAAAGATGTCTTTGATTCGCTGGCTAAAAACTTTTCTGACACCGAAGAAGCTCCTAAAAAGCAAAAACAGGCTTCGCAAGAGCATGTGAAAACCATGCAGGCTATTGCAAAAAAACAATTCGGGAAGAAAAAAGAAAGCTAGACTTGAAGTGACAAGCTGCTCAGGGCGCTAAAAGCGCTCGAAAAGTCAGGAAAACCCTGTGCATTTGTGGATGTATTGTACAAGTTTAATACGAAGCTATTGCCGCCCGTTGGCGTTTTGTTGTTTTGTGCATTCAGTGTCAGATAGCGGATCAGGAATTTCTGGGTAAAGGCGTTTGTTTTGTAATCCGTGTTGGTGTCGGCTGTTGTTTTGGGCGTTAAGGCATCAATGACGGCGCCGGCACGGCCATATTCCATGGTAGCGCGGCGGTTTTCCATGTCCATGCTCATTTTAACGCTGTCAACCGTGCTGGACAGGGAGTGCACCGCACTATAAATCGAGCTGGTACCATTGCCAAATTGGGCGATGATATCCGATAGTCCGGACTGCACGCTGGATAAGAAATTCGTCTGAGCCGTAAAGGTCAAGTTGACGCCCGAGCTGAGACCCAGCAATTTAATATCGGATTGCGAAGCATCCAATAGATTTGCACCATTGACAGCAGCCGAGGAAACAATGGATTCAATTGAATTTTGCAACGCATAGACCTGGGCATCCAATTTCGCGCGGGGATCATACACCGATACGATACGATCAAAGATTTTTTTATCGTCCGTGAGTTTGGCTTTCAGCCCATCGCTGCCGGTAGTGACCTGAATGGTTGTGTTGCGCAGAATGGCGGCATCGGCCTGGGTGCTAAGGCTGCCGGCGTCCAAAACATCGGCAATGGATGACAAAAGATCATAGCCCGCATGCGCGGTTACCGTGTTCCCCGCCGAAATCGTATAGTTGGTATCTGGAGAGTTATTCAACAGATTGTCCAAGCCTGTACCGGGTGTCGTAATAAGATCGCGGATCTGCGTACGGTAGTCCAGGAAAGACGCTTCCAAAGCACTATGGTCGTCTGTATCACTCATGCTTTGTGCCGTTTTGGCCAGATCATCAATTTTCGTCAGCAAATCTTCGATTTGTGCGATACGGCTCAGGCCATCATCAACAGATTGCTGCCCTTGTAAAATAGCAGTGGTGTTTAATGTGGCGGCAAAAACGGTAGAGGAAGTCGTGCTTTGGAGGTTTGTGATATCCGTGGCAATAGAATCACTGACAGTGGTGGCTTGATCGATGGCAACGAACAGGGCGCTTTGTGCGGTCAATATATTTGACTCGTCGCTGCTGCTGGTTATGGCGGCAAAGGCGTTTTGTGCGTTGGTGATGTAATTTTGCAGGCCTGATGTATCGTAGCGGTTAATCGTGACAGTTTTTCCCGTGTCGGTCAAAACGGCACTGACCGTATCATTCGCACCGTTTAATAGGAGGTTGCCGCTGGTACCATCCGGCAGAGTAACGGATGCGGCACTGAATTTGTTATTGAGGGCGGTAACGATGGCATCGAACTGGGATTTCAAATCTGCCAGCGTATTGTTCGGATCCTGGGCCTGGGTAACCAGATCGGATAGTGTCGAAAGCAACGAGCTGATCGAGCTCATCGATTTCTGGCTGGCATTCAATTCCTGTTCAAAGCCGATGACTTGCGGTACAGAGGTTTGTTGCAAAGCAATGGTCGCGGCATTTGATCCGACTGGATCGGTAATCGTATCTAAGGCGCCGTAATCCGTTACAAGCTGATCAAGGATATCTTGAACGGTTTTTACTTGCGTGCGCGCGGCATCACTAATAGCCAGGTCCTTTTCAATGGCGCTGTGATCATTCTGGGCATTAAGCAGTGTTGTGCTGTTGAATTTTGAAGCCGCATCCGATTGTGCGAATTTCTTGATATCGACACGGCTTAAAATGACACGCGCCTGTGTTTCGACGGGCTGGATGGCCATTTGCGAGGGTAATTGGAAAGCCCCTTGCACGACATCGCGCAAGATACTGTCACCTAAAATATTATACACCGAGCTGATGCCATTCGAGTTACGAGCAAAATAGGCGGCTTCCCGTAACGTGTTATCCTGGGAACCTAAAGCACTTTCCAACTGGTCCCGCACATATTTGTCTTGCAGCACATCGCGGAAACTTAGACGCTGCAAGTTCGTCATGCCCTGGTCGAGGCGCAACGATGTCGCCATGGTTTTAAAACGTGGGTCGACCAGTTTGTTAACAAGCGAGTCTGTTTTCGTCGGATCTTCGGTGAGGATTTTCTTGATACGTCCAAGATTTTTAAGCTCACTGCCAAGCCCATAGGCATTCAATAAGTATTGCAGGGCGCGACGGTCTTTTAGCAGATCATCCACGCTGGTGAATTTTGGGGCTTTGCTGTTGAAGTAGGAAATCTCTTTTTGGACCGACTTGTCCTGGGCCACCTTGTCGATATATTTCTGCGGATTCTTGGTAAAGGCCTGCCACGCAGCGGCTGCGTCTAAACCGTAGATGCCGGGGATCAGGATGGTCATGAATACACTACTCCACCCCCAATTTTACAGCACCCGTGTTGGGAAAAAGTTAAGCATAAGTGAAGGTTTTGTTAATAAAAAACCCCGCCGAAGCGGGGTTTTCGAAAGCGGTGAGCCTGTCCCTAGCGCAGGAAGATATGAACTTCGGGGCTGCGCGCCATCGGGCTGTGGGTCGAGGACATTTTAAGGCGGGTGCCGGGGATACCCATCTGGGCCATCGAGCGGGCCACGTTCTGGGCGTTATTTTCGGCATCCGACATGGCCAAAGAAGCCTGGGCCGGGTTGTTGCCATTGGGCGCTACGGCGACGACTTCAAAGCCGACATTCGGGAAACGCTGCAGAGCCTCGGATGTCGCCATGTATACGGCTTGTTCGAAATCGACGTTCGGGCGGTCAAAGCGAATCACAACCAAAGGCTTGTTCGGGTTGGGCGTGACGCCACTGGCGGCTGTTTGGCGAGCCGACACAACATCAGGGTCGCCATTCATTGCGCTGGTGGGCGAGAAGAACGCACGGTTAGCCAAGCTTTGGCCGTAGAGTTCGCCATTGGCGATACCTAACGTAAGCGTCTGCAGGTTGCGACGCTCGGTCGAAAGATACGAGGTACGGCGATTGATGTCGTTGTTGGCGTCAGTCAACTGGCGGTCGATTTGTACGACCAGACGGTTCACTTCATCTTCCAATTGCGTGAGAGCTACATGATCTTCATCCACGGCGCCTGACAGGCCATAGGTCGCGCGTACGGCTTCCAATAAATACGAGGCAACCGATGCATTGGTCGAGATATCGTTAGCCAATGTCGAAAGTGTCGAGATATCGCTGGCGATGGCTTCCAGTTTTTGCTGGGCGATTTGCGACTGCTCGACCAGGATTGGGTTACCCGGTGTGGTGCCGCCTTGCAGGCGCGAGTTGATCATGGCTGTGGCGCTGTAATAATCACGCGCTGTGGCTTCCGACGTTTTTTGCAAATCTTTCAGGCGTGCATCGTACTTCGCGTAGAAGTCGGCGATTTTATCTTTGTCGGTGCGCAGCTGTTTGATTTTACGGCCGACGATCGTCTCACGGAAATCGAAAGGTTTGTCTGACGCGCTGGCATTTGTTTCCGTGTTGCCCAGGCTGG
>CAYRRF010000025.1:2605-16246 GCA_964426595.1 uncultured Bdellovibrionales bacterium | reverse complement strand
CACAATACCCGCAACCGCCAACAGCGGAAAAAGCCATTTTTTACTCATGATTCAGTCCTTCTTGTTCGTATTCAGCCGCCGTTACCAAACGCACGACACGCCCGTCATCCATTTGCGCAATACGGTCCGCGTAACGAAAGATGCGCGCGTCATGCGTCACGATAATCAATGTTACACCAAAATCACGCGCCATGTCGCGCATCAATTCAATCACTTTTTGTCCCGTGACGTGATCCAGCGCCGATGTCGGCTCGTCGCAGACAATAATTTTAGGATCATGGACCAGCGCCCGGGCGATAGCCACACGTTGCTGCTGTCCGCCCGACAGCTGGCTGGGCAAGGATTTCTGCCGCCCGCCCAGGCCTACTTTCTCCAACAGCGCATTGGCCTTGGCCAAGGCCTGGCGGCGGCTTACCCCTTGAATAAACAGCGGTACCGCTACATTTTCCGCCGCCGTCAGGCTGGGCAATAAATTGAAAGCCTGAAAAACAAAGCCGATATTATAGGCGCGCAGCCGGTTTTTCTGGCTCTTGGACAAGCGTGCCAGATCCTGTCCCAGCACATCGCATGTGCCGCCGCTGGCATCCAAAATGGCCGCCAAAATAGAAATCAACGTTGTCTTGCCGCACCCCGAAGGCCCCACCAGCATAAATAATTCGCCGGCATAAATATCCAAATCAATGCCGCGCAGCGCCGCAACGGCCTCGTCACCGACGCCATAGATCTTGGTGACATCACGGCACGTGATAACGGGACTACTTAAAGACAACGGCCGGCTCCAGCTTGACAACTTTGCGAATGGAAATCAGCGCCGCCAGCGTGATAATCACCATCACGCCGCCTGCGCTGAGCACTAATATCTCGGGAATCATTTTAAATGCCAGAACGGATTTGCGCATAGAATACCCAAACCACGCCGCCAACCCAACGCCCAAGCCCCAGCCGGTAATACCGACGAATATCGCCTGCAAAATAATCATGCGCACCAGCATCCACGTACTGGCGCCCATGGCTTTGATGGCCGCAAATTGTTTGAGGTTATCGTGGGTAAAGTTATAAAACATTTGTCCGGCGATCGCCGCACCGACCAGGAACCCCAGCAAGGTGGAGATACCAAAGTTAATCGGAATACCGGTTTTCTTCATGAAGTATTTCAGTGTCATCTTCGAAAACTGGTCATTGGTCAGCGCCATCAACCCGGTATGCTGGGTGATATTCTCTGCCACCTGTTCGATCGGCGCCTCGTCCCGCACACCCACCAGTACAAAAGAAAGTTTTAAACGCTCGGCGGGGGAATAATTTGTACCGCGCGTATAGGTCGTATACACCATGGGCAGCCACTGGAATGTTTTAGAAACCTCGGCAATTCCAACAATAACAGCGCGCTTGTCGTTGATCTCCACCGAGTCGCCAATATCCAGCGGAATTACTTCGCCCTTGGCATCGGTACGCGTGGAAAGTTTCTTGACGCCTTCGGTATCGATGATAACGGCATCGCTGCGGCGCAAATCATCCAGACGGCCTTTGACCATCTTGCCCGGACCGCCTATCAGCGTGGCATCATCGAGGCCAACAATGATGACATTTTCAAAATTGCCGCCTTCGGTGCGGGCGCGCAACATGGCTTTATACATCGGCACGGCCCAGCGCACCCCTTCGACGCCGCGCACGCGCAACAGCTGTGTATCTTGAATCGGTTTGATGTCATCGACAAATTGCATCTTCTTGTCCATGACCCACAATTGCGGATAACGCGTATCATTGATAAAGCCAAAGGTACGACTCATGAGACCGACGAAGATCGACGGCTGCTGGGTCATGATCAGGGCAGCAAAGGTAACCCCCATGATGATACCGATATATTTGCTGGTATCCCCCATTAACATCCGTAGTGCGACAAAATACATGGCTTGTTTCCTATCACACCCGGCGCCAAAACGCCATTTAAGGCTATTTATTAAAATTTAGATAAAATTGCTTGCATTGGCCGGAAAGCTTTGTTATACTGATTCTTAGAGGGCTTTCCATGTCATCCGTTCGTTTTGGCCTTTTTCATTACACCGCTCCGCGCGAAGCTGTCTCCCTTCCAGCGCGCCGCCCCTGCGGGTCCAGGAAAAAGCAGCGGGACTTAAAATCCCGCTTTTTCTTCTTTTCCCTTATATGTGATGGGCCGCACGGTAAAGACCACTGGCACCTGGCCTGCTTTGGCAAAGTGCAGGGTTAGAGTCACTTTTTGCCCTTCCTGTAACGGATGCTTTAATTGATACAGCATGATATGCGTCCCGCCCGGCCGCAGCGCCAGACGCCCCTGTGCCGGTACCTGTAAAGCCGTAACAGGCTGCATCGTCACAATCCCTTTTGCATCGGTTGCCGTCTGGTGTATTTCCACCTTCCCCGCACCCGGCGTTGTAACAGCCGTTAACTGATCTTCTTCTTTGGCTGGGTTGGTAATGATTATATAGCCCGCACTGATGCGCAGCGGCGTGGCGCGGACAAAGGCATCCTGGAAATGAAGCGGAGACGCCGCAAAAGCGTTGGCAGCATACATTACTGCCAGCATCCCTGCGAAAAATAGTTTCAAGTGGTCCATTTCCTTCTCCTCATGAAAAAACCCCGCGGAAGGCGGGGTTTTAATTCTTAAACGCTAAAGCCTATTTTTTATCGGCGGGTGTAGTCGTGGGGGCTTTTTTATCCAAAGGGTTGGCGATGCCAGCTTCTTTAGTAATTTCACCCATCATCTCTTTGGCTTCGTTACGCGCACGATCCACTTCCTGCTGCAAGGCGGGATCGACAGCCGCCTTATCACCCGAGTCAATGGCGGCTTTGCCTTCGGCCATTTGGGCGGCAGCGGCATCTTTTGCAGCCTGCGGCACAACAACGCCGTCACGCTCGCGACCAACCAATTCTTTCATCTTGCTGTAGGAAATCGCACCAGGTACTTTTTCTTTGCCAAAGAGGAAGAACGGCGTACCGCGTACTCCGATGCTGCGGGCCAGCGCCAGATCTTTTTCCAAGGCATCCGAAATGGCCGGGTCGGCCATATCCGATTTCAGCTTGGCAACATCCAGGCCTTTTTCTTTGGCAAGGGTCGTCAAGGCTTCTTCGTCAATCTTGCCGGTGTGTTGCATCAAAGCGCTGTGGAAATCCAGGTATTTCCCTTGCTTGTTCGCGGCCATCGCCCAACGTGCGCCCAGCTCGGAGCTTTCGTTCAGGATCGGCAGTTCTTTAAACAAGAAACGGATATTTTTTTCTTCGCTAATCAAGCGACTGAAATCCGAATCCACTTGCTTACAGAAACCGCAATTATAATCAAAGAAGTACACAATCGTCAGCTTGGCATCTTTGGGACCAACCGAAGGTGTTATCGGCGTGTCTATCGAATCTGCCGAAAGATTTTCCACGCGGCCTTCCTGCTGCGCCTTCTCGGCATTTTGCTTGTTATAAAAAGCATCGACGCTGGAAATAAGAACCTGCGGATTATCGGTGATGAACTGACGAATCAAGCCGTTCAATTCCGAGCGCTGCGCATCGGTAAAAGCACTGCCTGCTGCGGTCGGTGTTGCGGCCGTTTTAGCGGCGTCCTCGGCATGAGCCGGACCACCCACCCATAAAAAAGCACTCAACAACGCGGCAAAAAGAAAAGAACGCATGGACAAAATCCCTGGGGTAAGAGTTAAGGAACGACCGGATTAAGGACGAAGCCGAGTCTACATTTATTCAGTTTACTCTGTACAGAAGGTTAATGCAAGCAATTTTTATTAAATTTTATGTATTAAAGCAGGTAGTAAATGTGTGGGCTTTTAAAAAGCTTCTGTTGCCCGCTTTCTACTTGGGTTGAGGCTTTTTATAGGGATCGTAAAACGACAGGCTGGTGGCTGTGTCGGCATGGCCGCTTTCCTTTAGCACGCCTGCTCCGGCAGGGAGGATCTGGGCCATATTCGTCTTTTGTACAGGCTTAGCTTCAATCGTTTGTTTATTTTCACCAAAATGCTGTGCAATAGCAATTACCCCTAAGGTCAAAAACGCTGCAAGGCCTGTCATCGCCTTGGTAGACGATTTGCGCTCATCGTATTCTTCCAGCTCTTCCTTTGTATACGGCATTCTATAAACCTCACGGTTAAGGGGACGGTATAACCAACCGATAACCGCAAATTAAAGCTATGTCAACATGTTATTTTTTATTGATTCGTTTTTACTGCCTAAAAAACAACCGCCGCAAGGGTTGCCCCCGCGGCGGTTGCTGTATCTCGATATTTCTTTAGCCGTTATTTTTTCGGCAGTGTGATTTCAACTTTGGACTGCTTGCGCAAGCCATCAAGGATGGCGCGGGCTTGCTCGTCGTTCAATTGTGCTTTGATGCGGTCTTTGACCTGATCAAATGGCGGAGGCGCCTGCTTGCGCTTGTCGACTACTTTGATGATGTGATAACCGAATTGGGTTTTCACCGGCGTTTTCGATACATCGCCTTTGTTCATGGCAAATACAGCATCGCCGAATTCTTTGACCATCGCCGACTTGACGAAGTAACCCAAGTCGCCGCCTTTGTCTTTGGTCGGATCCACCGAGTATTGCTTGGCCAGCGCTGCAAAATCTTCACCCTTTGCCAGCTTGTCCATGACTTCTTTCGCCTTGGCTTCATCCGTTACAAGGATATGGCTGGCACGGATTTCATCCGTTTGTGGTGTTTTAGAAACCAGCTCGTCGTATTTAGCTTTGACGCTGGCATCGGTGACTTTGCCTTCCAGGCTTTTCTCAAGGTAACGCTCGCGCACGACCTGCTTGGTCATCTCGGCAACACGCTCTTGTGTTACTTTATCCTCGGTCAGTTTCATGTCTGCGGCGGCTTTGTCGACCAGACGGTCATTGACCAGCTGATTGACAACCAGCTCCAGAACCTTATCGCCGGGCGCTGCTTGAAGCTGGGGTGGCAATTGATTGGCAATCACGCGCACATCTTTGCCGGTGATTTTATCAGCGCCCACAGTGGCATAGACCGCATCGTCTTTCAAAATGCTTTTAAGGGTTGGGGTTTGATCCGCAGCAGCGGCAGCCGGTTTGGCTTCCTGTGCATCGGCGCGATCAATGAATTGTGTGCCGGCAATACCCAGCCCGGCCACCACGGCCACGCTTAAAATACTCCAACGCAATACAGAACGATTCATGGGACAAATATCCTCTAGCTAAAGTTGTAAGAAAACCTTCTTGGAAGGCCTCGAGTTTATCGCGCACCACGTCCGCCCACAAGAGCTTTTCTCGATTGGTTTATGGGCAGCGGAAACGGGCCCGCAATGCCAGATCAACGCTAAAACTGGCCAAATCCTGTGGGGCGGGTGGATTTTGTTGCCAATAGTCACGCACATGATCCATCAGGGTCTGCGGACTGATCGCCGGGCTCAGGCACACACGGCGGCCGGGATTGCTATCCTGCATCACCGTTTCGGCCACGGCCATGATATAGCCTGCGCACATGCCGGCATCGATATCATAGCGGCTGTCGCACATTTTGCGCAGACTATCGGCCGTCATCGGGGTTTGCACCTCGGCCCGGGCGGCGCCTAGGACCCCTAAAAACACTGCCATGATGATGAAAAAACGCATAAGCGGCCCCCTTTTCCCTGCCCAAACCTTCCGAATCGTAACACAGTTCGACGGAAGGTCCAGTGGGTGGGCCACAAGTTGGCATACCTTTTGCATCGTTTAGAGGGAGTCCCCTCGTTTGACCTCTTTGGAAAGGAAACCTCTCATGTCACGCACGACCATGCTTCACTACCTGATGCAAAATGGCTGGCGCCGCGTCAGCTTCAACTATGTGACCTGCGAACGCGATCCAACCCAGCGCCCGGTCGAAATCGTTCAAGCCTATGTGACGCAACGCCACCGCGAACGCATCGCCGCCTATGAACAGGCGCAATTGCAATTGGAACAACAGGAAGCTTAAGCGCTTTCTTCCTTCGTATGACGACGAAAGCCCTCGAGGCCAATCTCATCCATTTGCGCGTCTTCTATTTTTTGCAGACGTTCAGCCTCGGCCTTGTCGCGATTTTCTTGTGCGATTTCCAGCTTCTTGGCTTCCAGATAAGCTTCCTGCACGACCAGGGTAGCGGCCTGTATTTCTAAAAGCTTGGATTGAATCGCTGTATTAAGTGCATCGACCTGTTGCATGGTGCGATTCAAAAAGTTCGGGAAATGGCGCGCGCAGTCCATATCGACCGCCGCCAGATCTTTCTCCCGCGCCAGATCGTCCAAAAGCTTTTGCTTGCGCGCATATAGATGCTCAAGTTCTTTATTCAAATCCGCCAGAATTTTGCGTTTTTCATCCAGCTCATGCCGCCGCAAGCGGATCAGGCTATGCAGCTGTGCCATCGGTCGGCCATTCTATTCCTAAGATCGTCGCCAGCTGGGCATAGGAATGCGCGATATCGGTTTGTTCGTACGGATCTTGTTTCAAAAATGTCTCGATTGCATCGTACAGTGCAATCGCGCGATCGACTTTGGGATCAGACCCTTTGCGGTAAGCGCCCAGACGGATAAGCTCGGCCATATCCTCATAAGTCGCCAAGAGTTCACGGGCCTGCTGGATCAACAGATTTTC
This sequence comes from uncultured Bdellovibrionales bacterium, assembly GCA_964426595.1. Taxonomy (GTDB): domain Bacteria; phylum Pseudomonadota; class Alphaproteobacteria; order Micavibrionales; family SZUA-601; genus JAQGJA01. The sequence continues at coordinate 9,654 of CAYRRF010000025.1, read as the reverse complement.
GGCATCGTTATTACATTTGGGCAACGCCCGCGAAACAGATTTCAAAATATTGATCGCCGGATAACGCCCCCGCTGAGCAATCGCACGATCCAGCACAATGTGTCCGTCGATAATCCCGCGCACCGCATCCGAGATCGGTTCGTTGTGATCGTCGCCCTCGACCAGCACCGAAAACAGTCCGGTAATATTGCCTTCGCCTTTCGGCCCAGGACCGGCGCGTTCAAGTAATTTTGCTAGTTCGGTGAACGTCGTGGGCGGATAACCTTTCGAGGTTGGCGGTTCGCCGGCACTCAAACCGATTTCACGCTGTGCCATCGCAAAGCGCGTCACCGAGTCCATCATGCACAAAACTTCTTTGCCCTGACGACGGAAATATTCAGCAATCGCCATCGTCGTATAGGCGGCTTGACGGCGCATCAAAGGCGGTTGATCACCGGTAGCCACAACGACAACAGAGCGTTTCAACCCTTCGGGTCCTAAATCATCTTCCAAAAATTCCTGAACTTCGCGGCCACGTTCGCCGATCAGGCCGATCACCGCGACATCGCACGAGGTCGGCGCACGCGCCAGCATCGACATCATCGTGGATTTCCCAACACCCGAGCCTGCGAAAATACCCATACGCTGCCCGCGGCTCATCGTCAGAAACACATTTAATGCGCGCACTCCTAAATCGACTTTACCCGCCATGCGCTGGCGCGAATGCGCATCCGGCGCCGGTGCACGCAAGGGTGTCAACTCGGTTCCCATCGGCAAGGGACCTAAACCATCCAACGGCTGACCCAAGGCATCGACGACACGTCCCAGCCATCCCATGTTGGGCGCAATGCTGGGCGGCTCACCGATAACAGTAACACGACACCCCAGACCAATACCTTCAAGCTTGCCAAACGGCATCAACAGGGCGCGGCCCTCGCGAAAGCCGACGACTTCGCCCAGTAATTCTTGTCCGGTGGTGGTTGTAACCATGCACTGGCCGCCAATGGCAACCGTTTGCGTCAAACCGCGAACCTCGACCAGCATCCCCGAAACGGCCGACACGCGGCCGTAATGCACCATATCCGGGATACGATCAATCTCCGCATCTATGCGGGTCAGAAACTCTTCCATGGCCTCTATTGTGACCCCACAGGGATGAAGGGGGGGTTAAAAATACCTTATTATGGGTTATTTTTCGTCTGGATTTTGGCGACAATCCGGTCGTCCTGCACGACTATTTTCGAGTGATAGGCATCGTTTGAACTTTGGACATCCATGGTGCGAATAATAGTGCCTTCCTGGGTGGTGTCGTACGCATTCGCGACAAAGAGGATTTCGCCGGGCTCGATCTTACCATCGTAATTTTTATCTTGTACCGCCAGATATATTATATGTACGCCACTGACTTGCTGCGTCGTGTCGTCTACCACACCCGCAACCAGGATCGTTTTCTTCTTTTTCAACACATTTGCATCGTCATCATCCAAACCATCTGCCAGATCATGCGCCAATGATGACTTCTTGGCCTGTTCTATTTTAATCGACACAAAATCAACATTGTCCAAATATAGCTTTTCCAGGACACTATCCGACAACGTTACGATTTCACGACTCATATCCAAGCCCTGATGCGAAAAACCTTTCGCCGCGGCCGGGGCCGGGTTTTGTCCCAAAACCGAAGAAGTAAACCCTATATTCAAGGCACAAGCCCATAAAAAATGCTTCGGCTTCATTGCGGCTTCTCCTATTCTTCTAACGTCAAAGACATCGTTCTTTGAAACAGAATGTCTTCGTTCGTATCGTTGATTAAAGTCGTCTCATAGGCCTGGCCCGCTTTTGTGATAACGACCTTGGTATAATACAAACCTTGCCAAGCGCCAGTTCCTTCCCCCCGTTCAGTTTGCCGTACGACAAGGTCTACTTCGTTGATTTCCAAAGTATCGTTGTGATTTTGGTCACGACCTAAAAGTGACACATACAATTCCTGTGGGTCACTTATCCGACCCGCTACTTCCAATAACGCATTCTCCGTGAAAAAAGCCCGATCCGTATCGGAAAGGCTTTCATACACCCACGGATCATTCTGCGCGACGTGCGATGGAATATAAGAGACGTGATTTTGCCGCAGAAATTTTTCAATCCCGGCATCATAGGGCTTTGGTTCTACGGCGCTGGAGGACGAAGCTGTATCCGGACGAACGTCTTCTAACGAGGCGGTTAAAGAAGGGTACTCTTCATCGGCCTGTCCAAAAGCGGTCAGGCTAAGACCAAGGCCACAAAAAAGTGAAAAAAGGGCAGGACGTAATTTCATAGCCCCATTGTATAAGGCTTTGTAGAAAAAACAACCGCTTACGCAAAATAGTATTTCAGGATAATTCGCGTAAAGTTTTATCTATTATTAACCATTCTTTGATATTCTGGGAGAATGATGGTGGCTTAACCCCCTTGGTAGAGGTCTCACACGAAAATGATCCCGCTCTATACAATGCCTGTCCCCCCCAGTGCGAGCAGCCAGGACCATGATTATTACCAAGCCTTTGTGCATATCATGAACCGCCTGCCCCGCACGCTGGCCATTGGAGCCAAGCTGCGTACCGCCATTGAACACACAGCCGATTATATGCGCACCAGCCCGGCCCATGTGGCGCGATTGCTGGTTGATTACGGCTTACGCGCCCCGCGCCAGGCCTTCCCGGCCAGTTTTCTGGATTTCGTCGATCAGACCCCCGCCCCGCGCGACGCCATCGCGCGTGCCTCTATGGATGCGGATGTGATCGAACTCAAAGATTTTTGGCACACTCTGAGCCCGCATCTGGCGGAAGAACGTGTGCTGGAAGACGCCTAAGTTTCAAGCTCCACTACTCTCTCTGGACTTCCCCTCAAGCCCCCTCAAAGGGGCTTTTTTTTTGCAGGCGTTACGGCTAGCGTGAGGGCCATGAACACACCAAGCCTCGCCGTCGTCGTTCCGATGCTGAACGAAGAAGATAATGTCGATCCGTTGCTCGACCAGATCATAGCTGCAACCAAAAAGGTCCCGCTCAAGGAAATCATCTTTGTGAATGATGGCAGTACGGACAAGACGCTGGAAAAAATGCGCGCCGCCAAGCAGCGCGAACCGCGCTTGCGGATCGTCAGCCACTCGCAGCGTTGCGGCCAAAGCTCGGGCGTGGCCACAGGTGTGCGGTTTGCCACCGCCGACGCGATTGTCACTCTGGACGGCGACGGTCATAACGATCCGGCGGATATTCCGCAGATGTACGAATTATACCGCGCACAAAAAAGCGCATGTTTTGTCGGCGGCCAGCGTTTCAACCGCATGGACACGCCGATGAAGAAACTTTCCTCTAAAATCGCCAACCGCATTCGCAACGCCATGCTGAAAGATGGCTCGCGCGACAGCGGCTGCGGTATCAAAATGTTCCCGCGCGAAACCTTTTTGCGCCTGCCGTATTTCAATCATATGCACCGCTTTATGCCGGCTTTGATGAAACGCGAAGGCGTCATCATGCTGTATATGACGGTTAATGCCCGTCCCCGCATGACAGGCACTTCGAAATACGGTTTTTGGGACCGCCTGTGGGTCGGGATTGTGGATCTGTTCGGTGTCTCCTGGTTAGCCTTACGTGGACCTAAACACGGCGTCACCTGCAAAGAAGAGTAGTCCCTCATGTCCTTTATCGAATTTCTGCGCGACCTTCTGCCTTTTGATATCAGCATCAATACGTTGTGGATCGCCATCGGCTTTGCCGGTCAGGCCTTGTTCACGATGCGCTTTCTGGTGCAGTGGATCGCTTCGGAACGCGCCAAGAAATCGGTTATTCCCATTTCTTTCTGGTATTTTAGCATCGGCGGTTCTTTTGTCCTGCTTGCCTACGCCATTCATCAAGAGGATCCCGTGTTCATCCTGGGACAGGCGATGGGTTTTCTGATTTACTTCCGCAATCTGGCCTTCATTGCCAAAGCGAAACACAACGAAACAAAATAATACACATCCCTTACGAGGTATCCGTATGTTATCGACACGCCAAAGTTTAATTGTGTGCGGTCTTTTGTGGCTTGCATTCACTGCGCTGGTCATGTTCACGCGCCCCGTCCTTCCCACCAGCGAAACCCGCGCCATGACGGTCGCGTGGGAGATGTTCGTCCGCGGCGACTTCCTGAACATGACTCTCAATTTCGCGCCCTACAGCCACAAGCCCCCGCTGCTGCCATGGCTCATTCAAGCGATGTGGATGCTTTTCGGTGTCAGCAAAGCGGCCGCAACCATCGTCACCGCATGTGTCACGTTTGGCACGGCATGGATGATGACACGTCTGGCGCGTCTGTTGTGGCCGAACAATGAAACCATTGCCGCGCTTTCCCTTTGGCTTTTCCTGGGCCTGCCGCTGGTCTTGGCGTATGGACATCTTATTCTCTATGATTTTCTGCTTAGCCTTTTTGTTGTCAGTAGCATGTGCGCATTGGTGCTGGCCGCGACAACACGTCGCTACAGTGCGTTTTTGCTTTTAGGTGCGTGTATCGGTCTGGGCGGGTTGGCCAAAGGACCCGTGGTTTTATTGCACGTTCTGCCCGCGGCGGTATTGCTGCCTGTATGGGCGCCGCAACGCCACAACATGTTCCGCTGGTATAGCGGTATCGTGCTGGGCGTTCTGATCGGCTTTGCGATTGCACTGGCCTGGGCAATCCCGGCCGCTATTCGCGGCGGTCCGACCTATGCCCACATGATTTTCTTTGGTCAAAGTACAGGACGCATTGTGCATGCGTTCGATCATGCAAAACCCTGGTGGTTTTATTGCGCTCTGGCACCTTTGTATCTTTTGCCGTGGCTGTTTTTGCCCAGCCTGTGGCACAGCACACAAAGCAATGGCTGGCAGCAGCGTTTTTTGGCGTGCTGGGCCATCCCCGTCTTTATCGCCTTCAGCCTTATCAGCGGAAAACAAATCCATTACCTGTTCCCTATTTTGCCGGCGGTCTGCTTATGGCTGGCGGCACGCGTGGCCATCGCGGCGAATAAACGTTCCCTGCTGACAACGATTCCCCTTGTGCTGTGCGCGCTCTTGGGTGTTGGCTTAAGTGTCGCGAAATGGGCTGTTCCCCTGAGCCATACCGAAAATCCATTTCTTCTCAGCTTACAGGACCTGCCGGTTGGTTACGGCGCAGTCATTGTTATCGTATCATGCGCTTTGCTCTCGTGGAGCGGACGTTATCTGCGTGATACGGTCGTTGCCACCAGCGTTGCCGTCGTGGCCATCGCGGGATGGATGCATGTGATTGCAGATAAGACCGTGTTTGCCTCGTTCGATATGCAGCCTATCGCCGATGTCATTCAAGCCGAACAAAACAAGAACCCGAATCAGGCCTTTGCTTACCTCGGGACGTATGAAGGCGATTTTGGCTATCTGGCGCGCCTGAATAAACCGGTTGACGCTATCGTGCCGAACGATCTGGGCAAATGGCATCAAGCCCATCCCAAAGGCCTGGTTATTTCCTGCCTGCGTAACCGCGAGAATGCGAATGTGATGAAAGGATGGACGGCCTTTAAAGAAATTCCCTTCCGCAGCGTACGTACGTGCGGCCTGTACCACAAATAAACGGGATTATTCTTCCATCGGATTGACGTACTTGAAAAGTTCGGCCTCGACCTTGATCAGCTCGCGGCAGACTTTAAGCGCGTCATAGTATTTTTTACCCTCGACCGCATCCTTGATCAGACCTAACGACATCTTGATTGTCGGCAGAGACATGGTCTCATCCAGATCCTTGTGATACTGGTCAAAAGATTTTTTATAGGGGCCGTGGTTTTCTTCGTCTTCGATATACAGCATCTGCAACGCGAAATAGAGGCGCTTGCAGGGTGTGTTGGCTTCATCCTGTTGCAGAATGTGCTTCTGGCGCATAACCGAGGCGTTATTAAGCACGACGATTTCCGTTCGCGCATCCTCATGCCCTTCAATCACGGCACCGTTAATGATCACCCGCTCTTTGGGCTTTAGCTGAATTTTGAGTGGCATAAGACCCTCACCTCTTAAATGTTATGAGACAACCTAAGCAAAAGATGGTTACTAAAGATTAAAGAATGGCGCCTAGGCTGGCCTTTATGAGTCTGCTTAAACTTCAGCTTTTGTTTGAATTCAACGCCAAGGCACGCGAACGTATGTATCGCAAACTGGCGCAATTGTTGAAAAACGGCGTGTCGCTGGACCGCTCGCTGATGCAGATTGCCGCCATTGAAGAAAAGCGCCGGCATCACGCGACGGCCGCCGTGCTGCGCCGCTGGCGCAACAGTATTGAAAACGGCATGAATTTCGGTCAATGCATTGCCCCGTACGTGCCGGCGGGCGAAAGTCTGTTGCTGGAAACGGGCAGTAATTCCGGCCGACTGCAAGAGTCCTTCATGAACGCAGCGGAATGCGTCGCCCAGCAGCGCCGCGTCAAAAGCGCCATTATTTCCAGCGGTTCCTATCCGCTGTTATTGATCATGGTGCTGATTCTGGCTCTGGTTATGGCGTCGTATAATATCATCCCCGCCTTTGGCGAGGTTCTGCCGATTGATCGCTGGCAGGGCACGGCCGCCATCGTCGCCGGGGTCGCCGCCACTATCCGCGAACAGGGTCTCTATTTTCTGACGGGCCTTATCTCGTTCGTCACCATCGTCAGCTTCTCGTTGCCGCGCTGGACAGGAGTGACCCGCCGTCTGGTCGAGAACATCGTGCCCTACAGCATTTATCGTATGTGGCAGGGTTCGGCCTTCCTGCTGTCAGTTGCATCTCTTATGTCTTCCGGTGTCAAGCTGGACGACAATGCCCTGCGCCGGATTAGCGACAAATCGACCCCCTATTTGCAAGAACGGGTCCGCGCCATTGCGCATCATTTAAGCTCGGGCCTCAATCTGGGCGACGCCATGGCCGCTACCGGCCTGGATTTTCCCGATGCCGAGCTGATTGATGATTTGCGCGTTTACGCAACGTTAAAGGGTTTTGAGACAAATTTGTATGCGATTACCCATGCTTGGGTCAGCGATGTCGAAGCCAAGGTCGATATTGCGGGCCAGGGCGCGGTCGATGAAGATC
>CAYRRF010000025.1:0-2595 GCA_964426595.1 uncultured Bdellovibrionales bacterium | reverse complement strand
TACCTTAGGTGTGTTGATCAGTTCTATCTTCGGTGTTGTCCAACAAATTCAAGACTCGGCCAGCGCTTCACCGATGTAACCCCCCGAGTCTTAAACTATGGAGAGAAGAAAAATGAAAACATCTCAACGTCAAAGCGGTTTTACGCTTTTGGAATTATTACTTGTCATCGGCGTCGCGGCCCTGCTTTTGATCGGTGCAATTGCAACCTATCGTCTGGTTTCCGACGGCAACAAAGCCACCGAGTCCACACGCCTTCTTCTGACACTGCGCCAAGAAACAGCCAACATGGCGCAACAACAGGGCGGTATCTATACCGGCGTGACCTTTGACAGTGCCGTGTCCGCACCGACCAGCCCGCGGGTTACAAGCGGTGTCTTGCGCGATCAACAGCGCAACGCTTTCAACGGCGGCATCGTTATCGCTCCCGCGACGAACGCTGCAACCGATGACAACGTCACAATCAGCTTTGCCAATATCTCGCAATCCGCTTGCGTGAAATTGACGCAATCTATCAACAACGCAAACGAAATCGTCTCGGTTACCGTCAATGGCGGTGGTGCGATTACAACGTTCCCGATTACAGCCGCCGTTGCTTCGGGCGCTTGTAACGCTGCGACAAATACCATTGTTTGGCAGCTGCCATAAGTTTGCGGATCGTTTGATTTAATGTTCTTTGACACCACCGTTGTGCTTCTCTCCGTTGCAACGGTGGTGTTGCTGTATCTGACCTATATGGATTGGCGGTATTTTTTACTGCCGGACAAAGCCAACCTGGCCCTGGCTGCCCTCGGACTTATCCAACGCGCCACCCACATCGACTGGTCTGATGCGTCCGCTATCGAAGCGACACTCATCACCATCGTCTCGGGCGCGATCTGTGGCGCGGGCATTTTTTGGGTCACGCGTTTTATTTCACTGAAATGGAAAGGCGTCGAGGGCATTGGCCTAGGCGATGTTAAATTTTCTGCGGCCGCCGGCATTTGGCTGGGGCCCAGCGGGGTCGGCCTTATGATCGGAGGCTCGGCCGCGTTGCTGCTTCTTGTTGGCACGCTGGTCATTCTTGTCACGCGCCGCCCGCTGAAAGATTTCTACTTGCCCTTTGGCGCCGCCGCCTGCCCCGTGACAATCGCCTTGCTGTGGATAAACCATCTCGGATGGTTTGGCGTTTGAAAAACCTTTGCGTTCTTGGCGTGCTTCGCGGTAGAACCCTTTCATGACCCGCAAAAAAGAAAATATTTCCGGCTGGCTGAATCTGTACAAGCCCTATGGCCTGACATCGATGCAGGCCACGGCCAAAGTACGGCGCCTGTTGAATGCCGCCAAAGCCGGACATGCGGGAACGCTGGACCCGCTGGCCGAAGGCGTGCTGCCGATCGCGTTCGGCGAGGCCACAAAATTAATTCCGCTGATGCATGATCTGGAACAGGCGCACAACAAGGAATACCGCTTCACCGTGCAATGGGGCGCCCAGACCAGCACCGATGACGCCGAAGGCGAAGTCGTGGCCACGTCCGCGAATCGCCCCACAATAGCGGCCATCCACAGCGCTCTGCCGCACTTTACGGGGACGATCACCCAGGTGCCCCCAGCCTTCTCAGCCATCAAGGTCAATGGCATCCGCTCCTATGCCGCCGCCCGTCAGGGCGAAGCGGTCGCCCTGCCCGCCCGTCAGGTTACGATCGCGCGGCTGGAACTGCTCGCCGGGGGGACGGATGAATATTCCCATTTTGAGGTTTCGTGCGGTACAGGGACCTATGTTCGGGCGCTGGCGCGGGATTTGGCTCTCTTTTTGGGAACGGTTGGGCATTGTACCCGCATTATTCGTACCAAAGCCGGGGCTTTTCGCGCCGATCAGGCGATTTTACTGGATTCTTTCGAAGAAATGGCGTATGAGTCGCGCCTGGCGATTCTGCAACCGCTTGTCTTTGGGCTAGACGACATCCCGGCTATAGACATTACGGAAACAGAAGCGCAACGCCTGCGCACCGGTCAAGGTCTGAGCTTTTTAAGCCTCTCTGCCGCCGACCGTCTGCCGCAGCCCGCTCCGGCGGGGCCTGTTCTGGCGATGTGCGGCAATCAGCTGATTGCCCTGTGTCGATTGGAAAGTGGTGTGTTGCGTCCGGCCCGAGTTATCAACCCTACTGCATAAGGAGAAAACGATGTCGATTACTACCGAACGCAAAAAAGCGATCATCACCAAACAGGCACGCGCCGCCAACGACACCGGTTCGCCGGAAGTACAGATCGCCATTCTGACCGAGCGCATCAATAACCTGACCGAGCACATGAAAACACACAAACAGGATTTGGCCAGCCGCGTCGGCCTGATCAAGATGGTCAACCGCCGTCGTCGTTTGCTGGACTATTTGAACGCCACCGACAGCGCCAAGTATCAATCGCTGATCGCGGAATTGGGTATTCGTAAATAAAACACGGAGTGTTTTATCGAGAGCGTTATCCCGGCTTCGCGCAAAGCGCAAGCAAGAATGAGCCGGGATCTGATGGATCTACATAATTAAAAAACCCCGCTTTTGGCGGGGTTTTTTGTTGTCTTTATTTGAAGTCAAAACGTTGTTTTACACGCATCAACTTTG
>CAYRRF010000024.1:11655-17364 GCA_964426595.1 uncultured Bdellovibrionales bacterium | reverse complement strand
TTACCCCTTCCAGCGCCTCGAAAAGCGAGTCCGGATCGGGCGGCGTTATGGGCGGGATCAACATGACCACCGAAGGCACGCTGACGGATAATAAAACACTCACCGCCTCCACCGACAAACGTCCCAGCGATGTTGAAACCAAGCCCGACGATGTGGAAACCGGCAAAGACAGATCGAAAAAAGTCAGCGAAGACGAATTTGAAAAACTAAAAGCCAAAGAAGAAGAAAAACAATTCGAACAGGCGATGAATGATATTAAACAAGCCATCCAGGACGACCCGGGTCTGAAAGAATTGACCAAGAATTTGCTGGTGGACATGACCCCCGAAGGCTTGCGCATTCAAATCGTTGACCAGCAAGGCAAATCCATGTTCCCCTTGGGCAGCGCCAAGATGTACGATGAAACCAATATGCTGATCTCGAAAGTATCGCAGATTATCAGCAAGCTGCCGCAAAAGATTTCCATTCGCGGCCATACCGATAGCGTTCCCTATGGTACCTCCGCTACCTACGACAATTGGAACCTGTCCGCCGATCGCGCGAATGCTTCACGCCAAGCGCTGGTACAGGCCGGACTTGATCAAAAACGCATCTCGGATGTCTCGGGTAAAGCGGATACAGAAAACCTATTCCCACAAGACCCTACCTCGCCGCAAAATCGCCGCATTTCGATTATCCTGAAACGCGAACACCCGATTGATGGCAAGGATGCGTCGAAGAACTAAGCGGCTTTCAGTAAACCCAAGTATTGCCACGTAGTCGTATGTCTTTTGTAATTCGCAATAGCTAGGGCCGTGCCTTCGGGAAATCTGTTACTGTCAAAGTTATTAAAAAACTCCCACGTAGATGCAACATTGAAAAAATCAATGTCGTTGCGTGCAGCAGTAGAAGGCACGCGTGTTCTTTCATTTCCTCTCAACAGACTTTCTTTTCTGCTTTCAGCTTTAAGAACACTTCCATAGCGTGAAGAAAACCGTGCGACACGGTCACGCAATGAGAGCTTTGCAACATCTTCACACTCGCTCATATCGTAATAAGCTTTCTGCGGATCAATGCGATAGATGAGATCCAGTCCATTTTCCAAAGCCTTGTCTATCAGACGTTTTTGAATAATATCCGTTGTACATGTGGTAATACGACCAAAATCCACTTTTTTATTCTCCCATCCACTATAACCAGCTATTGCATCGTGCCATAAACGCAGATTTTTATTTGGATTCAAAGAGAATGCTTGTGCATTTGCCTGCATGTAGTCGAATTTCGACAACATCCGGGCGCATGTGGGCCGCACTGAAAAGTCAGTAAAATTATAAGCATCATCAAACGTTAGATCATAAGTCAGTGCTTTTGCGCATTCATCCAAATTAAAGGCTAATGACTTATTGTACGGCCGAATGGACTTCAAAAACTTTTGGTAATAATTTTCAAGTTCCAGTTTTTTATCCGGTGTTTCTGGCGTTTTACAACACATCCTATCGGAAAAATCCTTAGGAATAGATGTAATAGATAAATTAAAATCAAGAGGCGCGTAAAAAACACTGTAGTGCAGGGTTGTATCCCCTGTGCTTTCATTATAATCCGCTTCAACAATTTGGTGGTGAGAAGTCGTTCCAGGGCAGTCTACAGCCAAGCCATTTTGAATATCAAGAGCTTGACCAGACCACGCCATCAGCACAGTCATTTTGTTTTGTTACAACACCGAGCGCTTCTTGCAGCCATTCTATCCCCTCATCTCATATATCTAACGTACTGATGCCGAAAGGGTCAAGAAAAATATTATATGCACATTTTTTAAAATCCCGCACTGCAATATTTCGACACGTACTTGGCGCCATGGTCTTGCAGAACCGTTGCGATGCGGGCGGGGCCTGTTAAACGATTGACCAGCTGGCGCACGGCATACAGATTGCCGCCGGCGCTGGGACCGACGAACAAGCCTTCGGTCTTGGCCAGCTCGCGCACCATGCCAAAAGCATTCGCATCATTATATTGTACCGCATCATTGACGACCGAAAAGTCCATGCACTTGGTCAAGTGATCTTCGCCGACGCCTTCCGTTTGATAGACAGCGATATCGGCCGGATTGATCTTGCCGGTTTTAAAATAGCCGTAATAAACGGAACCAATCGGATCGGCCAGCAGGCCTTGAATGTTTTTATTTTTTTCGCGCAAGTATCGCATCGTTCCGGTGATTGTCCCGCCGGTGGATCCCCCCGTTACAAACCAATCCACATGCCCATTCATTTGCGCCCAAATCTCCGGGCCCGTCGAATGATAATGCGCCTCGATATTCAGCGGATTATCGTATTGATTGACCAGAAAACCGCCCGTCTCGCGCGCCAGACGCGCGGCGACTTCAACGTAATGATCAGGATGGCCGTGCTCGGGCTCATTCGGACACAAAACCAATTCGGCGCCGAACATGCGTAGAACTTCCTGTTTTTCTTTGCTGGTTTTGTGTTTAGTCGTGAGGATCACTTTATACCCACGGCGCGCGCCGATCATCGCCAAAGCCGCACCCGTATTGCCCGAGGTCGCCTCGATAATCGTACCACCCGGTTTTAACACACCGCGCTTTTCCGCGTCTGCAATAATATAATGCACGATACGGTCTTTGATACTGCCCGAGGGATTCATATATTCCAGCTTGGCAAAGACCTCGATGCCCTTGTCGTTGGCAAAAAGTTTTTTCAACGGGACCAAAGGCGTGTTGCCAACGGAATCTAAAAGCGGATCGTTCAATGTCATGCTGTAAACCTGTTGTTTTTTGGGAAGCCTTGTGGTGCCAGACGCCCGGCGCTCGCGCGCTCACCCAGCCACAGCTTCAGCTCTTTTTCCGTTATATTGCCTTTGGGCCAGGACAAACCCTCGCTCAGGCGCAATGTCTTGGCGTCATTCAAACCACCGTCTTTGTATTTCTGCAAGGTAACGCCGCGGCCCTTGCTCATTTCCGGAAGCTGCGCCAGCGGAAAGGCCAGCATCTTGCGGTTTTCACCGATCGTCAAAAGATGCGTATGCGCCGGTTCAATACGGCGGCACAGCACGGCACGTACCTTGTCGGGCATGCTCAAAACAGCCTTACCGTTTTTGGTTTGTGCCAGCACGTCTTCGGCCTTGACGACAAAGCCGCGCCCGTCGCTTGAAGCCACCAGCAAGCGCATCCCCTCTTCATACTTAAAGAACGTCAGGATATCCGTGTTATCACCCATCGATTGCATCAAACGGACCGGATCGCCATAGCCGCGTCCGGAAGGCAATTTATCCCCCGACAATGTAAAGAAGCGTCCATCACTGGCGAAAATAATGAATTTATCAGTCGTTTCCCCTTGAATAACGTATCCTTGACGATCGCCTTCCTTGTATTTTTGATCCGACACGTCCGCAACATGGCCTTTCAGTGCGCGAATCCAGCCCTGCTCTGACAGCAGAACAGTAATCGGCTCGCGCTCGATTGTTGCTTCAAGCGTTGCTTCGGCAATCGCCGGCGCCGAAGCGAAAGTACTGCGTCGTGGACCCAGCTCTTTGTCATCGCCGAATTGTTTTTTAATGGTACGCACCTGGTCCTTGATTGCTTTCCAGCGCTTTTTCTCGTCCTGTAACAGGTCGGTCAGCTCGGCACCCTCTTTGAGCAAATTGTCGCGTTCGCCCTTGATTTCCATCTCTTCCAGTTTGCGCAAGTTACGCAGGCGCATATTCAAAATGGCATCGGCTTGATTATCCGTCAGCTTAAAGGTCTTGATCAAAACCGGTTTCGGCTCGTCCTCGGTGCGAATGATTTTAATGACTTTATCCAAGTTAAGATACGTCACCAAATATCCGTCCAGAATTTCCACACGGTCCTGAATTTTCTGCAAACGATACCGGCTGCGGCGGATCAATACTTCGTGGCGGTGATCCAAAAACGCCTGCAACACTTCTTTCAGGTTCATTACGCCGGGTCTGTGCGTCTTATCCAGAACGTTCATGTTCAAGGCAAAGCGTATCTCCAGATCCGTATTGCGGAACAGCGACTCCATCAAATGCGCGGCTTCGACATTCCGGCTTTTCGGCACCACTACCAGACGAATATCTTCAGCCGATTCGTCGCGGATATCTTCCAGCAGCGGCAGTTTTTTATCGTTCAACAAATTGGCGATTTTTTCAATCAGGTTCGATTTTTGCACCTGATACGGGATTTCGGTGATGACAATCTGGTATTGGCCTTGCGGCAGTTTTTCTTCCTGCCAGCGGGCGCGCAAACGGATCGATCCGCGCCCCGTCTCATACGCCGTCCGAATATTTTCCTGCGCCTCGACAATCACGCCACCGGTCGGAAAATCCGGGCCGGGCATGATCTGCAGCAGTTCAGCCACGGTCACCGTCTTTTTATCGATCAGTTTTTCCAAGGCCGTACAAATTTCACCGACATTGTGCGGTGGTATATTGGTTGCCATACCGACCGCAATCCCCGACGCACCATTGGCCAACAGATTGGGAAACGCCGCCGGCAATACATCCGGCTCTTCCCCATCACCATCATAGGTCGGATGAAAATCGACCGTATCGGAATCCAAACCATCGAGCAGCGCCTCGGCCACCGCCGTCAGCTTGGCTTCGGTATAACGCATCGCCGCCGCGTTATCGCCGTCAATGTTCCCAAAGTTCCCCTGCCCATAGACCAGCGGATAACGCACAGCAAAATCCTGGGCCAGGCGTACCAGCGTATCATACACAGCCATATCGCCGTGCGGGTGATAACGACCGATGACATCGCCGACGACACGCGCGGATTTTTTCGGCATGCCGTCGCTGCGCAGGTTTAACTGGCGCATCGCAAAGATCAAACGGCGGTGCACGGGTTTTAAGCCGTCGCGCACATCGGGCAACGAACGGGACATGATCGTCGACAAGGCATACGCCAGATAGCGCTCGGACAATACTTCGGTCAGCGGACGGTCAATCACCTGATCAATTACATTCTTAGCCATAGATTTTCTTCTTCTCTTCTTCGTGTGTAACAGTTTCGCTTTCGCGTATAATATAGGCCGCAAGACGCTGACGCACGTCGGGCAGCGGACGGCCCAGCGGCTGGGCGACATGCAAATTCAAAAAATACCCCGTCAGCGCCATGCCGACCGGCACTTCGTTGGCGCCAAAACTTTCCGCACCGCCCAAAAACTCGGGCAGCTTTAACAGGCGATCCGCATACGGCAATGCAAACGGACGCGACACCGCATGCCCCGAACGCGGACTGACATGCGTCAGGTTATCCTGGGTCTCGCTTTGCACGCATGTCTCCAGACGCAAGCCGAAACCCAACGCGCGCAGCAGATGCACTTCCCACCACACATAGGCCTGGGCCCAGTTCGGATTGGTATGCAGGGTTTGCAACAGCGCACGCGTACCTTCGAAAATATCCGGAAAGGCCTGGCGCTCGGGCAGCGCGTATAACAGCATATGCGTCACCGTCTGTAACACCAGCGCCAGATCGGCCCGCTGCATCAAGGGCATGGCCAACGCCTGCAGCGGCTCGACATTCAAATAGCCCAGCTGGTCCGGCAGGCGCGCCGACCATGCCGCAACAATACAATTGCCGCTTTGAATATGCGGACGCACCCGGGGGCTGGCCGCCGAGCGCAGATAGCCGGACGTCCGCCCGTTAAAACGGGTTAAAATATGGACCACGGCCGAATCCTCCCCATGTCGGAGGCTGGTTAAAATCAGTGCTTC
>CAYRRF010000024.1:0-11645 GCA_964426595.1 uncultured Bdellovibrionales bacterium | reverse complement strand
AAGGAACAGAACCTTTAGGACCTTATTTTAATGGATTGATTGCCTGTTAGTCCTTTCCCTCTTGCTTAACCCCCTGTTTCGTTGCTATTTTCGTCGCTGCCGGACAGGTGGCAGAGTGGTTGATCGCGCTAGTCTCGAAAACTGGTATGGGGGCAACTCCATCGCGGGTTCAAATCCCGCCCTGTCCGCCATCTAGTCTCCCGATTCTCCAACGGCAGAGACTGTTGGCCCCACAGCCCCGCATTCCGGGGCGGTCACGCGCGATACCCTACTCGACTCCAACTTGAGAGACGTGCCTAGTTTTGGGTTTATGGGGCGGTTTTCTCTGGTATGTGTTTTGTCGTTGGAGTTGATTCAAATAGCAATCTCTATAAGCTTCTAATATTACTAGGCCAATCAGAACCACTGAGGCTATCTATGGCTACCAAGAAACCAAACCGAAAAAAGAAAACCAAAACCCGTCAACTCAAATACATTACTGTGTCTAGTAGGGGCTATGGCAATGCTTTAAAAGGTACAAAAGTTTACTACGAGGGTGCTAAACCTTCCAACCTTAAAGATGATGGAACATTTAGATTTGGGAAAAATATTCTTGAGGCTCTGAAAAAAAGGTTTGCTGCGAAATTCAAGCTCATTTTAACTAAAGAAACTGATTTAATAACTAAACATGGCACTATCTTTGAAGTGCGTATTTCGTCCAAGATGCTTAACTCTATGAACACGGAAACGATCAATCGTACCCGTGACGTCAAGAATGATATTATACAACAAAGGTTTTCGGTATTATTTCCCCAACACTTCACGGAACCACAATCCACACCCTACATCTCAAATGCTTTGTCTAAAATGCTTGGCCCGGGCATTTCTAATAAAATGTCTGCGCGAGACAAAGATGCTTTAAATAAATTTCTTCCTGAATATCTTACCAATGAAGCTCAAACTGCTGTTAAGCCAGGCAAGATTCACGCTGTGCATCAAGCGTATTGAATTCTTGTTCCAGGCCCTCTTCCGTTGATTTTCGCGTATATATGGCACAATATTTATTTTGAGGTTTCATTGGCTTTCCCCCTCTTCTTCAACCCAAAGAAAACCCAACCGTTCCATCTAGTCCCTGTTATGCTTGTTGCGATCACGGATAAGCTTGTAAATTTCTGCTCCTTATATTCGAAGCCATCAGACAATACGGTTACGACATGCCTTTCACCGTTGATCGTCTTGATCAACTTTGTACCGGGTTTAATCTTGGTCGTGACTTCAGCTACATTTTTCGGGTTACGCTTATAGGTTTTGACTAACTGATCCAGCCGGGACCGCTGCTCCTTGCTCAGTCCCATCCCTGCCAGTTCACGCTGCTTGAACAAGATGCTTTTTTCCAGCAGCTGCCGCCCGATATATCGGTGCGCTTTCATACCCCAGTACTCGCCCCACACACGACGTAATTCTGCCAAAGGCAACTGAGCAATATTATTATCATCTAATTGATTTATATTGATTTTATCCATGTACAGGAACCTCCTCCCATACACGCTCTATTCGTAGAAGAAGTCCAGTCAATTCATGTTTAAATTTTTATTATTATAATGTTCGTCTTATGCGGCTTTATTCAGAGCACCCAGGATTTCCCGAAAACTGTTCAAGCCAGATTCAAGATTTGCGATGATCTCAGTTGCTAATTCATCAGGTTCTGGCAGGTTATCTAAATCGCTCAAGCTTTTATCCTTTAACCAGAAAATATCGAGGCTGGTTTTGTCGCGGGCAATCAATTCTTGATAACTGAATTTACGCCAACGACCTTCCGGATTGCTGTCTGCATTCCATGTTTCTTTGCGTTCATGGCGGTTTTGAGGATTATAACAGGCAATAAAATCACTCAGATCATCCGCCCGCATCGTTTTCTTTTTCAGCGTGTGGTGGATATCCTGCCGTCCTAGCTCGTAAAACCCCAATATTCTAACCGATTTTGGCAAAATTTCCCTGTAAATTGCCTGCATAACAGGGTATATTACCCGAGACGGGTTGGCGGTAGACTGCCTCCACCGCCATTTTTGACCCTTGAATGGCAGGCGGCCTATGTACGTTCCCTCTTCTGCGAAGCATCCTCTTTTTGTCTTCTTTATCATCAGCACCCTGACCAGCCTCCTCAGCGGGTATATCGGCCGTCATATTGGTGGCGGCGAAGGCTCTGGCAGCGAAGAATGCCACCGCTTCCCGCAACAAGTCGTCATCAACGGACAAATTACCAGCGGCTATGCCACCGCCTGCCGCGAGGGCACCCAGTGGAAAACGAAATTCCTGACCGATGGGGACGGCAATGAAATTCCCGTGACACCGACAGCAAGCGCAGAGACAACAGGCCCGAACCCGGTGCCCCCGTCTCTTACCAAAATGCGGCCGCGCTTTAACTTTGTTCACGCCCAAACGATTGAAGCCCTTCCCGATCCGGTCCGCAACGAGACCAAGCCGTGACCGCGTTCTCCCGTGAAGAGATTTTTGCCGGAATGGGTATCGCCGTTTCATTGATCCGCTACGCGACGTATTTGTGGTCTATTTATAAGAAAGAAACACGGCCGCATGTCTTCAGCTGGTTTAACTGGGGCCTGGCGGTAAGCATCGCCGCCATGGCACAATCCCAAGTGGGCGGCGGACCCTCGGTATGGATTTTATATCTGGTTGCATCGACCTGTTTCTTGATCAGTTTCCTGGCGCTGTTCGTCGGAGAGAAAAACATTACACGCAGCGATTGGCTGGCTTTTTTCGGGGCATTGATCAGCCTGGTTGCCTGGTACGTTACCAGCAGCCCTCTGGCGGCCTTGCTGTTTCTGTTCAGCCTGTATCCCACAGCGCGGAAATCCTGGAACGATCCCGGAAGCGAGCCCGTCGGCTCGTGGGTCTGGTCGGGGTCGCGTTATTTCTTCGCGCTGTTCGCCGTGCCGAACGCCACGCTTTCGTCTTTGGTCTATCCCTTTTTCCTGATGTTGTCGGATTGGGGATTTGCACTTTATATTTTCATGCGCCGCAGAATATTGGATAACACAAAGGAATAGCCCATGTTCGAACACCGTTCTAAACCGCTTATCTCGGGGGCCGCTTTTATCCAGCGTTTGCTGACGTGGCTGGGTTTAACCTGCGTGCTTATCGGGCTGTCGCTGGGAATGGGAATGTGCGGCTATCATTATTACGAAGGCCTGTCGTGGCTGGATTCCCTGCTCAATGCCGCGATGATTTTGGGAGGCATGGGCCCGGTGGACGTCCTGCATACCACCGCCGGAAAAATGTTCGCCTCGTTCTACGCCCTGTATAGCGGGCTTCTGCTGGTGGTATGTGGGGGCCTGTTCCTGGCCCCGGTATTCCACCGAATTCTCCATCATTTTCATGAAGATAAGTAGGAAACTTTTCTCCTATATTTTATCTATTGCAAAATCCTTCTGTAATCCATAGAGTAACCTCTCGTTATTTTAAAACACTTATGGAGATTAATAATGGCACAGCTTTCCAATGCCGACTTTTTGAATACAACACGCGCGAATGTAAAAAAAGGCGTCACTATTCCCGCAACCGATGGCGAGCGCATCGGTGAAATCATCAAAAATACAAATAATGTCAACGAATTTTTGGATTCCGTAGAGACACTTATTCTGGTCGGAGGTGCTGCAGTACAGAAAGAAGAATTGACGGAAGATGATCAAAAGAACTTACAGACGACTGTCCGTCGCCTTGGAAAAGTCGCATCCAAAGGTCCCATCAATATTCGTCTTAAAAAATTCAATGAACAGGAAACGCGTGCACGCGCTAACGAAATGATCAATAACGGTTTTGATCTGGTAGAGAAAGTCGTTTCACAACACCCGGAAGTAATGACAAATTACTTGTTTGGATTGACAACCAGAGCTGTCACAAGACAACCTTTCAGCGGTTTCAATGTAGACGAACACAAAATCACTGCTGTTAAAACAGCCCTGGAAAATATTTACGCTTAAGACAACTATTTTAATGCAAAAACCCCGCTGCGGCGGGGTTTTTTATTATCTGAATAAGAGGACTTATTTATCAATGACCGTAAAAATGCTCTTCGAAGCTGACTTTGATAATCTCATATGATTTCTGACCACCGGGGGCGGCTACGCTCACGACATCGCCGACGGATTTGCCGATCAGTGCACGGGATAGCGGCGCTTGAAGCGACAATCGATTTTTCTGAATATCCGACTCATAGTGGCCGACAATCATGTATTGAGCTGTCGCTTCCGTATGCTCATCATATAATTCGACGGTCGCGCCAAAGCGCACGGTATCACCCTCGAATTTGGTGAAATCAATCACTTCAACGCGACTAAGAACCGATTCGAGTTCCTGAATACGTCCCTCGATAAATCCTTGCTTCTCGCGAGCCGAGTGGTATTCGGCATTCTCTTTCAAATCGCCATGACCGCGCGCCTCGGCAATGGCCGCGATAATAGCCGGACGCTGTACTTCTTTGAGTTCGCGCAACTCATCCATCAAGGCCTGATAGCCTTTTGCCGTCGTAGGTATCTTTTCCATGCTAATCTCTCAGTAAAAAAGACACACCGGTTTGAAGGTCGGTGTGTCTGGGCCATGTTAGCAAAAACTCGGGCAATTGCAAGAGGTTAAAACAGTGGGTTTAACACTTCTACCAGACTGGAACGATCATCGGTCCAGGGCTTGGCCGCGGTTGTCGAAAGCTCCACCCAGCCTTTTTTCTTTAATTGCTCCCCGCCCTCTTTGCTCATAGGGACGGCCACCCATTCGGAAGGCAAAGCCAAATAAGCATTCTTGGGCGGATTATACCGTTTTCCAAACGCACGTAGCCCGTTGGTTGCAGCGGTGGCTGCAATTGGTGACGCGAGCGCTAAGTATCGATTGGAAATATGAAACAGCATGATGCCATGCGAAGTCATTTTGGTTTTATAGCCTTCGAAAGCTTCGTGCGTCAAAAGATGGGTTGGGATCCCGTCCGAGGTAAATGCATCTTGCAAAATAACATCATAGGAACCAGGTGCTTTGGCGATTTCCAATCGCCCATCACCGATATACAGGTGACGCGGCGCACATTTTTTAAGATACGGGAAGTAGGTATCGGCCATTTTTACGATGTCCGGATCAATCTCGAAGAAATCGGTTTTTGCCGTTTTGCTAAAGCACGCCAACTGGCCGGTACCGAGCCCCAGAACCCCAAAATTCTTAGCTTTTGCAATCATCAGTACATCGTCAATCGGCCCGCCCCGCATATAATAGCCGAAACTATCCCCCTGCATTTTTCCATTTTTGTCTGTTACGGACAGGCCATGCAAGGTTGTCCCATGCACAAATCGGCGCACAATTTTATCAGCGTCCGCACGTTCGATCACACGGTAGGTGCCAAAAAAGTTACGGTGCTGCATCAAAATATCTTCCCGATCCATGACGATATTCAACGCCACAAAAACGGCGAGCGTGCAAATCAATGACTTTTTCGGTTGCAGTGCAAATAATAAATAAACCACCACAAAAAGCAGTAATAACATTCCGGAAACTGTTGTCATGACATTCCAGCGATAGCACAATGCACCCACTGCCAGCGCACCCAGGCCAGCAAGGAGAATGTGATTACTGGATCGCAGCATCGGACCAAAATTATATTCTTTAAAGCGGCGCGACCATTCGCGGCTCAGCAACAAGGAAAACGTCAGCATCAAGCTAAATTCATACGGCCCATGCAGAACGTAAGGGATTACAAAAGCGTGCAAACAACCGGCTAAAGCACCCCCCAGTGCCAGCATAAAATAATATTGGGGCAGCGCTGCCGTGGCCGGACGCATCTCGGCCAGCCGTTGGTGACAGGACCACGCGACCATAAAGAACGCTGCCAGCATGACGCCTGCATTCACGACAAAGGCCATCAAGGATTGCTGCCAGAACGCGTCTTTCGAGTTAATCAAACTCAAAATCGCAAAGACCGAAACGGCTACATGATGCCAGAACGTCAAATTTTCGTTCGTCATTTTTTGCGTGCGTGCAAACGCCAAAACAAATGTCAGCAGATACAAGCCCAATGGCAACACCCAGAATAAGGGGATGCCGCCGACATCTGCTGTGATCAACGTGGTTACACCCATCGACAAACTGCACGGCACAAATGACAGCGCCAGCCATAAAAGACGCTGCTGCTGCGAAATTTTAACATTTGTATTTGTTTTGATTTTGCCAGCTTTTTCCTTGCGGAAGAGCGCAGCGACGCACACCGCCACAACAATTAAAACAACCACCATCGCGTACATGCTCTGCCACATTTGCGCCTGTTGCGCCAAGCCGATGCGGGGCTCTAACAGGAAAGGATACAACAGCAATCCAAGGAAGCTGCCGATATTACTTGCAACAAATAAATAGTATGGATCTTTGGCCGTGCGGTGCGTGGTCGCTGCAAAGACACGCTGCAACGCTGCCGTCGTCGCCGTCAGGGCCAGAAAAGGAACAAAGATGGTATGAAATAACGCACGCAGAACGGAAAGGCTCAAGGCGATGCCATGCGTATCGGAATGCACCACTTCCAGATGCGGTGGCATGTAGATCCAGCCAACCGCATACAACAGCAGCAAACCCGCGCTATGCATCCACGGGCTGACACGTCCCAGAACATACGACACACCATACCCGGCCAGCAAAGACAGTTGAAAAAACGCCAGAGCGACAATCCAGCCGGCGGGTGCGCCTCCCACCATCGGCAGCAGCATTTTGCCGAGGATAGGCTGGATCGAAAACGACAGGAACGCCGAACCAAAGAGGGCCAGTACAAAAAAGAATGGAAGATTACGCATAATATACTCCTTATCTCTGCCCAGCTCAGCATTCTTTGTTTACCATCCCGTAAATTTCCCCCACAATTCATGATCAAAGGTGATTCGAGTGCAGTTGGACAGACGGTTTTTGGACGAGCTACGGTCGCGCATTACATTGTCCGAAGTCATCGGCAAGCGCATCAAGCTAACGCGGGCGGGCCGCGAACTGAAGGCATGCTGCCCTTTTCACAATGAAAAAAGCCCCTCTTTCTACGTCAACGATGCCAAAGGTTTTTTCCATTGCTTTGGTTGCGGTGCGCATGGCGATGCCGTAAGTTTCCGCATGCGCCATGACAATCTGAATTTCATGGAAGCAGTCGAAGGTCTGGCCAGCGAAGCCGGTCTTGTCATGCCTAAACCGGACGCCACCACCCAGGCTCAATACGACGAGATTCAACGCCTGCAAAATATTCTGGAGCGCGTGACGAAATGGTTTGAAGCCCAGTTACAACATCCGCAAAACGGCTTTGCGATCCGCTATTTGAAGGAGCGTGGATTGAGCGACGAAACGATCGCACAATTTCGTCTGGGCTATGCACCGAATAACTGGGACGCTTTGCGCGAAGCCATGATCGCCCAAGACATCAAATTGAACGACCTGATCAGCCTGGGATTGCTGCGCCGTTCCGAACGCGAAGACAAAGCCGATAAACCTTACAGTTTTTTCCGGGGCCGCATTATTTTTCCAGTGACCGACAACAAAGGCCGCGTCATCGCTTTTGGTGGACGTCATTTAGATGCCGCTTTTGCTGGCCAGAATCTGCCTGACAAACCACCTAAATATATCAACTCGTCCGAACACGCGCTATTTAACAAAAGCGGCGTATTGTATGGGCTGGCCCGGGCGCGCGCCTGTGTCGATGCCAATCATCCGTTGATCCTTGTCGAAGGCTATATGGATGTTATCACCCTTGCCCAAGCCGGTTTCCAGACAGCGGTCGCACCGTTGGGTACCGCCTTGACGGAAGAGCATATGCATCTGGCCTGGCGCGTCAGCAGCGATCAATCCTATCCGCTGCTCGGGTTTGATGGCGATAGCGCCGGCATCAACGCCGCGTATCGTGCCTTGGATCGCCTGTTGCCACATGTCACCGTCCAGCGCGGTTTGCGGTTTGTATTTTTGCCGCACGGTGAAGATCCCGACAGTCTGGTGCGTCACAAAGGCGCCGAAACCATTCAGGCCCTGTTGATGCAAGCCATTGGCATCTTCGAGGCGATGTGGAAACGGGCACGCAACGAAACATCGGACACACCCGAAGGACGGGCGATGCTGCAGCAACGGCTCGAACAACAGATCAAGCTGATCACGGACCCCATCCTCCAGCAAAATTACCGCCAGTCGCTGCGGGAGCGCCTTTATCAGCTGGGCCGCCAGACCTTTACCAAAGGAGCCAAAGCCGCCCCTCGGGCGACCCCCAAAGGGTTGATCCCCCGCCCGCCCGCCAAGAGTTTTGAGCTGCAAAGCTGGCAGGTCCTGCTGGTCACGGCCCTCAACCACCCCTTCTTGCTGCAGCATTATGCGGAAGCCTTGGGCAGTTCCGCCCCCAGCGACCCCCAGCTGGACCGGCTGCGGGAAGCTCTGGTCGCCACCGCCCATGAATCCGACGAATCCCGCCCCCTAACCCCCGAGGAAATCAAAGAATCCTTGTCAAAGCGGGGACTTAACCCTATATTAGCCTCCTTGAATCAAGAATCAGTGGCTCAAAACTTTAGCTTTACACGCCCCGACACACCGGCGGACCTGGTATTGGAGGGGTGGAAGGATGTGTGGACGCAGATGCAGCGCAGGACCATAGCCCATGACCGTGACCGTTTACTGCACAGCGTCAAAACAAGTTACTCCGAAGATGTCGCCGAACGCTTGTTGGCCCTCAGTCAACAAGAACAACATTTATTAGATGATGGTTTATAAGAATGGTCTCTAAAAACGAAACACACGAACATACGCCCGAAGAAAACGACGAGGCCAATACGGACAATAAAATGTCCAAGATGGTCAAGCGTATGATTGACCGCGCCAAGGCGCGCGGCTACGTGACCTATGAAGAGGTCAACAAGACTCTGCCGACCGAACAATTCTCGTCTGAACAAATCGAAGATGTGATGACTTTGTTGTCGGATCTGGGCATTAACGTCATTGACGCCGATGAAGAAGACGAAGCTACCGAAGCGGCGGCAGGCGAAGAAACCGATGAAACGGAAGGCGGCGACGGCAATGTCGACCGCTTTGGCCGCAAAACATTTGCTTTGGCTGGCGGCAACGTCGAAGGCGCCAATGTCGGCCGCACCGATGACCCGGTGCGCATGTATCTGCGCGAAATGGGAACAGTCGAACTGTTATCCCGCGAAGGTGAAATCGCCATTGCTAAACGGATTGAAGCCGGCCGCAATACGATGATCAGCGGTATCTGCGAAAGCCCGATGGCCATTCAAGCCGTTATCGGCTGGCACGATGCGTTGCAAGAAGGCCGCATGTTGCTGCGCGACGTGATTGATTTAGATGCTACCTATGGCGGCTCCGAAGGCAAATCCGTCAATGTGGATTTGTCCGCCATCCGCGAGCGTGACGACGAACCCGCTAAACCGGTTCAACAATACGACGAGTACGGCAATCCTATCGACAGCCCGCCCGAGCAAGTCGAAGATGAAATCGACGAGCTGGCCCTGTCCCTTTCCGCCATGGAAGCGGAATTAAAACCACAAATCATTGAATCTTTTGCTGCTATCGGTGATACGTACAAAAAAATGCACAGCCTACATGTCAGCCGCATGCAAAGCCTGGCCGACAGCAAAAAAACGACGCCCCAACAGGACAAAAAATTCCACGATCTTAAAATGAGCCTGATGGAATTGATGACGAATATTCATCTGAACATCCATCGCATCGAAGAATTGATCCAGCACCATTACATCCTCAATCGCCGTCTGGTCACGGCCGAAGGCAAGCTCATGCGTATGGCCACCGATTGCAAAGTGCCGCGCGATGCCTTCCTCGACAGCTACTATGGCCATGAACAGGACCCGAACTGGCTTGGCGTTGTCGGCAAGCGCCCGGAAAAAGGCTGGAAAGATTTTGTTGCCAAAAAAGGCACGGATGCCGAAAAGATCCGCGATGATATCGCCCAGATTTCCCGTGAAAGCGGCCTGCCGGTAAAAGAGTTTCGCCGTATCGTTAACTTGATTCAAAAAGGCGAACGTGAGTCGGCAAAAGCCAAGAAAGAAATGATCGAAGCCAACCTGCGTCTGGTTATTTCGCTGGCGAAGAAATACACCAACCGCGGCTTGCAATTCCTCGATCTTATTCAGGAAGGTAACATCGGTTTGATGAAAGCGGTCGACAAGTTCGAATATCGCCGCGGTTATAAATTCTCGACCTATGCGACCTGGTGGATTCGTCAGGCCATCACCCGTTCGATTGCCGATCAAGCACGCACCATTCGTATTCCGGTGCACATGATCGAGACCATCAACAAAATCGTCCGCACCAGCCGTCAAATGATGAATGAAATGGGCCGCGAGCCCACCCCCGAAGAATTGGCCGCTCGCTTGCATATGCCGCTGGAAAAAGTGCGCAAAGTATTGAAAATCGCCAAAGAGCCTGTTTCGTTGGAAACTCCAGTCGGGGACGAAGAAGACTCGCAGCTGGGTGACTTTATCGAAGATAAACTGGCCGTGCAGCCATTGGATGCGGCCATCAATCAAAACTTGCGTGAAACGGTCAACCGTATCATGTCGACCTTGACGGCGCGCGAGGAGCGCGTCTTACGCATGCGTTTCGGTATCGGTATGAACACGGATCACACGCTGGAAGAAGTCGGCCAGCAATTCACCGTTACCCGCGAACGTATCCGCCAGATCGAAGCCAAAGCCTTGCGCAAGCTCAAGCACCCTTCCCGCTCGCGTAAACTGCGCAGCTTCCTGGATACGTAACTTTTTTGCCTTCCTAAAAACAAAAAACCCCGGTTTTGCACCGGGGTTTTGTTTATTCACTTGAACGCGGTCAATTAGATCGCGATGCCTTTGGCGTGTGTCGCTTTCAGGTAATCCGGATGGCTGGGCGGCAAAGCATTGTCGCCGGGGGCAATCATGTTCATTTTCTGCGGCGTCATCTCGTCGGCAGGCGCCGGAGGAATAGCGGCAGCGGGTGGAACGGCTTGGCCTTGCTGCTGTGGTTCAACCGGTGGCTGAGCCATCGGCGAAGGCACGGGCGGCATCATAGCACCACTATTTCCCGGCATAGGTGGCTGTGCCATCGGCGCTTCCGGTGCAGCGCCTGGAACAGCACCCGGCTGTCCTTGGGGAGGCATCATCGGGGCTGGCGCTGTGATCGGCGGAGGCACCAGATTATTGGCGCCTGCATCTTGCGGAGGCATGGGGGCCGGTTGCGGCGCTACTTCGGAAGGCTGCGGCGTCGGCTGCAAGGTTTCCGGAGCGGGTGGCACTTGGGTATTTGTATCACGCGGTGTCGGTGGCATACGGCGTTTGTGCTTCACCGGATGCGGTTTGAAGGCAGGCGCAGGTTCAACATCAGCTGTACGCGGAATAACACCTTCGCGCACCGAACCTTTGTCGATATCGCTCTTAAGATCGCTGCCCGCGGCACCACCCGTGACAGTGGAAACACCAATATTGTAGCCATAGGTTGCAATCGAACGATCGTGTTTGTCCATGCCGGCAGTCGCCACCGCGGGCAACGCCACACCCGCCATCAAAGCCAGTATCCATTTGGAATGACGCAGCACGCTAACTCCCTGTGAAAATTAAAAGTCTTGGGCTGATTTTGGCGACTTTATAAAGGTGAGTCAACGATTT
>CAYRRF010000023.1:0-17473 GCA_964426595.1 uncultured Bdellovibrionales bacterium | reverse complement strand
GAAACGCCTGGATGATGCGCTTGGGCACGGCTTCGATCGGTACGAAGACGCGTTTCTCGGTGGCGAATTCTTCGACAAGGCGCCCGTCCGCAGCATGCACACGTGTCGAAATAGGGGGTTCATACTTTGCCAGCCGGGAATAATCGGGCAGGTCTTGGGAAAAAATATGAATCACGTAAAAAACGGCGGCCAGGCCGGCCAGCGCACCGATTCCGGCGACGGACATGAGGAAAAGGATAAGGCGTTTCATAGTCCTTATTAAGCATGAAACCGCCTTGCAGGAAAGGCCTTTGGCTGATAGGGTTAGCGGCTATGACTGTTGTTTCACGCTTCGCTCCCAGCCCCACCGGCAACCTGCATCTGGGCAATATTCGCACCGCCTTGATTGCCTATATGTTCTCGCGACATGCCGATGGTAAATTTATTTTACGTATCGAGGATACGGACCGCGAGCGCTCGCGTGAGGAATACACGCAAAGCATCCAGCGTGACCTGACCTGGGTGGGTGTTGCATGGGATGGCTTCACGCGTCAGGTCGGCCGTGAAAAAGAATATGATGCGGCGCGCGACCGTCTGATCGCCTCGGGTGATTTATATCCGTGCTATGAGACCGAGGAAGAATTGGCGTTGAAGCGTAAAGTGCAATTGGGCCGCGGCCAGCCGCCGATCTATGATCGCGCTGCACTAAAGCTGAGCGATGAACAAAAAAAGAAATTCGAAGACGAGGGCCGTAAGCCGCACTATCGTTTCAAGTTGCGGCACGAGCCTATTGTCTGGCGCGACTTAATACGCGGTCATGTAGAGTTTCATGGAAAAGATTTGTCCGATCCGGTCTTGATCCGTGCCGATGGAACATCTTTGTATCATTTGGGTAATGTTGTGGATGATATCGATTCCGGTATTACCCACATTGTGCGTGGCGAGGATCATGTTTCAAACACCGCATGCCATATCCAAATGTTCGAGGCGCTGGGAGCAAAGGTTCCTTCTTATGCGCACTTGCCGTTGATGTTTGATGATGAAGGGAAAAAATTCTCGAAGCGCGCGGGTTCGTTGACTATTGCCAGCTTACGCGAGGAAGAGGGTTTAGAGCCCATCGCTATTGCTGCATTTTTGGGTCGCCTTGGTACATCGAAACCGATCGAGCCGTTTTGGTCATTAGAAGAATTTATCAAGCAGTTTCACATCAGTGATTTTTCGCGTGCCAATCCTAAATTTGTGTATGAGGATTTGTTGCGCCTCAATAGCCGCATTGTTCATCAGATGGAATTTGCAGCGGTACGTGACCGTTTGCAGGCAATGGGTTTGAACGATGTCACCGAAGAATTCTGGCTGGCGGCTCGTCCCAATTTGACGGTGTTGAAAGACATCAAAGAATGGTGGCAGGTTGCTAAAGGGCCGGTGACACCCGTCATACCGGATGCGCAATTTGCCCGTGATGCGGCGGCTTTGTTGCCCGCCGGTCCCTGGGATGCCACGACATGGAATACGTGGGTGAACGCGGTGAAAGAAAAAACCGGACGCAAAGGCAAAGAGCTTTTCATGCCTCTGCGGCAGGCGCTAACCGGTATGGATCATGGGCCCGAGATGGCCAATTTATTGCCTCTTATCGGGTATGAACGGACATTGGAACGACTGCAAAAGGCGGCGTGATTTAGTTTTACCTCTCCCATCGGGAGAGGTCGAAGCATCTCTCATGCGGCGGGTGAGGGCTTGCAACAAGGTGAGTACGCGCTTAATGGCGAGCCCTCACCCCCACCCTCTCCCGATGGGAGAGGGAGTGTATATTGAAAGGTATAAGGCTATGACTACCCGCGTTGAAAAATTACGATCCTATTTGGAAAAATATTACGCCGAACATGTGATCAAGCCGTTTTTTCACGGTTGGCATCATATTGTTTTTGTGACGGACAAGGCGACGGCATTGGCGCATGAACTGGGCATTAAAAATCCCGAAATGATAACGGCTGCAGCTTTGACGCATGATCTCAATTATCTGGTGCGACCCTATTCAAAGGTTCATGAGGGTCAAGAGTTACGGCAGGAAATATTAAGCAAGAACGGATATACGTCCGATGAGATTGATCATATCGAATGGATTGTAACAACGGAAGATTTGCGTGCACGTGATGAGCATACTAATCTGGAAGCGCAGATTTTAAGTGATGCCGATACTCTTTATAAATGTTTGCCGACTTCGGCTCCGTTGTTTTCCAAAGGGTACTTGGATCAATCGGGCATTGGCATTAAACAAATGGCCACCAGTATTGTTACCTATCAATTACCGCTAATTGAGAAGGGGATTTATTTTTATTCGCAGCCCTATAAAGAACGTTATTTGGAATGGGCGCAGCACAATATAAAAACCTGGCAGATGATACTTGAATCGCTTCAAGACAACGATATTTGTAAGGTTCTTAAAACCGCAGGAATAAAACTATGACTGATCTTTATTTTTACAATACATTGACCCGTCAAAAGGAAAAATTTGTACCGCGTGACCCAAAACGGGTGACATTGTATGCATGCGGACCGACGGTCTATAATTATATCCATGTCGGCAATGCTCGGATGATTACCGTGTTCGATGTGGTCTATCGGTTGCTGCGCCATGTGTATGGTGCCGAGCATGTTGTCTATGCGCGTAACATCACCGATGTTGATGACAAGATTATCGAAGCGGCAAAGAAAGAGAACGTCGCTATTGACGTTATTACTCAAAAATATACGGATGCTTTGTTACAGGATATCGCGGCGATTCATACGCTGGAGCCAAATGTCCAGCCACGGGCAACGGCGTATATTCCGCAGATGATCGCCATGATTGAAAAGCTGATTGCTGGCAATCATGCCTATGCAGCTGATGGGCATGTGTTGTTCAATGTGCCATCTTTCCCTGAGTATGGGCGTTTATCGGGCCGGGATCGCGATGAACAGATCGCAGGCGCACGCGTGGAAGTTGCGCCGTATAAACGCGATCCGGCGGACTTTGTATTGTGGAAGCCGTCAGCTCCTGATCAACCCGGTTGGGAAAGTCCTTGGGGGCGTGGCCGGCCGGGCTGGCATATCGAATGCTCGGCGATGTCAACTGAATTGCTGGGACACGATTTTGACATTCATGGCGGGGGATTGGATTTGCAATTCCCGCACCACGAGAATGAAATCGCGCAAAGCTGCTGTGCCGATCATGGATCGGGTTTCGCACGTGTATGGATGCATAACGGCTTTATCAATGTCGATAACGAAAAAATGTCCAAGAGCCTTGGCAATTTCCATTTCCTGCGCGATGTGTTGCAAAAATTCCCCGGCGAGGTCGTGCGTCTGGTGCTGTTATCCGCGCACTACCGCCAGCCCCAGGAGTTTAATTTTGGTCTGCTGGAAGAAGCGAAAAAGACATTGGATAAGTTTTATCGTGTTGTTCAAAATGCTGAGAAACAATTGGGTCGTGTTGTTATGGCGACTGAACCAGTACATAAATTTATCAAAGCATTAATTGATGATCTAAACACGCCTTTAGCTATGGTTGAACTACATCAGTTAGTTGCAGATATTAATAGCGAAATAGTGTATGAGCAAGCTCCGAGCGGAGATGTTAATGAGCATTTTGATATAATAACACGTAAGAAGGCTTTAGAGGTATACCTAGGTCAATTCAAAGCTTGCTGCAACTTAATTGGCTTGTTGCAACAAACGCCTCAACAATGGTTCCGGGGTGGCGTAGATGATGCTGCCCTGATTGAAAACCTCATTACCAAACGTAACGCCGCCCGTGCAGCAAAAGATTTTGCCACGGCTGATGCGGTGCGCGCGGAATTGATAGCGATGAATATTATTTTAGATGATGGGCCAAACGGTACGACATGGCGGCGAGGTTAGTCCAAGATTCCGTAGCCACGATCAACTGGATAGATTCTGATAGAAGTTTGTAAATAATTTGTTTTTGTTGATGCTGGGACGGTACGATCCAAGGCACAGACATCTTCAAGCATATCCCAAAAATCGGTCAGATTACTATTGCTGTTCGTTATATCTGTATTCGTATGATCACTCATGCTACCCTCGCAATATAAGAAGTAAGGACCAGAATAGAATGAGCTTGCATGACTGACAAGAGTCCCAGTGTCCCTCGCGGGCAGCCCGATCCGCGCCAGCCCAAAGGGCCGGCCATTGTGCTAGTAAACCCGCAAATGGGCGAGAATATCGGTATGTGCGCCCGGGCGATGCTGAATTGCGGAATGACAGATCTGCGCATTGTCGATCCGCGCGATGGCTGGCCGAATGAGGCCGCCATGGCCACCGCCTCGGGCGCAACGATGGTCATCGAACAGGCGCGCATTTTTGGAACGCTCCGCGAAGCGATTGCCGATTGCCGTTTTGCAGTTGGGACGGGTTCGTTTGATCGTGACATGGTCAAGACCGTGTTGACACCCGAGCAAGCAGCCGAAGCCGTTATCCGCGCCTATACGGCCGCGCAGCAGCCGGTGAGCGCTGTGGTGTTTGGACGCGAGCGCGCGGGCTTGACCAATGAAGAGGTCACGCAATGCGATGCTTATGTGACAGTGCCTCTTAACCCGTCCTATCCGTCCTTAAATCTGGCGCAGGCCGTTTTGCTGGTCGGCTACGCGTGGTATGCGCGTATCACAGCTGAACAGGCATTACCGACGGCAGGCAGTGAGAAATTCGGGATCTTAGGAGTGGATGACGCTGCGTTGGCTACCAAAGACGAGCTGGAAGGCTTATTTGAGCATGTGGTGGCATCTTTGGATGCGGCCGCGTTCTTTCCCACAGAGGCGCAGCGACCGGCGATGGTGCGTAACCTGCGCAATACATTTCATCGCCTACGACTAACGTCACAAGAGATTCGCACTTTTCGCGGAGCGCTGAAAGCATTAAGCGGAAAAAAATAATCTAGGCAGCAGGTTTAATAAAAACGCTGTTGCGTCCGTCTTCGCAAAATTGATGTACGAAGTTTGCAGTAAATTCTTTTTTTACACCATCTAGATGCGATCCAAAATTATTGGGATCTTGGAATTTGTTTGCAAGAGCTTGATCGTATATAGAAAGTTCGGAAAAACTGTCCCCATGACTTGGTGCTAACTCTAAAGCTTTTTTGCTTTCTCTTTCCAACGCTACGGGAATCTCATCGATTCCTTCTGCATTCACAAGAACGGCATGCACACGCGTATCACCGACTACAGCAGTTTGTACATAATGTGTGTTGAAGCCCAGTGCGACCTCTTTTCCGCGGTTTTTGAAAAAGTCGGCTGCTGCAATCAGGAGGTAACCGTCATTCAAGTCTTTTCCGTTCATCTGGGGCCCCCTTTAAAACGCGTCATAGGAACCCTCATCCTAGCATAATAATTCCCAAAAGTCACGATTTATCAGGGCAATAAAATTACTTTCAGTTCTCCAGAGAGATCTGGAATTTTAACTGATTCGGTGTTACAATAGCTTCGTATTGCAGTACTGGAAGGGCTTGATAAAGCGTCTAAGTATTTGTAATACAAAGACATCAAGAAATACGGATCGTGCCGCATGGGGCGGGCGAACGGAATTTGCTAAAAGGAGAAAAGACATGTCTAAAGTTCTTGGTATTGACCTTGGAACCACCAATTCCTGTATGGCCATCATGGATGGCACAACGTACAAAATCATCGAAAACGCCGAAGGCAAACGCACGACGCCGTCGATCGTAGCCTTTACCGATAAAGGCGAGCGTCTTGTCGGTGATCCAGCGAAACGTCAGGCTGTAACAAATCCCGAGCGTACCTTGTATGCCGTCAAGCGTTTGATCGGTCGTCGTTTCGAAGACAAAGAAGTTTCCGAAGCGGTCAAAAAATCACCGTTCAAAATTGTCAAAGCCGATAACGGCGATGCAGCGATTGCAGTCGATGGTGAAAAATACGGACCGTCACAGATTTCCATCCTTATGCTCGGCAAGATGAAGGAAGCGTCGCACGCTTACTTAGGCGCGAAAGTCACCGAGGCCGTTATCACGGTGCCGGCCTATTTCAATGACAGCCAGCGTCAGGCAACGAAGGATGCGGGCAAGATCGCAGGCTTAGATGTGCTTCGCATTATCAACGAACCAACCGCTGCAGCATTGGCCTATGGTTTGGACAAGAAACAACACGGCACGATTGCGGTGTATGACTTGGGCGGTGGTACATTTGACGTTTCGATCCTCGAGATCGGCGACGGTGTGTTTGAAGTTAAATCCACAAACGGGGATACGTTCCTGGGCGGGGAAGATTTTGACTTGCGGATTATCGACTTTTTGGCCGATACGTTCAAAAAAGAGCAAGGCATTGATCTGCGCACCGACAAGCTGGCGCTGCAACGTTTGAAAGAAGCGGCCGAGAAAGCCAAGATTGAACTGTCCTCGGCCATGGAAACCGAAGTTAACCTGCCGTTTATTACAGCAGACCAGTCGGGTCCCAAGCATCTCAATATCAAACTCAGCCGCGCCAAACTGGAAGCGCTGGTCGATGATTTGATTCAAAAGACAGTGGAGCCGTGCCGCAAAGCCTTGAAGGATGCAGGCCTGACGGCCAGCCAAATCGACGAAGTCGTATTGGTTGGTGGTATGACCCGTATGCCGAAAGTGATCGACGTCGTTAAAAACTTCTTCGGCAAAGAACCGCACAAAGGCGTCAACCCGGATGAAGTTGTGGCTGCCGGTGCAGCGATCCAGGGCGGCGTGTTGAAAGGCGACGTTAAAGATGTTCTGTTGCTGGATGTTACGCCGCTGTCCCTGGGGATTGAAACCTTGGGCGGCGTCTTCACGCGTTTGATTGATCGCAACACGACTATTCCGACCAAGAAATCGCAGATCTTCTCGACGGCTGATGATAATCAAACCGCCGTTACGATCCGTGTTTTCCAGGGTGAGCGCGAAATGGCCAGCGACAATAAATTGCTGGGCCAATTTGATCTGGTAGGAATTCCCCCGGCGCCGCGCGGCATGCCGCAAATCGAGGTCACCTTTGATATCGATGCCAACGGTATCGTTCAAGTGTCGGCCAAAGATAAAGCTACCGGCAAGGAACAGCAAATTCGTATCCAGGCTTCGGGTGGTTTAAGCGATGCCGATATCGAGAAAATGGTAAAAGACGCCGAGGCTAACCGCGATGCCGACCAAAAACGCAAAGGTTTGGTCGAAGCGAAAAACCATGCGGAAGGGCTTATCCACGCAACCGAAAAATCGATCAAGGATCTGGGCGACAAAGCTCCGGAAGCCGAAAAAACGGCTTGCGAAACTGCAATCACGGATCTGCGCGCGGTGTTGTCGGGTGAAGATGCTGAAGCCATTACGGCAAAAACCGATGCCCTGGCACAAGCGTCCATGAAGATCGGCGAAATCCTGTACCGTCAACAGCAAGAGCAACAAGCCAGTGGTGCCGCTGAATCGCCGGCCGATACGACGGCCGAGGCTTCTGCCACCAAAGATGGCGAAGTCATCGATGCCGAATTCACCGATGTCGACGACAGCAAACGCGCGAATGGGTAAATAATCACGTGTCATCCTGAACGAAGTGAAGTATCTTATTGAATTTCTGAGATCTTTCGGCCGCGCTTCAGGATGACACTTCTTTTTATGAGTGAAAATAATGGCTAAGCGTGATTATTACGAAATTTTAGGTGTGGCAAAAAATGCCAGTGCGGATGAGATGAAAAAAGCTTATCGCTCGCAAGCGATGAAGTATCATCCGGATAAAAATCCGGGCAATAAAGAAGCCGAAGCTAAATTCAAAGAATTAAACGAAGCCTATGATGTTCTGAAGGACGAGCAAAAACGCGCAGCTTATGATCGTTTCGGCCATGCGGCATTCGAAGGCGGGCGCGGGCCCGGTGGCGCGGGCGGTGCCGGATTTGATGCGGGTGCTTTCAGCGATATTTTCGAAGAAATGTTCGGCGACTTTATGGGCGGCATGCGCGGCGGCGCCGGCCGACGTGGCGATGCAGCGCAGCGTGGCAGCGATTTGCGTTACACCTTGGAAGTGACGCTGGAGCAGGCCTTTAAAGGAACCAAAGCCAACATTTCTATCCCGCTGATGCAGGAATGCGAATCCTGTAAGGGTTCGGGCGCTGAAGCTGGTACTACGGCCGAAAATTGTGATAGCTGTAACGGGCGTGGTACGGTACGCACGCAAAGTGGTTTCTTTACTGTCGAGCGCACCTGTCCGCGCTGTAATGGCAATGGCAAAATCATCAAGAATCCGTGCAAATCCTGCGGCGGTCAGGGACGCAAACGCAAAGAGAAAAAACTGGAAGTCAATATTCCGGCCGGCGTCGATGATGGTACGCGGATCCGTCTGGCGGGTGAAGGCGAAGCCGGTTTACGCGGTGGACAGTCGGGCGATTTGTATGTCGATATTGCCGTCAAGCCGCATCGCTTCTTTAAACGTGAAGATG
Organism: uncultured Bdellovibrionales bacterium; assembly: GCA_964426595.1. Lineage (GTDB taxonomy): Bacteria > Pseudomonadota > Alphaproteobacteria > Micavibrionales > SZUA-601 > JAQGJA01. The sequence continues at coordinate 9,058 of CAYRRF010000023.1, read as the reverse complement.
CGCACCTCCATGCGCGTGTTCCGGTGTCGATGGTTACTGCGGCTTTGGGCGGCAGTGTTGAAGTGCCCGAGATCGGCGGCGGTCGTTTAAAAGTCAATATTCCCGCCGGTACGCAAGCCGGTACGCAAATGCGTCTGGGCGGCAAGGGGATGAGCATTCTTCGGGCGCCGCACCGGGGGGATATGTATGTCGAAATTGCTGTGGAAACGCCGATTAACCTGTCGAAAAAACAAAAGGAATTGCTCAAGGAATTCGATGGTCAGGGCAAGGATAATTCACCGGAATCCAGCGGATTTTTTGGTCGAGTCAAAGAATTCTTCGGCGATTTGAAAGACTAGTCACTCTATCCAAAACGTGGGTATTTCGGAGGCGTACATTTTTTCCAGGCCTCAAGAGCTTTCCCCGTGAGTTTTACCGCGCCTTGACGATTGGTGTCTGGAACAAAACCCATATGCTTGTAATAAGAAGCAGAGTCTTCTGTGGGTATGGCGATAATTGATTGGGTATTGTCTTGCATGAGACTTATATGATGCAACATTGCGCTTCCGACTTTTAAGTCACCAATATGGCGTGTATAAAAGTCTTTAATACGAAGTTCGTTTTTATTTCCTTCCGAGAAATAATAAACAAACCCTAATGCGCGCTCTTCTTTGGAGCTAAGAATAGTAGTGGTTGCCAGCAAAATGTTGTGAGGTTTTTCAGAGTCAAAATTTTCCTGGAAGTCGCGTATACGATGGGTCTTGAAGCTTTTTGCAGTAGGGGTGTCAATATACGGGCCATCGGATGTACGCCGCTTGGCTTCGACATAGATCTCAGCCATCTCGGCGAAATCGTTGGCAGTTGCGTTACGAAACTGGATGGGGGAATGGTTGCTCATGGCGCTCCTTTAAAAAACATAATACAAATACGCGCGTGAAAAGGCAAGAAAGATATGGTGGTATAAACTATCCACAGGATTTTTGCTGTATTTTCAATGCGGTTTTACAAGGAAATTTTTCTAATTGTTAATACGAGTTTAATATTCCACTTTATTAATATATTGAAAAACAAATACTTAGAATTGCTGCCTAAAAAATGGGCAAAACATACGAATCCAAAAGATTCAACAGCGGTTTTTCGCGTATGCAGCCTTATCCACCAAGTTATCCACAGATTCTGGGGATAACATGACGGGGCTTTGAAAGATAAGGAAGAATCCCCAAATTGTGATAAAGAAAGAAGCATGGATCCATCTCCCACCCTTTCCGCTATTGCCCAAGGCCGGCAGGTCATCGAAAGCTTTGCGCGCACCCTGCCGCTTAGCCCGGGTGTGTATCGCATGCTGAATGCGGCGGGCGAGCCTTTATATATCGGTAAGGCGCGGCAGCTGCAAAAACGAGTCCTAAGTTACACGCAGTTTGAAAAGTTGCCGATTCGGTTACAGCGTATGGTGGCGGAAACAGCCGCCATGGAGGCGATCCACACGCATACCGAAGCCGAAGCCTTGATGCTGGAAGCGAATATGATTCGCAAGCTAATGCCAAGGTACAATGTCTTGCTGCGGGACGACAAATCCATCCCTTATATTTTTGTCACCGGCGATCACCCTTACCCGCAATTAACAGCCCATCGGGGACCTAAAACGCGACCCGGAGATTATTACGGGCCTTTCGCCAGTTCCGAGCCCGTATGGACGACGATCAACACATTGCAACGCGTCTTTAAATTGCGAAACTGCTCGGATACGATTTTTGCTCAGCGTAAACGCCCCTGTTTGCAATATCATATCAAACGCTGCACGGCGCCATGTGTTGGTAAAGTATCGCATGAATCCTATGCAGAGCAGGTTCAGCAGGCACGCGATTTTTTATCGGGGAAAAGCGCTAAATTACAACAAGCCTATGCCGATAAAATGCAAGATGCGAGCGCGGCGATGGACTATGAAACGGCAGCCTTGTATCGTGATCGTATTAAAGCTCTGACAACCGTACAGGCACGTCAGGATATTAATTTAGAGGGCACATTAGACGACATTGATGTTGTTGCTGGATATATGGATGGTGGCCAGGCGTGTGTACAGATATTCTTTTTCCGTGGCGGGCGTAACTACGGTAACAAGGCCTACTTTCCTCGCCACGATCGTGAGATGGAATTGGCTGAAATCGTTTCTGCTTTTCTGGGACAGTTCTATCAATCGCGGCCCAGTGCTCCGGAAATTTTGGTAAACATGTCTTTGGCCGATGCGGATATTTTGGCAGAAGCTTTAACAGCCGCGAATGGCTTTACAACCCGTATTACCGTGCCGCAACGTGGTGATAAAAAACGGCTGATTGATTTTGCGATCGCAAATGCCAAACAGGCTCACGCGCGTACGATGGCGGATGAGCAAAAACACCGCGCCACCTTGGAGCAATTGATGGATTTAGCAGGTTTGGCGGCATTTCCCGAGCGTATCGAAGTGTATGATAACAGCCATCTGCATGGTACCGATGCTTTGGGTGTGATGATCGTGGTGGGGACGGAAGGCTTCGAGAAAAAGCAGTATCGCAAGTTTAATATCAAAGGCGAGATGGCCGCTGGTAATGATTACGCGATGATGCGCGAAGTGTTGACACGCCGTTTGTCGGCGCTGCAAGATCCGGAACAGGAGTTGGTGCAACAGCCCCCCGACCTGTTGATTATCGACGGCGGTAAGGGGCAGTTATCCGTTGCAGTCGAGGTGTTGCAGCAATTGGAATTGAAGATACCTGTGATAGCTATTGCTAAAGGTCCGGATCGCAATGCGGGGCGTGAGGAAATTCATTTTGTTGATAAAGAGCCCGTACACTTGCCGCCAACAGATCCGCTTTTGTATTTCTTGCAACGTATCCGTGATGAAGCGCATCGTTTTGCCATTACAGGTCAGCGTGCCCGTCGTGCAAAAAGCGCCTTGCGTTCGTCATTGGACTCCGTGCCCGGAATTGGAGCCAAGCGCAAAAAAGCGCTGTTGCTGCATTTTGGCTCGGCCAAAGCTGTGGAGCGTGCAGGGATTGAGGATTTAATTAAAGTGGAGGGTATCAATCAGGCAACGGCTGAAAAAATATACGGGTTTTTTAATACAGGAAGATAGCTTAATATGCGAGGTCCAATGGATTGTATTTTGAGATGTCGAATGTCGGTATTTGGTGTGTAATATTTTTGCGATACAAATCCATCCGGTTAATATCTAAAGTCATGTGAGTGCCATTATTTTCAAAGCCTCGTTTGAGGTAGAAATCTCTAGCTTCTTCCGTGGGTACTAGATTTATTGTTTTGGGACTTTGTTGTAATTTGCACAATTTGGAAATGAGATAAGAACCAATGCCCTGGTTGGGTTCAGCCACATAAAACTCTTTGATTTCGATCCTATCATTATATATTTCGGATGGTTTCTGCATGAGATATCCCACGGGGATTCCGTCCTTCAACGCAACAAGAGTGCTACTACAACCGTATTCCTGAAGAGATGATCTTAAAGTAAAGTTTTTGCCCCGGATATCAACTTCACTCAAAGGCTTTTTCTTAGAGTGAAGCTCTGCTTTCTCATAGACTTTCGCCAATACTTCAACATCGTCAGCATGTGCGTAGCGAAACTGCAGTGAAAGATTGGATGTAAGCATAGAGAGTATAGTACCTTATAACAATACATAATTCAATATAAATCTTTGTCCAAGGCTGGTTTTAGCATGCCGGAGATGCTAAGCCAAGGGCATGGATATTTATGCCCTTGAAACCTATGATTATACGCTGCCGGAAGGCCGGATTGCGACCCATCCGGCCCATCCGCGGGATGCGGCGCGGCTGCTGGTTTGGCCAGAAGGGGAGGCGCGAATCTTCTCGGATCTGCCGGAATTGTTAAAGGCGGGCGACGTTGTCGTCGTCAATAGAAGCAAGGTCATCCCCGCGCGTTTGCGAGGAGTGCGGCGCGCCCGTACCACGACCACGCCCGATGTTCCGGTGGAAATACTTTTGCATCAACCGCGGGGCGACTTCACGCAATGGACCGCCTTTGCAAGGCCTGCCAAACGTTTGCGCCCAGGCGATCGCCTGTATTTTAATGATGTGCTGGAAGCGGTTGTAGAAGGTCGTGAAGACGCGCATGTACTGGTACGTTTTGAGGGCACAGCGGCAGAAGTAGAGTCATTTCTTGAACGTGTCGGGGATATCCCTTTGCCCCCCTATATCGCCCGAGCCACCGACGCTGCTGATAAAACCGAGTATCAAACAGTCTACGCGAATGAAAAAGGCTCGGTGGCCGCGCCAACCGCGGGCTTGCATTTCACGGCTGATTTGCTGCAACGTCTGAAAGAAAAGGGAGTGCAGATTGTAGAAGTAACCCTACATGTCGGCGCAGGCACTTTTTTACCGGTAACGGCCGAAGATATTCGTCAACATAAAATGCATGCCGAGTGGGGGCGTATCGATGCCCCTGCTGCTGCCGCTATCCATCAGGCGAAACAGGCTGGACATTCTGTTGTGGCGGTCGGTACAACGGCAACACGCCTGTTGGAAACGGCGGCACGCGCGACCGGTTCGGTGCAGCCGTGGGAAGGGTCTACTGATATTTTTATTACGCCGGGTTTTGACTTCAAAGTTGTCGACCGTTTAATCACGAATTTTCACCTGCCAAAGAGTACTTTGCTGATGCTGGTTTCGGCTTTTATGGGGGGCGTGGAACCCATGCGTGCATTGTATCAAACCGCTATCGCGCAAAACTACCGTTTTTATTCCTACGGGGATGCGTGTTTATTGACACGGCCCGGCAAGGCGCTATGCTAAGCGCAGAACATAAATAAGGAACACACAATGACGGATCTAAAAGACATTATGGCGCTGTGCAAACGTCGCGGCTTTATTTTTCAGGCATCGGAAATTTATGGCGGCTTAAACGGGTTTTGGGATTTCGGCCCTTTGGGTGTCGAGTTGAAAAATAATGTACGCGATGCCTGGTGGCGTTCGATGGTTACGGCTCCGCCCATCGGGCCCGACGGATTGCCGGTCCAGATTGTCGGTGTGGATACCGCGATCATTCAGAATCCAAAAACATGGGAAGCCTCCGGTCACTTGGCCGGCTTTGCCGATATGATGGTCGATTGCAAAGATACGAAACTACGCTATCGCCAGGATCATCTGGCTGTGTATATCCCCAAGAAAAATTACGATAGCCGTAAAATCCTGCACGGTGTCGGCTTTGCCTTTTACCATGAAGAAGAGCTGAAAGTTGTTGAGAAGAAAATCAAAAAGCTGGCAAAAGATCAGACCACGCAAATGGACGAGTATTTTAAAATACCTCTGCCTGAGCTTGAAATTGAAACCTATGATCACATTGTGGCTCCGGATACCGATAAAAAAGGCAGTTTGACCGCGCCTAAAGCCTTCAATTTAATGTTTGATACGCGTATTGGTGCAGCGGCAACCGATGACAACAAAGCCTATTTGCGCCCCGAAACCGCACAAGGCATCTTTTTGAACTTTAAGAACGTTGTCGATTCGTCCCGGGTGCGTATGCCGTTCGGTATTGCGCAGGTAGGCAAGTCTTTCCGCAATGAAGTAACACCGCGCAATTTTATTTTCCGTTCGCGCGAATTTGAACAAATGGAAATGGAGTGGTTCTGCCATCCGGATGAATCGAAAATGTGGTTTGATTTCTGGGTAGAGCAACGTCACAAATGGTGGCTTTCCTTGGGTGTGCCTTCGCATTTACTGCACTTGCATACAATTCCACTGGAAGAAGTAGCGCACTACGCCAAAGAAGGACACGGTAACGTGGATATCGAGTTCCAATATCCTTTTACCGCTCCGGGTTTCGGCGAATTGGAAGGAATTGCCCATCGCTGCGATTTTGATTTAAACGCGCACCAGCAGCATTCCGGCGTAAAACTGGAATATATGGATCCTGAAGATACCACCAAGCGCTATATCCCGCACGTGATTGAGCCCGCTGCGGGTCTGACACGAGGTGTGTTGGCGTTGTTGTGCGCGGCTTATACGGTCGATGAATCGCGTCCCAGCGGTATGTACTTGAATTTCCACCCCAGCCTGGCGCCTAAAAAGGCGGCAATCTTGCCGCTTACGGCCAAAGGCGATCATCCAGAGATTGCAACGAAACTCTATTTAGAGTTGCGCAAACATTATGCGGTGGATCTGGATATCAAACAGAATATTGGCAAGCGTTACGCGCGTCAGGACGAGATCGGAACGCCTTATTGCTTTACAATTGACGACCAGACTGTCAGTGATGGGACCGTCACCGTGCGCGACCGTAATACGATGCAGCAACATCGTATCGCTCTGGCTAACGTCAAAGCATTTTTGGATGAAAAAATTGAGGTCTAGAGCATGATGCTGTATCCCTGCCACAACCTGATCAACGGTACATGGGTAGGGGCGCACGATGGTCGGGTGTTAGATGTCAAAAACCCTGCTACGGGTCAGGTTATTGGCCAAGTTCCGGATGTCTCCAAAGACCAAGTGATCCGCGCTATTGAGGCGGCACATGCTGCGCAGGCCGGTTGGGCGGCAATGACCGCGTATGCACGTGCCGAAATATTGCAGCGTTGGGCGGAATTGATTGAAGCCAATAAAGAACAGCTCGCGCAGATCATGGTGGCAGAAAGCGGCAAGCCCATTACGGATGCGCGCCTCGAAGTAAAAGCCACCAACATTCTGTGGTTTGCCGAAGAGTCTAAGCGCAGCTATGGCCGCATTATTCCGAGCAATCAGGAACAGCGTCAGATACAGTTGATCAAACAGCCGGTCGGCGTGTCGGGATTGATTACGCCTTGGAATTTTCCGGCGGCAATGATCACACGAAAACTGGGGGCTGCTTTGGCTGCTGGTTGCGCGTGCGTATTAAAGCCCGATCACCGTACGCCGTTCACGGCTTTGGCGATGGCAAAACTGGCACAAGAGGCGGGCATACCAGCTGGGGTGCTGAATGTCGTTACAGGTGATGCTGCGATGATCGGTGAGGTGCTGTGTACGCATCCGCTGGTGCGCAAGATTTCTTTCACCGGATCGACGCGTGTGGGAAAAATCCTGCTGCAACAATGTGCGCCTCAGATTAAGAAACTGTCGTTAGAGCTTGGTGGCAATGCCTCTTTTATTGTATTTGAATCGGCTGTGCTGGAAGATGCGGTACGCGAGGCGATGATTGCCAAGCTGCGTAACGGCGGGCAATCCTGTGTTGCAGCCAACCGCTTCTATGTTCACGAAACGCTGTATGATCATTTTGTTGATAGACTGACGCAAGAAGTACGTAGCGTCAAACAGGGCGATGGGCGCGGGGAAGATGTGCGTTTGGGTACATTGATTGATGAAACGGCTATTACGCGTGTGGATGCGTTGGTACAGGATACCGTTAAAAAAGGTGCGCGCTGTGTATTGGGTGGCAAAGTATCTTCTTTGGGCCCGTGTTTTTATGAACCGACCATTTTAACGGACGTGACGTCGGATATGCGTATCAGCCGTGAGGAAATTTTTGGACCTGTCTTTGCCATCCAAAAGTTCAGCGATGAAAAAGAAGTTATCCGTAGAGCGAATGACACCGACATGGGACTGGCCAGTTATTTCATGACCGCGGATCTGGCGCAATCGCAGCGCGTAGCTGAATCATTGGAATGTGGGATGGTCGGGGTGAATACCGGCTTTATTTCCTTTGCGGCGGCGCCCTTCGGCGGCATCAAACACTCGGGTCAGGGCCGTGAAAGCGGGTCCGAGGGCCTGGAAGCTTTTCAAGAAATAAAGACAGTCACCACCCAATATTAATATACATATATAATATCTGTATAATGAGTCTTAAATACTTGCTGTTTAACTGAGGTTAAGGCTTGGTATATGCATTTTTTTCGATATGGATCCCGTCTGGTATTGATTTTATTACTCATTGAACAAATGAGTATCGCTCCGGCATTGGCGGCAAATTTGGAACTTACGGGAATAGGCTCTTTAGCTGCGACCTACAGCTATGCAACAGGCGTCAGTGCAGATGGTTCAGTGATTGTCGGCGGCTCTAGTGATGGAGCGAATGAAAAAGCCTTCGTGTGGACGTTAGATAATGGCATGCAAGATATCGGCACATTGGGTGTGATGTCGTGGGCTACGGGCGTAAGCGCTGATGGAACAATTGTCTCGGGTATAAGCAATAATGGTTTTGTGAATCGTGCGACGCGCTGGACGCAAGGGACTGGCATGGTTTCGTTGGGAGTAATGGCCGGTGGTACCTATAGCAACACTTCGGGAATCAGTGGGGATGGTTCGACCATTTTTGGTTTTGGTGATACGGGAGCGCATAATGGAGTCGACCAACCGTTCGTGTGGACCAGCGGTGGAGGGATGGTGCATATGGGGAGTCTAGGTGCGGCCAATTTTTACGGCGTACCGTATGACTCTTCCTATGATGGTTCGGTTATCGTGGGACTTTCAAGAGATAATGCAAATAACGTCCAAGCTTTCAAATGGACGCTTGCTGACGGTATGATAAATTTAGGGGATTTAGGCGGCAACGATTCACGTGCCTATGCTGTTTCGCGCGATGGTTCTGTTATCACCGGTGTCAGTGACAATGGCGTGTCACAAGAAGCCTTTATTTGGACACAAAGCGATGGCATGGTTGGTTTGGGATCTTTGAGTGGTACAAACCACAGCTACGGAACGCTGATAAGTGATGATGGTACAGTCATTGCAGGATACGCCTTTAATGCTTCGAACGTTGCAGAAGTGTTTCGCTGGACGCAAGAAACGGGTATGGTGGGTATTGGTGCCGAGAATGCAAACGATATTAGTGAATACACCATGAACGCAGACGGCTCGGTGATTGCTGGAGTGTTGGGTATCATTGGTAAATTTTTTCGTTGGACAACAACAGACGGTTATCACACGCTGGAAGATTTGCTGACCACGGCTGGTGTTGATTATACGGGATGGGATCTGTCAGACACTCTGAATTTCAGAGGAACGTATTTAAGTGCGGATGGTTCAAAAATCATAGGCACGGGCAGTTACCTTGGATCCGAACAGGTATTTATTTTTACGGACAAAGGTCTGCCAACACCGCAAGGGC
>CAYRRF010000022.1:16228-18006 GCA_964426595.1 uncultured Bdellovibrionales bacterium | reverse complement strand
CCGCGCTTGGAAAAAATCGTGCTGAACATGAGCCCGGGCAAGCGCGCCGTCGTTGATCGTAAAGCGGTCGATAACGCTGCTGCCGATATGGCGCTTATCTCAGGCCAAAAGCCGATCATCACCCGTACCAAGAAATCCATCGCACAGTTCAAAGTGCGCGACGACATGGCGATTGGCTGCAAGGTTACCTTGCGCGGCAAACGCATGTATGAATTCCTGGATCGTTTGATCAACATCGCGTTGCCACGCCAGCGGGACTTCCGCGGTTTGTCCTCGCGCAGCTTTGACAAGCGCGGCAACTATGCCTTGGGCATCAAAGAACAGCTGATCTTCCCCGAGATCGAATACGATAAAATCGACACGGTTCGCGGGATGGATATCGTCGTTTGCACAACAGCAAAAAATGACGACGAAGCACGCGCGCTGTTAAAAGAACTCAACTTTCCGTTCCGTGGGAGATAAAGATGGCCAAAATCGGCGTACGTAACAAAATGGATAAAGTCGGCAAGCTGGTAAAAAAATACAAAGCCAAGCGCACCGCAATCAAGACAGAGATGAACAAAGCTCGCAAAGGCGAATTGTCCTTTGAAGACGTGATCGCTCTGCAAGAAAAACTAAACAAGATGCCGCGCTATAGCTCGGCCTCGCGCTATCGCAACCGTTGCACCTATGACGGTCGTCCGCGTGGCTTCATGCGCAAGTTCGGCATGAACCGTGTTTTGTTCCGCAAACTGGCGAACGAAGGCAAATTGCCCGGCGTCGTTAAATCGAGCTGGTAAGGAAGAGGAGAGAATCGAATGGCATACACTGATCCACTGGGCGATTTGTTATCGCGCATCCGCAACGGACAGTCGGCACGCATGAAAGTCGTGAAAAGCCCGACCTCGCGCCTGCGCAACAACGTTTTGGAAGTTTTGAAGCGCCAAGGTTACATCCGTGACTTTAGCCTGGAAAAAGCTTCCAACGGTCAAGAGCAAGTCACCGTTGAACTGAAATATTATGAAGGCGAGCCTGTGATCAAGGAAATCGCACGCGTATCGACCCCCGGTCGCCGCGTCTATAGCAAGATCACGGACCTGAAACCCGTACACAACGGTTTGGGTATCGCTATTTTGTCCACCCCCAAGGGCGTCATGTCCGATCAGGAAGCCAAACAGGCGAATGTCGGCGGTGAAGTCCTGTGCAGCGTGTTCTAAGGGAGAAAGAAAATGTCTCGAGTTGGTAAACACCCTGTAACACTGCCAAGCGGCGTCACCGCAACGCTGACGAACGAAAGCGTCACCGTCAAAGGCAAGCTGGGCGAAATGACACTGGCTATTCGTGACGATGTCACCGTCGAACAAAAAGACGGCGCATTGGTCGTGACACCCAAAGATAAGTCGAACCGTTTCACCGTCGCCCAGTGGGCAACGACACGCGCGCTGCTCAACACCTATGTTGAAGGCGTCAGCAACGGTTTCAAAAAGGAAATGGAATTGCGCGGCGTTGGTTACAAAGCCGCCATCCAAGGCAAAGACCTGGTGTTGAACCTGGGCTATAGCCACGAAATCCGTTTCCCGATCCCGGCGAACATCAAGATCGAAACGCCGACCGCGACCGAAGTCGTTGTAAGCGGCTTTAACAAGCAGCAAGTCGGTCAAGTCGCAGCGGACATCCGTTCCTTCCGCCCACCCGAGCCGTACAAAGGCAAAGGCGTGCGCTATAAGGGCGAATACGTTGCGATGAAAGAAGGCAAGAAGAAATAACAGAGGTTAACATGGCAAAAACAGTTACATCAA
>CAYRRF010000022.1:12782-16218 GCA_964426595.1 uncultured Bdellovibrionales bacterium | reverse complement strand
CACCGCAACCACTACCAAAGAACGCCGCAAGCACAGCGTCCGTAACGCCGTGCGCGCCGCGACGCAGAAAACGGGACGTGTGCGCTTGTCCGTACACCGCACCAGCAAGCATATCTATGCACAGGTCATCGATGATGCCAGCGGCCGCACCTTGGCTGCTGCCAGCACGATCGACAAAGAGCTGAAGGGCAAACTGAAAACCGGCGCCACCGTGGATGCCGCGAAAACGGTCGGCACTTTGGTCGCCACACGCGCCAAAAAGAACGGTGTTGCTGCCGTTGTTTTCGACCGCGGTCAATTTTTGTATCACGGACGCATCAAGGCTTTGGCCGATGCCGCTCGTGAAGCCGGTCTTGAGTTTTAGGGAGTAACGGAATGACAAAAGAAAACACACGCGAAAACCGAGAGTCCAAAGGTCGCGATGATCGTGAAGCCAAAGACGATATCATCGAGCGCCTGGTCAGCATCAACCGCGTTGCAAAAGTCGTAAAAGGCGGTAAACGCTTTGGCTTTGCGGCTCTGGTTGTTGTCGGCGACGGCAAAGGCAAAATCGGCCACGGCTCGGCAAAAGCGCGCGAAGTTCCCGATGCGATCACCAAAGCGACGCAGCAAGCGCGCCGCAGCATGGTCCGCATCCCGATGCGCGAAGGCCGCACGTTGCACCACGACATGTTCGGCCGCTTCGGCGCCGGTCGCGTGCACCTGCGTACGGCTCCTCCGGGTACCGGCGTTATCGCCGGCGGTCCGATCCGCGCTGTCTTCGAAGTTTTGGGCATTCAAGACGTCGTTGCCAAATCGCTGGGCTCGAATAATCCGCACAACATGGTCAAGGCAGCCTTGGCCGGTTTGATGAACACGCAAAGCCCGCGTTCGGTTGCAAACCGCCGTGGCAAGCGCGTCGTTGAAATTTTAGGCAAGAAAAAGGGCGAAGAAGTCGAAGCGACTGAAACCGCCGGTGAATAAGGAAGGGCACTATGGCTGAAACAAAAGCAAAAACCACAAAAACCGCAGCAGCGAAAAAACCTGCGGCGAAAAAAGCGACAGCGCCCGCCAAAACCGGTGCCACCGTTACGGTGAAGCAGATCCGCAGCAAGAGCGGTCACACGCAAGACCAGATCGCAACGCTGATCGGTCTGGGCCTGAACAAACTCAACCGCACGCGCACCTTGGAAGATACGCCAAGCGTCCGCGGCATGATCAACAAAGTGGCGCACCTCGTCACGATCGTTACGGAGAAGTAAGATGAAACTCAATCAACTGCGCAACAATCCGGGCGCCACCAAAAAGCCGATGTCCGTCGGCCGTGGTATCGGTTCGGGTAAAGGCAAGACCTCCGGTCGCGGTATCAAAGGTCAAAAAGCCCGTCAGGGTGTTTCGATTAAAGGCTTTGAAGGCGGTCAGATGCCGCTGTTCCGCCGTTTGCCGAAACGCGGTTTCAACAACCACAGCCGTGGCGAATTCTCGGTGATCAATCTGGGCCAATTGCAAACCGCAATCGACGCCAAGAAACTGGACGCTGCGAAAACCATCGACGCCGCTGCATTGAAAGCCGCTGGCCTGATTTCGAAAATCGCTGATGGCGTACGCCTGATGGCCAAAGGCACCTTGAAAACCAAAGTCACGTTAAGCATCGCCGGCGCTTCGGATGCCGCGAAGGCTGCTGTTGAAAAAGCCGGTGGCAGCATGACCGCTTTGGTTACGAAGAAAACCAAAGGTCCACGCAAGCCGCAAGCAACAGACGCAAGCAAAGCCGCCCGCAAAGCGAAAACCGCTGCGTACAAAGCCGCCAAAGGCCGCGTCAAAACCTCGGCCCGCAAAGCGAAAACGGCCGCGAAGAAGAAATAGCTCGAAGAGCTATCCCGGCCCGCGCGACAGCGCATATAAAAGAGCCGGGATCCAGTCACCATTCAAAAACCCCGCATGCAGCGGGGTTTTTCTTTATTAACCAATTGAAAGAGTTAATAATAGAGAGTATTGACATAGCTTGATAATTAGTCTATTATGACGCCATAGTCCCCTTTATATTCTTCTAGAAAGGTTAGTCATGACCCCGCAGGCGACGCCCCATTATTCCATCGATATTCGTGAGACAGACGACAATGGTGCAATTCGAAAGATTCAAGGCACAGCGGATGAGACAACAGTTTTCCTTGAGATGGGGAAAACATTAAAAAGTCTGGAAATTAGTAATGAGAAAACCCAAGCTTCTTATCGTTACACATTTACGGGCGGCCGTGATGAATTATTGGTTGAATACATTAAAGATCCTTCAGAAAATATATGGCGAGACCGTCAGTGGTATAATGATGATGGTGCATTAATGGTACGTATGCATAATGGTATGCGTTATAGTTGTATTGATGTTTCTTTTCAAAAAGACGCAACTGAAAAATTGTACCAACTAAAAACCCCTTTAGGTTGGGCGATGGTTGGTGCCCCCGTCTATTACGCTTTTAATTTGAGACAGCTCTGGAATGAAAATGCCGTTGATAAAATAGACACGGCACGTCCGAATTTTGACGATATCGTCAAGAAGCATGGTCTTGAAGAGCTTGTAAAGGTTGTTCAAGAATCAAGAAACAAAGTAGCGCCGGTATAAGCTGGAATAATAGCGGGTTTTTTCTTTTCTTTTTTGTCACCCTGAGCCGTATAGGCGAAGGGTCTTAGAGGGCGCACTTGTTTCCTTCTAAGATCCTTCGCTTTCGCTCAGGATGACAAAAGTGAAGGTTCTTCACTGCGAAAAGAATGGCCTTGTTCAAACCGTGGGTGTGGGCTTATATCCTGGGGCGGATTTTTGCACGATATCCTGCACCGTACCGACCGTCATGGCGCGGAAGGCGACGGGATCGAAATCCACCTTGTTGCTGCGGAACAGGGCGGTCACATCCCGTAAGGGGCGTGTTAAAAGAAATATTTCTTTCGATGTCTCTTCGAAAGCGTTGTAATATTCCAACGTTTCATTCCCTGCCGTGTCAAAACAATGACAGACGCCATCCGGATATAAGAAATCATAGCGGTGGCTGTCTGTGATGTTTCCGCGCATGGATGCAACACTGCCGTCCGGACGGCGCACATTGCTTTGGACGACGTTTTGACCCGTTGCGTCATAGATCTTTTCAAGGCGTAACAAGCCGTCGGGATTAAAATCATAGCGGTGCTGCAACGTTCCTTGCGGCGAGTAATTTTCGATGCAATACACATGCCTATCATTGGCAGCGCGTAAAACCCGTGGCCCGATACGTTTACCGCTGCCATTTTCGTCATAGGTAGCGTATTCGGTTACAACGCCGTTTTCCGCCCATTCGATTGCGGTACCGACACGTTTGCGTTTACCCTTCATGTCGTAGTGACAATAGCTTTTGCTAAGACCATTAGGATAGAAATAATGCTGGGATCCAACGGGAGTCCAATACAAACTATGTGTGATGCTTCTTGT
>CAYRRF010000022.1:0-12772 GCA_964426595.1 uncultured Bdellovibrionales bacterium | reverse complement strand
CTTCTTGTTACGCCGTTTTTATCAATCTCAGTTTTGCGCTGTATCTGTGTTTCCGGATCGGTTTCGATGGTTATGCGACAACCATCTCTTTTGTGAGAGATTTGTTTGATACATACGCCATCTTTTAAGAATCGTTCCTCTGTAAGAAAAGGTGGAGCGGGTTTGTCACCCTTCCTTTTCTTCTTGCGTTGGCTATGTGCGTAAATACGCTTAATCTCAACGTTATCTATGACTTCCATCACGGGCATCCTTTTGGGGGCGAAAATACGATGCGCTTTACCTTAGCCGCGCCACCCGACTTGTCAACATAATAATGGCGCCTTCCCGCGGCTGGGGCCCCGGGGTCGAGGGGTTGGCAAAAGCCTTTGCGGACGCTAGAATGGGCCGCAAATTTTAACCTATTTAGGAATCGGATAACACCATGGCATCGGCAACCGAACAACTGGCCACGCAATTTAACTGGGGCGCCTTTGGCAAGGCCAAAGACCTGAAAGCCCGCATCCTGTTTACCTTGGGCGCGCTGATCGTTTACCGCATCGGCACGCACATCCCGCTGCCCGGCGTCGACGCCCATGTTCTGGCCGATATCTTCAAAACCAAGACCAAGGGCATCCTTGGCATGTTCGACATGTTCTCGGGCGGTGCGTTACAGCGCATGGCGATTTTCGCCTTGAACATCATGCCGTATATCTCGGCGTCGATCATCATCCAGCTGATGGCGGCGGTCGTTCCGGCGATGGAGCAATTGAAAAAAGAAGGCGAAATCGGCCGCAAGAAAATGTCGCAATATACGCGTTACCTGACCGTGATCATTGCCGCGATCCAAGGCTATGGTCTGGCGGTGGGTCTGGAAAGCATGGCCGGCTCCGCAGGGTCTGCTGTTATCGATCCGGGTCTGTTTTTCCGCGCGACAACCGTCGTGACGCTGGTCGGCGGTACGGTGTTTCTGATGTGGCTGGGCGAGCAAATTACCGCGCGCGGCATTGGTAACGGTACGTCGCTCATCATCTTTGCCGGTATCGTGGCACGCTTGCCTACGGCGGTGACGCAGCTGTTTGCTTTGGGCCGTGAGGGGGCGATTTCTACGCCTGCGGTCATGTTCATTCTGGTGATGGTGGTCGGTGTAATCATGTTCATCGTCTTCATGGAGCGCGCCCAGCGCCGCATCGCCGTGCAATACCCCAAGCGCCAGGTCGGCATGAAAGTGTTTGGCGGCGAGTCCACGCACCTGCCGCTTAAATTAAATACGTCGGGTGTTATTCCGCCGATCTTTGCGTCCAGCTTGCTGCTGTTGCCGATGACGCTGATCGGTTTCGCCGGCAATCAGGCCACGGGTTTCATGGCGGATATTGCGCGCTGGCTGCAACACGGCCAGCCGATCTATATGCTCACCTATGCGTTCCTGATCATCTTCTTTACGTTCTTCTATACGGCGCTGGTGTTCAATCCGGTGGAAACGGCCGAGAACTTGCGCAAAGCCAACGGCTTTATTCCCGGCATGCGTCCGGGCAAATCGACGGCCGATTATCTGGATTACGTGTTGACGCGTATCTCGGCCATCGGCGCGCTGTACATGGTGTTTATCTGTCTGCTGCCCGAGTTTCTGGTCTCGCGCTATTCGATCCCGTTCTATTTTGGCGGGACGTCGTTGCTGATCGCGGTAAGCGTGACCATGGATACGGTGTCGCAGATCCACTCCTATATGATCGCCCATCAATATGAAGGCTTGCTGCGCAAGTCGCGTTTGAAAGGGTCGGGCAAGAAATGATCCTGATCCTGATGGGCCCGCCGGGCGCGGGAAAAGGCACGCAAGCAAAAATGCTGGAACATGCGTTCCACATCGTGCAGTTATCGACGGGGGATATTTTGCGCCACCGCGTGATGACGCAGGACGCGCTGGGGCAGGAACTGAAGGCCTTGATGGATGCCGGCAAATATGCGCCCGATGACCTGATGATCAAGATTATTTCCGAGCGTATCGACCAACCCGATTGCAAGAACGGTTTCATTCTGGACGGTTTCCCGCGGACCGTGGCGCAAGCCAAGGCGTTGGATGCGATGCTGACGGAAAAGAAACGCACGCTGAAGGCCGTGATTGAATTAAAAGTCGACGACAACGCGCTGGTCGAGCGTATCATCGGCCGTTGCAGCTGTGTCGATTGCGGCGCCAGCTATCATGCCAAGTTCAATCCGACCAAGGTCGAAGGCGTGTGCGACAATTGCGGCTCGACCAATATCGTTTGCCGCAGCGATGACAAAGAAGAAAAAGTGCGCGAGCGCCTGAATAATTTCTACAACCAGACCGCGCCGATCCTGCCATACTATGCCGAAAAAGGCCTGTTGAAACAGGTCGACGGCATGGCCCCCGTCCCGCAGGTCTCGCAAGCCATTATGGATGTTTTAAACGCTGAGTGCAGAACGTAAAAATTACGTAAGAATAAAATTCAAAATCTCGCGCTTGGCGTTTTCCTGCTGCTCAAAGTAGTTTCTTTTTGCGGCGGTTTTTTGCTGTTTGCTGGCCAAGCCATTTGGAAATTCCGTTAAGGGATAACACACAGCGCTCAGGCCGCTGGCATTGAACTGGTCGCAAATCTCAGGGTTGCTGACCACCAGCAATATTTTCTTTGAGCGCACATCACCGAAGGATTCCAGATTCTCGGCCATCGCAAACGTAACGTTAGCGCGTGGTGCCTTGGCTATATGCGATGTCAGGTCAAGCTCGTCCAGCAGGATGCCTTGTAATTGTTCGGCCGCCGTCGGGTCGGTAAAGGTTTTGGGCAGCATCACGACGGTACGGGTCGGAGCGGTATCGGTCTCGGTGTACGCAAAAGACGTGTTCATAAGCAGCTCCTGATTCGAGGGGGGGAAGTAGGCCCAGTCTAGCCGATCCGGCTCCTCAAGTAAAGACATAATTTATAAAAAGAGGGCAGGGCAGAAGGGTCGGAAAGGCAAGGGGAGGACCCTAACCCCTCGTGACATTTGTTAAGGATACGGGCATATATGAAGACAGACGTTTTCCTGTCCTTTTCCACCCGCTCGAGGTTCCTTCATGCGCCTTTTTTTTCCTTCTGTCCGCGTGTCTGTGATGGCCGTTCTTTTGGCCGCCTGTACTGTTCCCGCATGGGCCGCGGGGGATGCCGCCACCGATCTGAAATCGCAACTGGCGCGCGCCCGAATGGAAGCGGCGGATCTGGTGGACGCGCCTGCAACAGAAGCAGCAGCCCCGGCAGCCGATAAAAAAGACGAGATGATGGCAACCGACGACAAAGCCTCGCGCGTGCCACTGGCAGCAGCACACGCACCCAAAGATGCGTTGCTGGACAATGCGCCGACGGAAAAAGAAACGCCACCCGTCGAAGCGCCCCCCGTGACGCGCACGGTTGCACAAACACCGCCCGCACCGCCGCCGATTGTCGCGCCTGTCGAACAGATGCGCGTGATTCAAGATGGCGCGCACACAGCGCCCGTAGTGGCGCCTGCCGATGTACCGCCCCCGCCGCGCGTGACGAACTTGCCGCCGGCCGCGCACCGCATCGGCAGCTGGAAAATGCGGCATATCGGCGCGCAAAATGCCAGCGGCTTTTGCTTGCTGGAAGGCACGTATGATAACAGCCTGACCTTGATGATTGGCCAGCGTGCCGACGGCTTTGCAACTTTGGGCGTCAATTACGGCCTCGAGATGCTGAAAACCAAACGCGACTACCGTATCAATGTCGCCACCGATAACGGCTTTGATGAAGATTTCACCGGCTATGCCGAAACCAGCAAAACCATCATCGCGCAACTGGGCCGCAAGGGCAGTTTCTTTGGTGCGTTGAACGATGCGCACCAGCTTGTCGTGACGATGCCGGGTGTGGTGTCGGTGTTTGATGTCGAAGGCATCAACGACGCCATGACAACATTCGCGCAATGCACCGGCGTGTCCGTGCCGCAAGCGGCGCCTGCGACCGCTCCCGTTGCAATCCCGACTCCGGCGCCAATCGTGGCAACGCCTGTGGTAAAAGACGAGCCCGTGGCAATGCCCGCACCTGTAGCAGCGCCAACTCCTGCGCCTGTAGCGATGCCGACACCTGAAAATATCACCGCGCCGCCTGTTGTTACACCGCCGCATATCGTGCAAGAAGCGCCGCCGGTGGCCGCGCCCATGCCTGAGAAAACCGTCGAAGAAAAAGCTTCGACTGTAACGGCGTTGCCAGAGGCAAAAGAAACGACCACCGCCGAAGACGCGCTGGCCGATGCGCCTGTGGCATCGCCGACGCCTATTCACGGTCTGTTGTTTGATGACAAGCACGTGTCCGCAGTTGCGGGTTCGACGCCCAAAGCTTCCGCGCCGCTTGCGCCCGTACCGATGCCGCTGCAAGAACCGGTGATGCCGCCGGTGGCTGCACCGATGCCAACACCGTTGACGGCGCCCGTTGCGCCTATCCCCGCACCGATGACAAAAGCTTCGGCGACACAAGAAGTCACCCAGCTGTTGCAAGCCAGCGGTGTAGCCTCGGCGCGTGTCACGCAACAAAGCGATGCCGTTACGTGGAGCGATGCGCGCAGCGCGTTGAACGGCACCGTCACGCACGCCTCGACCAGCGATATACTGGACGCGGCGGATCAGGCCTTGGCACGCGCGCAACAGAAATGCGCCGGTGCGTTTGACTCGCAAATGGGTGTGCCGGAAACAATCGGCGCGGCCCAGGCCCAGCCGATGGAAAGCAAATGCACCGTCAACGGCAAAACCACGTTGTCGACCTGGCTGTTGGTGCAGCAAGACGACGGCGTGCATGTGTGGGAGACACAATCCGTTCCCGCACGCGGCGCCCAGATGTTCGATCTGCGTGAGAAAATGCTCAACGAATTAAAAGGAAAATAAGCCCATGCGTCTTTTTGCTTTGGTCAGCGGTTTGATTTTCGTGATGGCGGCGGCGCATGCCGAGCCCGTGGCGTTGCAATCGACCAAGCCGATCTATCAATGGAAGACCGAAAGCAATAACGACGACAAGGGCTTTGACCATTGCCTGGTCAAGAACATGTACGATAACGGCACGATGATGATTCTGGCCGAGAATCGCGACGGCGTGACGCGCCTGGCGCTGCATTTCCCGCAAGACAAGATGCAGCCCAACCAGCAATATGATTTGACGATCCAGATCGACAAGCGCGACGTGTTTCCCGTGGATGCGGTGGCGATCAACAGCCAGGTAATGACCATCGGCATCCCCGAGGCGCTGCCCGACCAGATGCGCAAAGGCAATGTGTTGCACCTGCGCGGGCCCTCGGATGAGGTGGTATTTCTGTTGGATGGCATGGATGGCGCCGTGGCAGCACTCCGCGATTGCGTGACGACGAACAAGAATCTGGCCGAAGGCAAAAAACCGACGATGGCGCAAGTGCCGGATGATTTGCTGGATGATGATACGGCCGCCGCACCGGTTGCGGTACCGACCGAAAAAGTTGCATCCGCCATGCCGACCCTGCCTGTGGCAGGAGAGAAAGCGGTGAAAGAAGATAAACCGGAAGCGAAGAAACAGCCTGTGGCTGTGGCCGAAAAACAACCCGAGCCGCCGCCTGTGCCCCAGCCGCTTTTGCCCACCGATTTAAACGAGATCATGCGCCGCGCGGGTGTTGCGCCGACCATGTTGCTGATGAGCAAACCCGGTGCGGCGGGCAACAAGCCACTGGACTATGCGTGGCAGCAACAAGGGCTTTTCATCGGCGCCAAGCAGGAAAAAGCCGCCGGCGATCTCAATGCCAGCGCCACCGCCTATATGCGCGGCTTGCGTGCGACGTGTGCCGGCGAGTTCGTGGCCGAAGCGTCCGTGCTGCAAAAGAACAAGGCGTTGTCGTGGATCGTCGCCGAAGTGGCCTGTGCGCCGCGCAAAGGGGCGTCCACGATCGGTGCGCTGCTGTTCTTTAATAACGGCAAGAACCTGACGATTGCCTTTGTCGAAGGCCCCGCCACCGACGGCGCGCACGCGATCAAAGTCCGTAACGCCATCCTCAAAGCCAGCGCGGATGTGTTGAAGTAGTTTTTCGCGGCGAAGGGTTTTGTCTTTTTCACCGCGAAGGTCGCTAAGAGCGCGAAGAAGATTTTTGCTATAAAACCTCTCCCCTTGTGGGCTGAACGTATACGTTCAGGTCTTGAGCGACGCAGTCGCGAAAGGGTGAGGGGTGACCGAACTTTTTCCTCCCCCTCACCGCCTTCACATACGTTCAGGCACCCTCTCCCGCAAGGGGAGAGGGTTGGTAGTAAGAATACCCTTCGCGGTTTTTGCGTTCTTCGCGGTGAAACCCTTCACTTTTGTCATCCTGAGCGAAAGCGAAGGATCTCGAAATGCGTACATTTCCCCTCTGAGACCCTTCGCCTCACGGCTCAGGGTGACACAATTTTCTGTGGTTCAATGCTTCGCGGTAACAAATTTAATGCGGTTTGGGGGATTCCAAAGAGTGCGCCAAATGCGCATAGATGTCTTGTGCATCCGGATCGTCTTTGGCCAAATCGCACGCCAGCTCGCGCCGATTACGATAGAACAATCCAGACAGGGCGAACAGCGTCGCCTCGCCCATCATCAGCGCCATGACATCGCCTGCGCCTAAGGGCGGATCTTTTTCCATGCTGTTGATCATTTGCTCCTTGAGGTCTTTTTCAAGACTATCGGGCGAAAGGGTCACGCTGGTGCCGGGAAGCTCGATCCGCTGATGCGGATGGTTTTGGTGGTACGAGCTGACCTCTGTAAGAACTTTTTGCAGGGCATGCTGTTCAGCGTCTTGTTGTAATTGCCCGGCAGGACGCCATAGCCACGCAATCAAGCACATATAAGAAATTCCAGCGTAGATAAAAGATTTCTTGTAAGCGTTGGCAACGCGCGCCACATACGCGTCTGCGCGTTGTACGATTTCCGGATCGGGGGAATTGGGAGGTGTCATGAACTCTGATTATAAGGGCAGGAACAATAAAACTAAAGCACACAAAAGTTTTTTGCTTTCACTGCGAAGGGCGCTAAGAAAGTAAAGAAGAGTAATTTTCATCTATCGTCATTCCCGCGAAAGCGGGAATCCAGGAATGCTTGTAAACACTGGATCCCCGTTGGAATTTATCCCCGCGCAGGCGGGGGCGGGGATGACGTGGAGGTTAGGTGTGGTGAAAAACTTCGCGGTCTTCGCGCGCTTTGCGGTGGAAACTTTATAGTAGCGCCACACCCCTCACCCGGAATGCTGCGCATTCTTCCCTCTCCCGCAAGGGGCGAGGGTAAGGTATCTCTGTGACTCTGCGGTTCAAAGATCGGAAGAAACACTGCATCAGGCATGAACGGACTGTTCGGCACGTGTTAAAGCCCGAGTGCGGCCATCTTGCGATTGCCCTGTTGTATAAATTCAGCCGTGTTTTCTTTGTATAATGTTTGGGTTTTGTTTGTTTGCGAGGGTAAGGGTTCTGCGCAAAAAGCTTCGATGCCATCTGCAAAAAGTACAAACTCAGCAGCGATGTCCAAGGAGTTCGTCTTGTACTCCATATTTCCAAGGAGAACCCGGTTTGGATTTTTCACGAAATGCTCTCCTCCGAAGCGGTGGGGTTGCGCCGTTGCTTCCTCTGGTGTCAGATGCTCGAAAGTGTCTTCATTATTTCTTACGCATTCCAGGATGGCCCAAAAGGGGGATTCATCGGCAATGGAAACGTTGGAACAGGCCTGGGCGATGAGTAACCCTTCGGTCGTGCGCACTTCGGTGATCTTTTGTGCTGCGTCCGCATATTCGATAACCGCAAACGCTGCAAGCTTACCTTTTTGCAAAGAGACGGTATGAAAAGGCAATTCTTGTGTATAGCCAAAGGGCGCGGCGAGGATGTCTTCAGTCATAGCGAACTCCTTCTCGAGTCGGGGGCAGGGGCAGTGCCGCAGAGCATAAGACGACTATGCGTCCTATGTCAATGGTTAATGTCCAGCCCTGGCCTTTATATAAAGGGTCCGCCGGGAAGGGCGCGCTTCGCGGTGAAAACTTATCTCATTGTACAACACCCCTCACCCGGAATGCTGCGCATTCTTCCCTCTCCCGCTCTAAAGAGGGGCGAGGGTTAAAAGGCAAAGGCGGGATTCTTTTCCCTTGACTTCAGGGGGTTAGTCCCTATAATCCGAGCCCTTGGCGCAAACAGGCCCAAGCCGATGCGGCGGCAGCCACTGCTAATGCATTGAAAATAAACAAAAATAAGGCGCGTCGCTGCCGACACCAAAGCGACTTCCGGACAATGACGCCACCAGCGATTCGGTCCGGTATGATAAGGAGACCTCCCGTGGCACGTATTGCTGGTATTAACATCCCCGTTAAAAAACGGGTCATTATCGCCCTTCGTTACATCTATGGCATCGGTCCGACCAACGCGGTTGCGATCGCCAAAGTCTGCGGCATTCCTGAAAGCCGCCGCGTATCGGAGCTGACCGAAGACGAAATCGTCAAGATCCGCGAAGAGATCGACCGCAACTATAAGGTTGAAGGGGATCTGCGCCGCGAAGTCGCACAGAACATCAAGCGTTTGCAGGACATCAACTGCTATCGCGGGACGCGCCACCGTCGTGGCCTGCCGGTCCGCGGTCAGCGTACCCGTACCAACGCCCGCACCCGCAAAGGCAAGCCGATTGCTGTTGCTGGTAAGAAAAAAGTTACGAAATAAGTAGGTGATCCATGAACGAAAAAGCAAAAACCACAGCTGAGAAACGCGCTTCCACCACTAAAAAGCGTGAACGCAAAAACATTACATCGGGTGATGCCCACGTGAACGCCACGTTCAACAACACCATCATCACGATCTCGGATGCGCAAGGCAACACGATTGCCTGGTCGTCCGCCGGTCACCAAGGCTTTAAAGGCTCGCGTAAATCGACGCCTTACGCCGCGCAGGTGGCTGCCGACGTCGCTGCGAAAAAAGCGATGGAACACGGTCTGAAGACTGTCAACGCCTACATCAAAGGCCCCGGCACCGGACGCGAGTCCGCGCTGCGCGGTCTGGCTTCTGCTGGCCTGGTCATCAACGTGATCAAGGACGTGACGCCGATCCCGCACAATGGTTGCCGCGCGCCGAAACGCCGCCGCGTATAAGACACAAGACGAACGTACTAGATAACTTTTTTTGAGGTGCACCGTGATACAAAAAAACTGGCTCCATCTGATTAAACCGGAAAAAATTGCTACCAAGACCGACAAGTACCGTGACGCCAAGCGTTTCGGCGTACTGGTGGCCGAGCCTCTCGAGCGCGGCTTTGGTATGACCTTGGGCAACGCGATCCGTCGCGTGCTGTTGTCGTCGCTGCAAGGCGCGGCTGTTACCGGTATCAAGATCGCTGGCGTCCAGCACGAGTTCTCGACAATCCCGGGCGTGCGTGAAGACGTCGTCAACATCATCCTGAACGTCAAGCAAATCGCTTTGCGCGCGCACAGCGACCTGCCGCGTACGCTGCAATTGCATGCCAAAGGTCCTTGCGAAGTGACCGCCGGCATGATCACGACGACTTCGGAAATGGAAATCGTCAATCCGGAACTGGTCCTGTGCACATTGGACCGCGGTTCGGAATTGAACATGGAATTGATGGTGCAAACCGGTAAAGGCTATCGCCCGGCAACGCAAAACCGCGCCGAAGACTCGCCGATCGGTTTGATCCCGGTCGACAGCATTTTCTCGCCGGTACGTCGCGTGGCCTACACGATCGACAACACCCGCGTCGGTCAGGTTACCGACTACGACAAGCTGACGCTGGAAGTGGAAACCAACGGCGCGCTGACCCCGGAAGATGCCGTGGCCTATGCTGCCCGCATTCTGCAAGACCAGCTGGCCGTGTTCATCAACTTTAAAGATCCCGATGCTGTCGGCGTTGCGACGCAACAAGTCGACCTGCCCTTCAACCGCAACCTGTTGCGCAAAGTCGAAGAGCTGGAACTGTCGGTACGTTCGGCCAACTGCCTCAAGAACGACAACATCATCTATATCGGCGACCTGGTTCAAAAGAGCGAAAGCGACATGCTGCGCACGCCGAACTTTGGCCGCAAGTCCTTGAACGAGATCAAAGAGCTATTGACGGCCATGGGCCTGACCTTTGGCATGACGATCCCGTCCTGGCCGCCGGAAAATATTGAAGACCTCGCCCGCAAAATGGAAGAGCAATTCAGCTAACAAAGAATTACCTCTCCCCTTGCGGGAGAGGTCGTAAGCGGCGCAAGCCGCGAACGGGTGAGGGGTGTATAGGCACTGTTTATTTATCCCTCACCCGCCTCGTAAAACTCGGCGACCTCTCCCGGAGGGAGAGGTTTAAAACAGCCGCCATCTTGCCAGCTTGCTGCTTGATGGAAATACCATCCATCCGCATTCCACGGAGTGCACCAGCGCCCCGCGGGGCAGAAAGAAGAGAAACGTCATGTTTCACCGTAAGAATATGCGTCGTTTAAGCCGCACCTCCAGCCACCGCAAAGCGTTGTGGGCCAATATGATGACCGCGTTGATCAAGCACGAGCAAATCGTCACCACCCTGCCGAAAGCCAAAGAATTGCGCCGCGTCATGGACCGCGTGATCACCTTGGGCAAAAAAGGCGGTCTGTCCAATCGTCGTGCCGCTTTGTCGGAAGTGCGCGATGAGAACCAGGTTCGCAAATTGTTCGACGTTCTGGCTCCGCGTTACAAAACACGCAACGGCGGCTATACCCGCGTATTGAAGGCCGGCTTCCGTTACGGCGATGCGGCTCCGATGGCGATCATCGAGCTGGTCGATCGTGATGTCACCGCCCGCGGTCAAGACAGTGGCGCCAACCAGAACGAAACCACGGTCGGTTCGGTCGATCCAACCGCTCCCGTTGCACCCGCGGCGAAAAAAGAGAAAAAGCCTGCCAAGCCCAAAGCAACCGGTGCCGATGAAACATCAGCCAAAGCGAAAGCTGCACCGAAAGCCAAACCGGGCCGCAAAGCTTCGGTCTAAGGCGTTCCAAGATTTTCGAAAACCCCGCCGCGTGCGGGGTTTTTTAATGTGTGCAAAGAAGATTGAACCACGAAGGGCACGAAGAAGTATTACCCTCTCCCCTTGCGGGAGAGGGAAGAATGCGCAGCATTCAGGGTGAGGGGTGTTGCACTATTAAATAAGTTTTTCACCGCAAAGCACGCTAAGCGCACGAAGAAGGTAAAGAAGAGTAATTTTCATCTATCGTCATTCCCGTGAAAACGGGAATCCAGAAACTTAAATTATCATCTTAAGATTTGTTTGATTAGAGTACTAAATATTACTGGATCCCCGCTTGCGCGGGGATGACGTGTGGGGTAAGTGTGGTGAAAGACTTCGCGGTCTTAGCGCTCTTCGCGGTGAAAACTTTATAATACTGGAACACCCCTCACCCGGAATGCTGCGCCTTCTTCCCTCTCTGTGTCTCTGCGGTTCAAAAGGCCCATAGGGCTTGACACAATCCATGTTAGCATATTAATATAGCGGCTTGTACCCTCCTTTCCAAACGAGAATCCGATGGAAACCACGCTTCGCCCACCTGCGACACCGCACGAATATCATCGCAGCTTTGACAATTGGGAGGTATACACCTGTCCCGCAGAAGGCGAGGGTGAACGACCCTATGATTTCTATTACTACTACAATGAAAAAGGTGAAGTGGCGGTATGTGAGAAATACTGGCTATTAGAGGGTAATGTGCGCCAGATAGCATCGCAAAAGATTTATGATGAAGAAGATGAAAATAAGCCAAACTGGAAAGTATATGAAGACGGTGAATTGTTTGAAACTGGACGAGTCGAATATGATGCGCAAGGGAATATTGCAGATGGCTATTACAAATTTTCTGACCTGAAAGATGGATCAATCATCGAAAGAACCTATCGTGGGTGCATGATGGATGGGCCAGCGATATATAAAAATCCTCATCAAGGCGTAACGCAACATGTTACATACGAAAAAAATGTCCTACAAGGTTTGGTAACAGAGATAGATGATAAGAAGGGAATAAAATCCTTCTGGATGATGCAAGATAATTTAAATATTGGCTCTGTAGTGGAAGTTTTCGAGGATAGAAGCGGGCGTTATTTTTCGGTGAAAGAAGGTTGTGGAGAAGGACTGGCGCACAATTTTAATCAAAACGGCTGGGTCGAAAGTTACGGTGTAATGATAAAAGGTGAAGTTGTTTCTATCTTTGATTCTAAAAAAATAGAAATATTTTTTGATATCAATACCTATGATCTTTCCACGCCAGTCCCCGATGTGGCAACGCTCTATCGCGAGGCGCTGGATGAAATGGAACGGCAGGGTGTTGATCCGGAAACCATCATGGATGTATATGATTCCATGCGGCGCTTTATGCCGTCAAACGCCTAGCGTTCTTCGG
Source organism: uncultured Bdellovibrionales bacterium (assembly GCA_964426595.1). Classification (GTDB taxonomy): domain Bacteria; phylum Pseudomonadota; class Alphaproteobacteria; order Micavibrionales; family SZUA-601; genus JAQGJA01. Next base: position 427 of record CAYRRF010000022.1, on the reverse strand, counting down.
CGACCATATAAAGTGCAAAACCGCCGGAGCCGGCATCGTAAATGCATCCCGTGGCGTGGCCTTGGAACGCGGCAGGCCATGTGCTGGCCGCACCGGCGGGACTGGCGATGTTAATGCTGAGGCTGGTGCCACCCAGTACGGTTTCCGATTTATCCAACGTATAGGTAATGCCGCTTTTTTCATTGTAATAGTTGCAAATCGCCTCTGCACTGGAATCCCAATCCGGTTCTGCTCCCACGGTGTCGACCATCAAAACTATAAAAGCAGCTTCGGGTTTGTCAGTGCCGATATGATCGAGGTAAGGGGCCAGCCACATATATTGGTAATGGCTGTCGTCCAGGAACGGAAAGTCGCCGCCGTCTTTGCTGAAAAAAGCGCAACCGGCATTTTGCGGCGTGTCATAGGTAAGGGCCTGGATATCGCTGAT
>CAYRRF010000021.1:16704-18028 GCA_964426595.1 uncultured Bdellovibrionales bacterium | reverse complement strand
CGGAATAAGCGCGGCAATAATCGTCAAAGTATTCCGACGGGTTCTCAATGTGAAATTCCTTGAGGATGACATGGCCCATCGCCATACCCAGCGCCGCGTCCGTACCTTGGCGCGGATTAAGCCAGATATCGCCGAATTTCGACGCTTCGGAGTAGTCGGGCGTGATGGTAACGACTTGCGTTCCCTTGTAGCGGGCTTCCGTCATGAAATGTGCGTCTGGGGTGCGCGTCTGCGGCACGTTTGATCCCCACATGATGATAAATCCGGCGTTGTACCAATCGGCGCTTTCCGGCACATCGGTCTGTTCACCCCATGTCTGCGGGCTTGACGGCGGCAAGTCGCAATACCAGTCATAGAAGCTCATGCACACGCCGCCCAAAAGGGACATATAGCGTGAGCCTGCGGCATAAGAGATCATCGACATCGCCGGAATGGGCGAAAAGCCGATAATGCGGTCAGGGCCATGCGCCTTGATGGTATGGATGTTTGCGGCAGCAACGATTTCGTTTGCCTCATCCCACCCGGCGCGCACAAAGCCACCGCGCCCGCGCACCTGTTGATAGGAAGCTCTCAAGATCGGATCAGCCTGAATCGTCGCCCAAGCCTTTACGGGGTCGCCGCCGACTTGTTCCTTTGTCTTCCGCCAGAGGTCCAGAAGGCGCTTACGCACCATCGGGTATTTCAAACGGTTGGCTGAATAGATATACCAGCTATAGCTTGCACCACGCGCACAACCGCGCGGTTCGTGGTTGGGAAGGTCGGGGCGAGTGCGTGGATAGTCTGTCTGCTGCGTTTCCCAGGTAATCAGCCCGTTCTTGACGTAAATTTTCCACGAGCAGGAGCCAGTGCAATTTACGCCATGTGTCGAACGAACAACCTTGTCATGCGCCCAGCGGTCACGATACCCCTTTTCCCATGCCCGGTTTTCATCTGTCGTGATGCCGTGGCCATTCGAGAAAGGTTCACGCTTTTGCGAGAAAAAGCTGATTCGGTCGATAAAATAACTCATATCTCATAGCTCCCTATATGCTGCCCCATAGATGCGCCTTTTGCCGACATCTCCCCTTGATCTGAATCAAGCGCCCGTTTTTTAGCACTTGGCCTCAGCGTTCCGCCGGGTATAGAAGAACCAGGTCATGAACAGACAGAGGGCGTAAAACCCGATAAATACCCATAATGCGGCCTCTGGACCGCCTGTGGCAGCAATGGAAGTCCCATAGCTTTTGGGGATAAAGAACGCGCCAAAAGCCCCAATAGCCGAGCTAAAGCCAATCACAGCCGCCGATTCACGTTCTGCCGCCTTACGCACATCTTCTTCGGGCTG
>CAYRRF010000021.1:7315-16694 GCA_964426595.1 uncultured Bdellovibrionales bacterium | reverse complement strand
AAAATTGTGGGGATCATCTGAAAGGTCGAGGCATTGCCCACGCCCGTTGCCCCGAAAAGCACGAGGAACATGGCAAAGAACCCGTAGAACGCACCAGCCTGATCCTTGATTTCAAGGAAGTGGAGAACACCCAGCGTCCCCAAAATCATGACAACAAAGACCCAAAGCGTGACCCGTCCGCCACCGAATCTGTCGGCAATCCACCCGCTGCCTGCACGCGCCAGCGCGCCGACCAGAGGCCCGATAAAGGCCAGCTTGAGGGAGTTTACCTCTGGGAACTGCGACTGTGCCAACAGAGGGAAAGCCGCCGAGAAGCCGATAAACGAGCCGAAAGTGCCGATATAGAGAACGCACATGATCCAGTTGTGCTTACGCTCGAAAATCGCCAGTTGGGATGCAATCGAGGCGCGGACATCGGCAATGTCGTTCATGTAAATCCACGACAGCACAGAGGAGAGCGCAATAAAAGGAACCCAGATAAATGTGGCGTTTTGCACCCACATCTGAACTTCTCCAGCGCTCTGCGCCCCGCCAGCAAGACCTCCGAACACGTTGTAAAGAATCACGATAGGGACAAGGAATTGAACCGCGCTCACGCCAAGGTTGCCAAGACCTGCGTTGAGAGCCAGCGCGTTCCCTTTTTCTTTTTTCGGGAAGAAGAAGGCGATATTTGCCATGCTGGAAGCAAAGTTACCGCCGCCAAATCCGCACAACAGCGCCAGAATCAGGAACACAGCGTAGGGCGTTTGCGAATCCTGTACCGCAACGCCGATGCCGATGGCCGGAATGAGGAGCGCGGCGGTACTGATTGCCGTCCAGCGACGACCGCCGAAAATCGGCACCATGAAGGAATAGAAAATCCGCAACGTGGCGCCGGACAACCCCGGCAAGGCCGTCAACCAGAACAATTGCTCGGTTGTGAAGCCAAAGCCGATTTTTGGCAGGTTCACGACCACCACGCTCCAGACCATCCACAGAGCAAAAGCCAGGAAAAGCGCAGGCACGGAAAGCCATAGATTTCGGCGCGCGATCTTGTGCCCTTCTTTCTTCCAGAACACCTCGTCTTCCGGTTTCCAGACTTTAAGGACAGGGCCGCGTTGCTCAAGCTCGGTGAAATAGGCAGGCTTGACGATGTCGGGGAACCTCTCCCTTTCCATGAGACGGATGGATACGTGCATCCACAGGAACGCAATCGCAACCAGCGCGAACATCAGCATGAAGCAGCTCGTCCACACGTTCAGGTAATCGTTCATCAAGCCAAAGCAGAGAGGCAGGAAGAACCCGCCGAGGCCGCCGATCAGACCGACGATGCCAGCAACTGGCCCGACATCATTCGGGTAGTAAACGGGGATATGCTTGTAAATTGCGGCCTTGCCCAGCGACATGAAGAAGCCCAGCACGAAGACGATGATCGTGAAAGATGCGGCGCCCCAGCCAAAACTGAAAGAAACATCGCCCTTGATGCCATGCACGACATAGTCCGTTTCTGGGTAGGACAAAAGGAAACAGCAAATCGTGCAGAAAATGAACGCCCAGTACATGACGGCGCGCGCGCCGTATTTATCGGATAAATATCCGCCCACCGCACGGAAAAGAGAACCCGCGATGGAAAACAGCGCCGCCAGCACACCGGCTGTTTCGATATCCATTTTATAGGCGCCGACATAGTAGCGCGGCAACCACAGCGCCAACGCGACAAAGCCGCCGAAGACGAAGAAATAATACAGGGAGAAGCGCCAAACCTGAAGTTTCCCAAGGGGCTTCAGCGATTCACGCATGGATTTCGGCGCGGTATGTGCCGCTCTTTGCGCCTGAATCTGCGGCTCATCCTTCGTGAACACCCAGAACAATACGGCCATCACGACCAGCGCAACCGCCCAGACCTGCGCCACCGTATGCCAGCCGTAGGCAACCATGACAAAAGGCGCGATGCGTTTGGTGACCGCAGCGCCGATATTCCCCATGCCGTAAACGCCCAGCGCCGTTCCCTGACGTTCCTTGTCGTACCATTTGGAAAGATACGCGATACCGACGACAAAACTGCCGCCAGCAAGACCAACGCCCAGCGCCGTCAGCAGCAACATTTCATAGGTATTGGCGTAGGTCAGGCACCAGGTAAAAAAGGCCGATGACAGCATCACGGCCATGAAGATGGGTCGTCCGCCATATTGATCCGCCCATATCCCCAGGAACAGCCTGACAAGCGAACCCGTCAGGATCGGCGTGCCAATCAGCAGACTGAATTGGGTATCACTTAGTCCCATATCCTGTTTGATCTGCACGCCGATAATGGCGAAGATCGTCCAGACCGCGAAACAGACCGTGAAGGCGGTTGTGGTCAGGGAAAGAGCGAATTTCTGATTTGCTGTGGAGGGCATGGCGTGTTTCCGTCAAAGTATTCAAATAGTTAGGTTTTTTAGGAGAAAAGACTTTGGAATCTTCTCCTCCTCGTCTAATATTGCACGCATAAAAAGGTAGCCACTTGATTCAGATCAAGACAGCAACAGAACAACGCAGAGCCGGGGAACGACTAGGATATAATGATTGGCTTACCTAAAGATTTTACGGACGCCAAGAAGCCACAACTCTTTGACGGCTTGACCGAGAGTAGTGTGCAGAAAATCCTTGCCTATTCGACAATTCAAGAATACGACGCATCAAAGATTCTCGTCCAACAGGGAGATATCCCTGAAAGCATCTACGTCGTGATCGAAGGCGCGCTGAAAACTCTGCGGCTGAATGAGGATGGTGAAGAAGCCATTATCCGTATGCTCCAGCCTGGAGATACCTGCATGGAGGCCGTATTATTCATGGGTGGACCCTCTCCTATATCGGTCGAGGCCATGACAAAATGCAAATTGCTTATTATCCCGGAAAAGATCGTGAAGAGCCAGGTCATGACCGATGCGCGGTTCGCCGTAAACATTCTGAGGGTTGTGACACGCCATTATAAGAACGCCGTACACCAGATCGACGCCATGCAGATCAAGTCACCTTTGCAACGCATCGGCTATTATTTTCTGACGAAGCATCTTGAAGCTGGGCACGAAAGCCTCGAATTTGTACTGCCCTTTAAGAAGCAGGTTATCGCCAATTATTTGGGCATTACGCCAGAGACTTTCTCGCGCGCCCTTAAACAGATGAGAGACCTTGGAATCAATGTCAACGATGACACCATTCGAATGAAGGACGCTTATGCTCTGTGTCATTTCTGCGATGCTGACACGGCAGCTTTATGCCCGAAACATACTGACGATTGCGGTGACTGCCCGCTTCATTAGCCTGGCAAAAGAGGATAAACCTCCACGACATCTCCTGATTTTATCGCGCCACGATCTTCGAAAACGTGTATCCAGCAATCCATAGTCAGGAATGGGCTCACACGGAAGGATTCTTGTCCATCGAGGATATCCACCGTTATAGAGCCATCCTCCCAATATTCCAGCTTGCCTTTCAGCACCATGTGCAAGCCCGGCTTCTTTGAAAAGGCATTCATCACCCGCGCATAAACAGGAAGCTCCGGCTTTTGCTTTCTCGATACGCGCAAAGCCTCGGATACAAAGAAACGAAGGCCAACCGCCGTCGCCACCGGATTCCCCGGCAACCCCAAATAAAGCGCGCCAGAGGCCAGTTCCGCGAACAAATTTGGCTTTCCTGGCTTCAGTTTGATCTTGTAATAAAGAATACGCGCGCCTGCCTTCTCAAGCCCCTCCCGCACAAAATCGAAACTTCCCGCCGAAACAGCCCCGGAAGATACGATGATGTCATACTTTTCTCTCTCTGCAACACGAAGCGCAGCTACAAACTTCTCAGGGTCATCCCGAATAGTGTCATGGATCGACACATCTACGCCGCAGGCCGTCAAAAAAGAGAGCGCATAGAACTTGTTTGCATTATAAATCTCTCCATTGCGGAGGTCTTTTCGCAGATCATCGACAACCTCATCGCCTGTCGGGATAAAAAGAACGCGGGGCTTCTTGTAAACAGTAATGTCGGCAATGCCCAAGGTTGCCAGAGGTAGGATATGCCCTGCGGAGACCTTGTCCCCAGCAGATAGAACCCGCGTACCCTTCTTAAAATCCTCTCCCGCGTAGCGTATATGCTGGCCCGCGGAGGGCTTCTCGCCGAAAATAACAAAGTCGCCATCCAGCGCGGTATTTTCTATGGGTACGATAGCCTCTGTCCCCGCTGGCAGGGGTGCGCCGGTCATGACGTGCCAGCAGCACCCATCCTCCAGTACCGCGCCTTCACAAACCCTTCCTGCCCCCATAACACCCGCTTTTTTAAGGCGCACAGGGGTCGCCGTCGCTGGGAACTCGGCAAGGCGCACCGCAAAGCCATCCATCGCCGAATTGTCGAAAGGCTGTATATCAAACCCGGCAGCGACATCCTCCGCGCACACACGACCGACGGCATCGGCAAGCGCAATACGCTCCGTTTCCGGCCTCATGCGTGACGCCGAGTCCTTAATGATTTGAAGTGCTTGGATGTAACTAATCATAACGCCCCATTTTAACGGCTGTATGCTGGCAGAAGTATTGATTCAGATCAAGTACACCGGAGAAAGACGGGTCGAAAATGAGGAATGGGCAAAGCAGTTAATAAAGACAAAGAAGACCACACAGACACGCTATTTAACCGTCTCCATCGGGACGTTGGACACGTACTTGGGTATCCGGCAACAAAAATACTCGATTTTAGCTCGCTTTACCGTTTTCTAGAATTTCCGATCAACAATATCGGCGATCCTTTTTCATCAACCGGATATTTCCGGCTTAACACGCACGATGTTGAACGTGACGTTATCCAATGGTTCGCCAAAATCCTGAACGCAAACAAGCTCCATCACGAAGACGACAGCGTTTGGGGATATGTGACCTGTGGCGGGACAGAAGGCAATATGTACGGCCTGTACCTTGCGCGGGAGCTGTTGCCGGATGGGATGGTTTATTATTCGGGAGACACGCACTACAGCGTCGCAAAAATCCTACGTATAGCCAATATCCGTAGCACGATGATAAAAAGCCGTGCTGACGGCGAAATGGATTATGATGATCTTGCCGCGGCCCTGAAAAGAAATCACGGCGTGCCGCCTATCATCTTTGCAAATATTGGCACGACGATGAGGGGTGCTATCGATGACATCGATGCAATCAAAGATCGCCTAAGAGACGCATCCATAGTCCGTTACTACATCCACGCAGATGCCGCCCTGTCAGGCATGATCCTGCCCTTCGTTGACAAACCGCAGCCTTTTGATTTTCGGGCCGGCATAGATTCTATTTCTATCAGCGGCCATAAATTCCCCGGTATGCCCATGCCCTGCGGCGTTGTGCTGGCGCGGCGGTCGCTTGTCGATCGTGTCGCGCAAAATGTCGAGTATATCGGCACGAAAGACACGACCATCCTGGGATCGCGCAATGGCGTAACGCCAATATTCCTGCATCATCTCATTCAAACTGTTGGCGAGGACGGCTTCCGAGCAATGGTGCAAAATTGCTTCAATGTTGCCGACTATGCCATCTGCAAGTTTTCCAGCAAGAATATAAATGCGTGGCGGCACAGAAACTCGATCACCGTTGTTTTCCCGCGCATCAACGAGCCGGTGTTGCAAAAATGGCAAATCGCCCTGCAAGGCACGGATGCCCACCTGATTACCATGCCGCACATCACGACAAAAGTTATCGACGAATTTATTGATGAATTGAGCGCATAGCACGCTAAAAATTCCGAAAGACAACTTCAAACGATTGCGGGACATGGAGCCTGTGAATGTCCAGCAGACGGTCTTGCGCCTTCATGAACCCCAGCGTGGGGCGTTCATCGCTATGCGTAAAGTTCTGCACCGCGTGCGTCCCTGTATATCCTCGCTGCTCCAGATCACGAATGATGTTGGATACGTCCTCTTCATCCATTAAAGCTGTATGCACGGTTGTCCGTACCTCAAATTCAACTTTCTTCTGTGTGCAGAGCAGATCAAGCGTCTGGGAAAAGAGGTCATATTTGTCCGCCCCTGTCACCCGCTTGAATTTCTCCGGCGGGGCTTTGTAATCCAGCGCCACATAGTCCAGAAATCCTGCATCAAGGTGCGATCTGATAATGTCGGGACGCAAACCATTCGTATCCAACTTTACCGCATAGCCCATATCTTTGACCTTACGGATGAATGCGGGCAGGCCCGGATATGCCGAGGCTTCACCACCGGACAGCACGACGCCATCCAGAAGCCCTTGGCGTTTTATCAGGAAATCCATCACTTGCCCCACATCGCCGCGGCCCTTGCCTTTGACGATCTGCGGGTTGTGACAATAGGGACAGCGCATATTACACCCTGAAAACCAAACAATGCACGCCGTGTGCCTTGGAAAGTCCAGCATCGTGAAGGGTGTCACAGAGTAGATGGGGAGAACGCCAGACCTTTCAATCGGGCGTTCCCCCATGTCATTCTGCGTGACACTTAGCCTCTCCACCGGTCAGACACCACAGAACAAGTTTCCAGTATCGACCCAATCTTCGACAAAATGTTTGCGTTGGCGATGTTCGCCCTGCTTCCCTTTGTTGAAGCTGTCGACAGGACGGAAATAGCCCATAACGCGCGTCCAGACCTTCGTCTTGGCTTTGCAGTGCGGGCATTCCGGCTGTTCGCCATTCAGGTAACCATGTGCGTCACAGACCGAAAAAACGGGGGTGACGGTCACATAGGGCAACTGATACGTTCCGAGAACCTTGCGAATGAAGCGTTTGCAGGCTTCCGAGCTTGACAGCTTTTCGTTCATGTAGAGGTGGAGAACTGTGCCGCCTGTATATTTGCATTGCAGGCGGTTCTGCAATTCCAGCGCCTCAAACGGGTCTTCCGTATGGTCGACGGGGATTTGGGACGAGTTGGTATAATAGATGTTGTCGCCAAATCCGGCCTGAATGATATCCGGGAAGTGCTTTTTATCCTCTTTTGCAAAGCGGTACGTCGTCCCTTCGGCTGGCGTCGCTTCAAGGTTATAGAGATTCCCCGTTTGCTCTTGGTAGCCGATCAGCCGCGCGCGCATATGGTCAAGAAGACGGAGGCTCATCTGCACGCCGTATTCGTCGGTTATATCATAAGCATCCCCGGTGAAATTCCTGACCATTTCATTCATCCCGTTAACGCCGATGGTGGAGAAATGGTTGCGGAAGAACGGCAGATAGCGCGCCGTGTAGGGATAAAGGCCGCGATCATACATCTTCTGGACGAAGGCTCGTTTCTTCTCCAGCGTGGATTTCGCAATATCCATCAACCGTTCCACCTCGTTGATCAAGCCGGTAAGGTTGCCTTTGAAGCGATAGCCCAGCCTTGCCATGTTCAGGGTCACAACCCCAATCGAGCCTGTCATTTCCGCAGAGCCAAAGAGACCGTTGCCGCGCTTGAGTAATTCACGCAGGTCAAGCTGCAACCGGCAGCACATGGAACGAACCGCGCCAGGGGAATACGCCTCTGGATTAGGGCGTCGCTCTTTGGTGACGGGATCGACAATGAACTGGCTGCCCACAAAGTTCTGGAAGTAAGACGATCCGACCTTCGCGGCGTTTTCAAAGATTGCATCGGCCACCTTGCTGTCCCAATCGAAGTCTTCGGTGATGTTTACTGTGGGGATCGGGAACGTGAAGGGCTGACCTGTCGAATCCCCCTGCGTCATCACTTCGTAATAAGCGATGTTTATCATTTCCATTTCAGGCGCAAAATGCCTGAAGCACATATCTTCAAGGCTGCAAATCCCCATATCTCTTGCCTGAGCCTTCCGCAGAAGCGCGTCATTATCCACGCCCTTGAAGAGATGCCCGTTGTTATACGTCGGTGCCTGATTCCGCAAGTCCTCCGGCACGGTAATATCGAGCGTGATATTGGTGAACGGAGACTGCCCCCAGCGTGCGGGAACATTGAGGTTGTAGACGAATTGCAGGATGGCCTTTTTAACTTCCTTGAAAGAAAGCTGATCATAGAAAACATAGGGCGCGAGGTAGGTATCGAAGCTCGAAAAAGCCTGTGCGCCAGCCCATTCGGATTGCAGGATGCCGAGGAAGTTGCTCATCTGGCCGAGAGCTTCCCTGAAATGCCGTGGCGGGCGGGACGACACGCGCCCTCCGACCCCATTAAAACCATCGTTAAGCAATGCCCGCAAAGACCAGCCCGCGCAATATCCTGTCAGGCAGTCAAGATCGTGGATATGGATGTCCCCCTGGCGGTGTGCGGCTCCTTCTTCTGCGCTGTAGACCGCGTCGAGCCAGAAGTTGGCAATCACTTTTCCGGCGACGTTGTTAATCAAGCCCGCGTTCGAATATCCGGTATTCGCATTGGCATTGATCCGCCAGTCCGACCCTGAAACATACTCGCTGACCGCTTCGGAGCAATCGACCTTCGTGCCGCCGTAAAGCGTCACGACCTGATCGACGAGCTTATCCGGGGAAAGCCCCTCTTGACGGTTTTTGCTTTGTGGAGAAGTGAGGTTCAGGATCGCTTCGGACATGGTTTTTTCCTTTTTTTTGCAAACAAGAGTCGCTTTCCCTATTGCACAAGAATGCAAGCACCAGGGAATACCGTGGAGTGGAGAGTTTTAGCCAGAAAACACTAGATGTTGTGCCCCCGTATCCATCAGTACCCCATCAGCTGGTATATAGACTTGACCTAGATCAAATGCCCCACACCTTCCGTGAAAATACAATTCCTACTGGTAGAAAACGCGCCCCCCTTATTTCATAAGATACCGATGGCGAACAATTTACCAGTCTGACACAACGATCCCGTTAGGTTCCTTACCAACCGAAATCGTTTTGACAACACTCATTTTCTCTACATCAATCGCTGAAACGTCATCACTATAAACATTGGTTATAAAGACGCTCTTACCATCGGGAGAAGATGCAACCCCATGAGGCCCAGATCCCACTGGAATGTTCGTGACGACTTCGTTATTAGAAATATTAATAACCGTCACCGCGTTGCCAGGTGCAACTCTGCTACCCTGATTTGCAACAAATAGCTTTCCGTTGGCTACAAGCAGCTGTACGGGTTTGTCGCCAGTGGCTATCTTTTTGAGAACGCGGCGATGGATAATATCCACTACAGCAACTGCATTCTCCTCATTTAGAGAGACATAGACCTTCCCCCCAGTTGGCGCGACAGCTACCTGCACGGGTTTTTTGCCAACTGGAATGCGCGCAACTTCCTTTTTTTTCTGCACTGAAATTACAGAGATGGTGCCATCCCCCATATTTGCCACATATATCTCTTTTCCATCTGGTTTCATGCGCAAGCCATGTGGTTGATCTCCAACAGAGATTTTTTCCTCAGCTTCCCCTTTTTCGAGATCGACAACCTGTCATGGGAAAACCGGCTGAAGGGCGTCAC
>CAYRRF010000021.1:0-7305 GCA_964426595.1 uncultured Bdellovibrionales bacterium | reverse complement strand
GATGACATGAGCAGGGTGCGTCCCAATCTTAATTTTTTTAACAAGTTCAGCCTTAGAATCCAAGACAAGCAAGACGCCGTCCATACCTGTAACCAGGACAAACTTCTTCTTCCCTGCAATATCCACATTATGGGGCATGGTAGAGAGGGGAGTGGATGAACTTTTACCATCTCCCGGCCATAGAATTCTGCTAATAGAAGAGTCACCCTCGTTGGCGGTATAAACCGTCTCCGCACGCAGATCGGGCGAAAACAGTAAAATAGTCAATATCACCGGGCAAAAAATATACCTATTTTTCATGAGAATCCTCCTGTTTTCTGTGAACATCGTCCTATGATATATCCCGCAAAACAATAGCCCCGGCCGTCAGCACCAGCAGCGCCAAGGGGTAATAGCTGGCAAAGTCAAACAGTCGCGCCGGTTCGGTGGTTATCTTTGTTGCGCTGTACAGAGAATACGCGGGCATGATGATAATCATGGCTCCGATCACCAGCATCCATGCCACATAGGTTGATCCCAAGGGCAGCGGCGAAATGATGACAAGAAAGCCGCTGCTAACGACCGTCAGCAACGCGGCACACATCACAATCTGCTTTGATATGCCCTCTCCAAATCTTACCGGGATGGTTTTTGCGCCTATGCGCTGATCTTCTTCCCTGTCATTCCAGTCTGCCGGGATGTTTTGTCCTCCGATTTCCCAAAGGAATATCCAAAACAGCAGAAGCAGAAGAAGCTCAACCCTGGGCGTCGGATCAACAACAAGAACGGCAGACACAGGCCCAGCCGCCTTGACAAACCCGCTTAAGATAATCCGCCAATGCGTCACCCGTAGCAGCATACAATAGGCAACCTCGCAAGCCGCCGCTAGACCAAGGATAATGAGGATATACGGGTTAAGAAGATATGCGCCTGCGACGGCTATGAGAAGCCAAAAAGACATCCACAGCATAGCCATTTTATAGCTGATCAACCCCTGCGCTATAGGGTGGCGCAAATCGCCAGCTTCTACGGAATACTGCTGCCCGCCACAGGCATGGGCCATCTTGACCTTATCAACCTTACATCCGACGATATCGTTCAGGGCATAGATCGCCGTATATCCAGCAAAGGCCGTGATGAGGGACAAGATGGTTACGGATGTAGACGGAAAGTCCCCCAGCCACAGCAGAGCGCAAAACGCAGGGGCGGCAATGTCCAGCACCGCGTGCTTGTTGCGAGAGAGCGCGAGAAAGAGGCTTAGGGGGCTTTTTGATAGCATGATATATAATTTACATCCGCGCCGCTTCTTAAGCGAAAGTTTCTGGTTAAAGGGTTGTAAATGAAACTTGAGGTTTCTAACAGCATCAGCCCATTTTGCCGCGACCATTTATGAAGTTCGGATGGTTTGATAAGGCTTCGGTAAGAATGCGTCCCCCTCGGCAGAAGGCGCAAAACATACTCTCCGCCAATAATTGCAAATAGAAACGCCTTCAGGTTTCTGTTGATCGTGGAAAAGAAAACATATCCACCAGGTTTTAATAGCTTTGCACAAGCCTCTACCGTGCTGGCAGGGTCTGGTACGTGTTCCAGCATCTCCATGCAACACACCACATCAAATTTTCCTGCATGGGTATCGGCCATTTCTTCACAGCTTTTCAGACGGTAATCAATCTTAATGCCGACTGCTTTGGCGTGCAGTTTTGCGATTTCGAGCGGACGGCTTGATAAATCAATCCCCACGGCATCGGCCCCCGCACGCGCCAGCGTTTCCGTCAGAATGCCGCCGCCGCACCCTACATCAAGCACCTGTTTATTGGCGACATCCACCTGATCGGCGATAAATTTGAACCTGATCGGGTTTATTCTGTGCAGCATTCCCATGCTGCCATGCTCATCCCACCAGAGAGAGGCCAGCTTTGAAAATTTATCCAGCTCCGACGCATCGACGTTTGCACGCGTTTTCATATCTATACATCCACTTCTCAAAACAAAGATGAGCCTTGTTTAGCTCATCGGGCGTTACATCATTTGCAAAAACGCATTGCCCTATACCGCTTGGCAACGGGATGCGTTGCAGGCCATTGCGATGGCACGCGCGCTCGGTGAGCGAACGCCAAAGGACGGCAGGCGTCACTTCCTGGATGGAGGGTAAATAATAAGGAAGACCCGCAATCAATGTCAGGATACGGCCTACGTGTCTTTCTGATAGCGCCCCTCTGACGTTTGCCAAAAACACCGAGAGAATAATATCCATGAGGACAGCTTCACCGTGAAGAACATCGTGTCCGGATGCCATCTCATAAGCCATGCTGAACGTATGGCCGAAATCCACGGCGCGCGCCAAGTTCTTCTCATGCAGATTAGGTGCAAGCTCGTCAATCATGCGGTCGATAGAGCGTTCAAGAATGGCATCGCCCGCCGCGCTTTGGAAATAGTTGTTAACGCAGGATATGCCGTCTTTCTCCAGCCACTCAAAAAGCTCCGCATCCAGAACGACGGCAAGTTTGATGATTTCACCCAGCCCGTTCATGATATGTCGATGCGGCAGAGTTTTCAGGAACGACCGATCCAATAAAACACTAAGCGGCGGTTCAAATGCGCCAATTCTGTTTTTATTGCCGTTAAAGTTAACGCCGCATTTAATGCCTATCGCAGCATCCACATATCCCATCAGCGTAGTCGGTATCTCGATATGCGGAACGCCGCGCCTATATACGCTGGCGACAAAAGCCACAACGTCGGTCAACACGCCGCCGCCGATGGCAATAATAGGCTCATCCCGCCGCCGGATAGGAAAGGCATCCAACTTCTCCAGCAAGGAAGTCACGGATGACAGCGATTTATTTTCCTCCCCTGGCTCGAACAGCTCGATGCGTGTTTCGATACCAAAGTGATTAAAGTAAGAGGCGATATCAGGTCGATAGCTTTCGATATTCTTGTCCAGCACCACAAAACGCCGAGAACCTTGCCCGGCGCCGATATTGGCTAGAGTTGGATTGTTGGTGTCAAAGAAAGAAGTCCCAGACACAATATCGTATTTGGTTTCATCCGTTACCAAGATAGAGCGTACAGGGAGAGGGTCTTTCATGCCGCGGCCCCGAATACACTGAGCCATTTGTCTTCGGCGCGCAGCACCATTTTGGCAATCTTTTTCGCCTCTTTGATATTGTGATGAATGAACTGCCCACAGTCTTTGTCGTTTGCATACGGGATTTCGCTCATAGACAGTATCTCCGTAAGGATTCTCTTGTAGATTTTTTGAACGACTCTGGCACGCGCTTCGTTCAGCAATACGAGATAAAAGCCCGTCTGACACCCCATAGGAGCTACGCTGATAAACGAGCTGGGCAGATGCTTTCGGAAGCCTGCAAGAAACAAATGCTCCAGCGAGTGTATCTGTATCGTCGTCATATAGCTTGTATTTGGCTGTGTAATCCGAAGATCAAAGACATAAACGCAATCCCCGCGCACCCCTCGCTTCCCAGAGGAAAGGCGGATATAGGGTGCTTTGACAAGGCGGTGATCCAGCTCGCCCATAGAGCCAGGCTCCCATCCCAAACTGCTTAAATCGTTGGCTGCTTTCGTCATGCTGCACCTTGCCGATAGTTTCTTGCATTTGACAGTATCTGGATGCTTTCGCGCAGAGCTTTTTCCCAAGTGTTCACATGGTGGTACAGCTCTACGGTCGCATACCCCTTAAAGCCGTTTTCTTCCAGCGTCTGGAAGGTCTGCTTGAAGTCAATTTCACCGTAGCCAGGGATTTCATGGTAGTGAACCTTCCCGGTCAAGGTGTTGGCGACCTTTTTGTCCAGGATTGTCCTTCCAGTCTTCTCCGACAATGTCGTCCTTAAATAGCGAAGAACCGGCTTTGCCCGATCAAGAACATAGAAGCTCAACCCCGGCACCGAAACCGCATAGGTATTGATTTCCCGGTCAAGCGTATCATCGGACATTTTCAATTCTTTGTAGTCGATGAACTGAATGGCGTTTGCCCCGGCAAGATTGCACATAGTCGTGAGCGTGGCTCCATCCGGCATATCGTCGCAGAAGCAGATCGCCTGTTGCCTACTGACAAACAGAAAATCGCAGGTGTCAGGGAAATAAACGAGGTAGTCCGCGAGGTCAAAATCCATCACGAGGTCGCTCGAATAGGGCTTCAACTTCACATTGCACCCAGCGTTTGTATCCGATACATGGAGGTACGCGGTATAGGGGGCAGCCGCCGCGACAGCCTCCATGTAATTTTTCTCCGAACAGTAGACATGGCACAAATCCATGTGCAGTCGGAATTGCCTGGAGCCTATCGTTTTGACGATAGCCATCCCTTCGTCCAGAGTCTCGATCAGCATACCGGGTTCCGGCTCGATGGTGAGCGTGATGTCGCCGATATCCTTCATGCACTCATGGATACTGTCTGCCAATATTTCGTTGGGATTTATCTGCGGATTGCGGATATGCTCATCACGAATGAAACCGCTGCCGAAGCTGACGACCGGAGCTTTCAGGGCTTTGGCGATTTCTATGCCCTTCTTGATCAGGGCGATTCTTTGCTTCCGGCCGGCTTTATCAAGGCAGATGATGGAAGGCTCATGCGGCCTGTCAGAGAGGAAAGCGATTGTCGGTGTTGCAATGCAGGCTGGCTTAATCTTCTTCGTGCCAAAGTAATCGCGGATTTTCTTCAGCTCTTGAGAATTCAGCTCAAACGGATTGAACTGGTTTTTGTCGAAGGACAGTTCAATCCCATTGTATCCAGCCCTTTCAACAGCGTCGATAGCTGAAAATAAATTCAAATTCAGAAGACCATTGGTGCTATACGAGAGCTTAATCATACTCTTTCCGACCCCTCTCTTTAAAATAGTTTGATGACTGATATCATGGCTATTCCTGCGCTATACGATTTGATCCAGGTCAAGCGTCAGAAATTTTAATTCGTTCCTGCCAAAGCTCCGCTATAACCGCATGAATCTTTTAAGAAAAGATTTCAAGAAAGCGGATTATGCGTCTCTGCGGGGACGGTTGGCTATGTCGTTAAAGGGCCATCTACCAAGATATTACGATTTGGCATTCTTCTCCTTGACCCAAGTCAATCACAGACATTTCTGAGGCTGCATTAATAATTTCTGCATATCTCAAAGGTTAATTGACTGAATGAAAAAGGCGAAAAATATAAAAAAAGATGCGTTGCTTCGTATCGGGGATATAACAGAGAAAGCTCTTGCAATCATCTGCTATACTTATTTCGCCTACGTCCATATCATCTTCTTTTTGTCCACATGGCGGGTCAGCAGTATTCTGATCGTCATTCTCGAAACGCTTGCTATTTTCATGCTTTTGTTCCGCACACCGGCAAAGAGTCTCAGCCTTAGTTTTTATGATTGGGTCATCGCCTTTGGAGGCTTTGTAAGTACGACATTCTTTCGCCCCGTACTGACGGGGCATGACGCCATGATCTATAACATCATTCAATCTGTGGGGCTGTCTATTACGATAGCGGGCATTCTCGCGCTGAACAAAAGCTTCGGCCTTATTGCAGCCAACCGTGGGGTGAAAACGGGCGGCATCTATCGGTTTGTTCGGCATCCTCTTTATCTTGGATATTTCGTTTCTTCTGCGGCCTACATAGTCCAGAACACATCATATCCGAATTTAATCGTCTTTACCGTCTTTGTATTCTTCCAGATCTTACGCATCATCACCGAAGAGGAGCTGCTTGCTCACGACCCTGCCTATGCGGAATACAAGAAGAAAACGCCCTGGCGCGTGATACCCTTGGTGTGGTGATTTATTTCAAGTCTTGCCGATCACGACAAGGGAAAAATCATGTGCCTGCGCCGAGAGAAGAACTCTATCTCCGGTTCTCCAGCACCGGGCATCCTCCGTCGCCAAGCATACTTTTGTTATCTCATTACCAATTTGAAGCATGGCAACCCGCTTTGAGTCTTCGTTCTGGACAGAGAGAACGATGCCTACCAGTTTGATCCCCGGCGTCGCGCCCGCTGTGCCAAAGGCTTCGGCTGGCGGCCCAGACCGGACAATTTTCCCATCCTTCATCACGAAAACGCGGCGGGACAGCTTAAAAACCTCGCTGATATCGTGCGACACGAAGATCGTGGGGATTTCAAACCTGTTGGAGATGGAAAGAAATTCATCTTGCAGTCTGATCCGCATATCCAAATCCAGCGCCGAGAACGGCTCATCCAGCAGAAACAACTGCGGCTTATTTAACAACGTGCGTACAAGCGCAGCGCGCTGTTTCTGCCCACCGGATAAATGGAGAGGCTTGCGATCAGCAAGCTCGGTGAGCGCCACCATTTCAAGAAACTCATCAATCAGAAAAGAGGCTTTCTTGTCCTTCAGGGCATATTGCAGGTTTTCCCGCACCGTCATGTTGGGAAAAAGATTGTAGTCCTGAAAAACAAAGCCGATTTGCCTCTCCTGAACGGGCTTGTTGATCTTGCGGGAGCTGTCAAACCACACATCGCCATTGACTTGAATCAACCCTTCATCTGGGTTCGTCAGCCCCGCGATCATCCTCAGAACGGTTGTTTTTCCTACCCCGGAAGGGCCGAAGAGGGCCGATATTCCGGTCTCCTTGATTTCAACATCGATGTCGAGCTGCATCGGGCCGGTGCCTGTCGTCAGACTCTTTTTTGCTTTGACCTTTATCATCTGAAAACACTCAGCCATTTCTTGTTGATGATGTTTAATATAAACAGCACGGCAAATGAAATGACGAACAGGATGCCGGAATAAACGCTTGCTGTTGCGTAATTTAACGCTTCGACCTCGCTGAAAATCGCGATAGAAACCGTGCGCGTCTGGCCAGGAATGCTGCCACCCAGCATCAAGACGACACCAAATTCGCCCACCGTATGTGCAAAGGCCATGACAATGCCGGTGAGCAAAGAGGGCTTGATATTTGGAAGGACAACCTTCAGGAGTGTTTCCCACCGCGATTTGCCCAGCGTATAAGAAGCCTCCATAAGCGATGGCGGGAGGCTTTCAAGCCCTGCGCGTATCGGATTGACCATGAAAGGAAAGCTGAACAAAACAGAGCCAATAACAAGTCCCAGGAAACTGAAAACGATGTTAATATCCAGCGTCGTCGCCAGAAAGTTTCCCAGAAAAGAGTTAGGGCTGAAGAAAACAAGAAGGTAAAACCCCAAAACCGTGGGCGGCAAGACCAAGGGCATACTGATCAGCGGCTCAACAATGTATTTCCATTTGCGTTTGGTGAACGCGCAGGCATAGGCCACCGGAACCCCGATCAAGAGCAGAATTGTGGTCGCCGTAAGCGCCAACTTAAACGTTAAGGTAAATGGGGCC
>CAYRRF010000020.1:18308-18641 GCA_964426595.1 uncultured Bdellovibrionales bacterium | reverse complement strand
ACCGCCGCCCTCAGCGAAAATAGCACAAGCAAATAAACGTCGTTTTATTTGCTCAAGCGACGCAGCACGTCGTCCAATTGATCCAGATTTTGATAGGCGATGGCAATAACGCCTTTGGTCGCCGTTTCCGGATCGATCGATACATGCAGACCCAGCAACTGTGAAAGGTTGTTTTCCAGCGCCCGAATATCGGCATCTTTTGTGGTTTTTTGTCCGGCAACCGCCACGGCTTTGGCAATCTTTTCCGGGGTGCCGGGGGTGCGGCCTTTTTGCTTGGCGGCCAGTTTTTCTGCATCGCGCACGGACAGGCTGTTTTTGATGATTTGCTCGGCC
>CAYRRF010000020.1:8183-18219 GCA_964426595.1 uncultured Bdellovibrionales bacterium | reverse complement strand
TCAGGCGCTGGAACGCACGCGCTTCTTCCAACGGGTTCAAATCCACGCGCTGGAGGTTTTCAATCAGCGCGATTTCCATCGCGGTTTTATCATCGATATCATTAATGATAACCGGCACTTCGTGCATCGGTACACGCTGAGCCGCACGCCAACGACGCTCACCGGCAATTAATTCATACTGGCCCGGGGTGCCAGGCTTGGGGCGCACGACCATCGGCTGCGCCATGCCGTGTTGCTTCAAGGAAGCCGCCAATTCATTGATGGATTCTTCGGAAAAGATTTTGCGCGGCTGAAACGGCGACGGGCTGATGGTCGATACTGACACTTTTGTCAGGCCTTTGGCCGGTGCGTTCGGTGCGGCCGTTGTTTGCGCACTCGACAGCTTCACGCCGTACGGCGTGGCGGTTTCTTCGCCAAATAATGCGTTTAATCCACGGCCTAAAGGTTGACGTTTTTCTAATGCGGACATTACGCGGCCTCCATCTCTTTGATCGTTTCGTTTTGGTTCTGTGTTTGTAAAATCTGTTTCTCGCGCTTGAGCACTTCCGAGGCCAGCTGAATATAAGCCTGGCTGCCCGGGCACTTCATATCATAGACCAGTACCGGCAACCCGTGACTGGGCGCTTCCGAGACGCGCACATTGCGCGGAATAATGGTGGTATAGACGCGCTCGCCGAAATAATCGCGCACGTCTTTTTCAACCGAGGCCGACAAGGCATTGCGGCGGTCATACATGGTCAACACCACACCATGCAGATCTAACGCGGGATTCAGGCTGCGCTTGACGCGCTCGATCGTTTTGATCAGATGGCTCAAACCTTCCAGCGCATAGAATTCACATTGCAGCGGTACCAGCACCGCATCGGACGCAACCAACGCATTGAGCGTCAATAAATTCAGCGAGGGCGGACAATCAATCAGGATGTAGTCGACATCCAAGGCGGTATTCGCAATCGCCTCACGCAAACGGAATTCACGGCGCTCGGCATTGACCAGTTCAATCTCGGCCCCGGCCAGATGCACCGATGCCGGCGCAATCATCAGGCCCGGCATGCGCGTCGTATGCGCCACCGCTTCCAGCGAATCCACACCGAACAAAACTTCATACGTGCCGCGGGCGCGCTGATCATAGCCCAGGCCGACCCCCGTCGACGCATTGCCTTGCGGATCAAAATCCATGACCAATACTTTTTTGCCGCACGCCGCCATGGCCGTAGCCAGATTGATCGTCGTGGTTGTTTTGCCTACGCCACCCTTTTGGTTGGTGACGGCGATCACGCGGCCTTTAAAGGTACGGGGGGCTTGTGCGGGATTGTTCATTTTTTACTATCCTCTCCGATTTCCAAGGAAAATGGCGTGAAATTCGTATGGACGTCGTAAAAATCGACGCCTTCGACACGCTTTAATGCGTGCACAATTTTATACGTGAGGGGCAGCATGATAACTTCATAGACGGTCTTGAAAAACCACCCCGAAAGCAGCGCGCTCATTAAAACCGATGTCGGCAACACGCCTAAAAACGCCACCGTAAAAAAGATCACCGAGTCGAGACCCTCGCCAACAAGCGTCGATAATGTAAATCGTGCCCACAAATGCTTGCCTTCGGTGCGCACTTTCATTTTCGCCAGCACATAGCAATTCAGAATATCTCCGAAAAACACCGCCGTTATCGAAGCAAAAACGATGCGCGGCGTTGCGCCCAGTACTTTTTCCACCGCTTCCTGATCGTTCCAGCCCTCAATATGCGGGAGAATAATCGTCAGCTTGTACATCAACGCCATCAGCACCACACCGCCAATCGCAGCCCAGGTGACGCGACGCGCACGCGCATAGCCGTACACTTCGGTCATGATATCGCTGATGAGATATGTTATCGGGAAAATAATTATGGCTGCACTAAAGGTAAACGGCCCAAATGCCATCATTTTCGGCGCAACCGTATTCGAGATCATCAACACACAGACCGACAACATACCGAACAGATCGTAATATTTGTAAGGGTGCCGGGGATCATGCTGTTTTTGGATCGGTTTTGTCATGTGACATCCTCGGAATGTGGTATAGTTAAAAGATATAGAGTCTTGCGAATCGTGCGTCAAGAACTTTGTTTCACGTGAAACAGGCGTTTTGACGCCTTCCCGAGTGAGGTCAAAGACCGACGAGGGATCTTCAAAGAAACCATCTGAAAGATCCCTCCGCTACGCGTCGGGATGACATCGTGCGTTTATGCTATTGCCATATCAGGCGAACAATCTTGGCCTTATCCTCTGTAACGCTTTGAATTACATCTATTTTATATATTTCTTTGGAAGGCAGCGCGTCGATTTCGGATTGATAATCTTGACCCTTGGGGAACAGCATCGTTGTTTTTGGATCACAAAAGGCCGTGGCCCACGCGACAAGTTGGGAGAGGGGGGCGAGGGCACGCGCCGTTATAACTGGGGCCTTAAGCCCCTCTGCTTGCTCCAAACGCTTATTGAGGATCGTGACATTGGTAAGCCCTGTTTCACGTGAAACCTCGCGCAGGAAGACAGTCTTGCGGACATCGCTTTCAATCAGGGTGATATGCTGGACACCCAGCATAGCTAGCACAAGGCCAGGCAAGCCGCCCCCAGACCCTAGATCAATAACGGCCTTGTCCCGCCCGATCAGAGGGAAAAGCTGGGCCGAGTCCAGGATATGCCTCTCCCAGATATGGGGCAGGGTGGAGGGTGCAACCAGATTGATCCTGGTCTGCCATTTTTGGATCATGCCAACATAAAGCGTAAGTTTTTCAATGGCTTGATTGTCAGAACTGCAATATTCATGCAGTCGCTTTTCTATTGGGGCGGGGCATTTAAACTGTGTCATTCTGAGGAGTGTAACGACGAAGAATCTTTATTTCAATCAAGATCCCTCCGCTTTGCGGTCGGGATGACAGGTTATCCTAAAAACTCACGCCACCTTTGTTTTGGTCCCGGTACGGCGCACATAGCGCAGCAGCGACGTCAAGGCAGTCGGAGTCATGCCCGGAATACGGGCGGCGGCCCCCAGTGTTGCTGGCCGCGTTGCTGAGAGCTTGGTACGGATCTCGGTCGATAAGGCGGCGACCGCGCTATAGTCCAGATCACCGGGCAGGGCCAAATCCTCATCCTTGCGAAAAGCGGCGATATCCGCTTCCTGGCGGCCCAGATACCCGGCGTACTTGGCATCAATCGTGATTTGCTCGGCGATTTCAGGGGATAGCTGCCCCAATTCCGGCCAGATCGTCGCCAGACGGGCCAGATCAATCTCAGGATAGCGCAACAAGTCGTGGGCCGAGCGGCGCACCCCGTCTTGATTGATGGTAAAGCCCCATTTCTCCAAAGTGGTGGGCACCGCCCCCAGCTCCTGCACCAGCGCGCGGGCCTGGCGCAACGCCTGATCTTTGGTGTTCCACGTGGAACGTCGCTCGGAACCCACACATCCAATAGCCAGCCCCAAAGGAGTCAGACGCTGATCCGCATTATCGGCGCGCAAGGTCAGGCGATATTCGGCGCGGCTGGTGAACATCCGATAAGGCTCGGGCGCCCCGCGCGTAATCAAGTCATCGATAAGCACGCCGATATAGGCCTCGGCGCGGTCAAGGACGAAGCGCTGAGCGTCATGACGCGCCCGCAGGGCCGCATTGATGCCGGCCATTATTCCCTGAGCGGCGGCCTCTTCATAGCCCGTCGTACCGTTGATTTGTCCGGCCAGAAACAGGCCGGGCACTGCGCGTACTTCCAAGGTCGCATCCAATTCGCGCGGGTCCACATAGTCGTACTCGATTGCATAACCATATTCTTTGACTTCCACCTTTTCCAAACCCGGGATCGAACGGATCAATGCGTCCTGCACATCGCTGGGCAGGGAGGTGGATATGCCGTTGGGATAGACGGTGCTGTCATCCAGACCTTCGGGCTCCAGAAAAATCTGATGCCGCTCTTTATCGGCAAAGCGCACAATCTTGTCTTCGATCGACGGGCAATAGCGTGGCCCCGTGCTTTCAATCTGTCCGGAATACATCGGCGCGCGATGCAAATTTTCGCGAATAAGGCGATGCGTTTCCGCTGTCGTATGCGTGATATAACACGGGATTTGCGGCACGCGAATGCGATCGGTCAAAAAGCTGAAAGGCTGCGGCGGCTGATCGCCCGGCTGTTCTTCACAGCGACTCCAATCGATGGTTTTTCCCTCCAGACGCGCGGGCGTTCCTGTCTTTAAACGTCCCTGACGCAGGCCCAGGCGCGCCAGACTTTCCGCCAGTCGTACGGTTGGTTTTTCACCGATGCGCCCGCCCGGTGTTTGCGTCTCGCCGCGATGAATAATGCCGCGCAAAAAGGTGCCCGTCGTCAAGACAACGCAGGCCGCGCGCAAGCGCTGCCCATGCCCATCCACAACGCCGCACAAGCGACCCTCTTCAAAGATAAAATCCTCGGCGCCACCATCGGCCAATGTCAGGTTTTCTTGTGCCTGCAGCAATTCCTGGATGGCCTGACGGTACAGCTTGCGGTCGGCCTGCGCGCGCGGTCCACGCACCGCGGGGCCCTTCGAGGCGTTCAACATGCGAAACTGGATGCCGCTGCGATCAATGGCGCGGCCCATCAGCCCGTCCAGCGCATCGACCTCGCGCACCAGATGCCCTTTGCCCAGGCCGCCAATCGCCGGGTTACAGGACATGACGCCAATCGTGTCCAGATGATGCGTCAACAGCAGCGTGTGCGCGCCCATACGCGCGGCGGCTGCAGCGGCCTCAACGCCCGCATGCCCGCCGCCGATTACAATCACGTCATATGTCGCCTGATAAGTCATAAGATGGTTGTAGAAGATTCGCCCTGCAATTGCAAGTAATTACAAAAAACACTTGCCTTCTTTATGACCATGCCCTATTTCTATAAAAACCACAGCGGGAGATTATATCGCGTGACGACGGCCGATCACTACTACGATAATCTGGGCATTACTCTGATGCGCTATTCGCCGTGGCCGCAAGAAGCCTATAAAACGCAGGATTTGCTGCATACGATGCCGCGCCTCGTACAGAACTACTATGTCGACGCTATCGAACGAACAGAAACCGCACATCCCGATGATGACGAGCTTGTTCGTGCTGCCGCGTATGCAATTCTTGTAGGAAAAGCCCTGGATGACGCCTCTATATCCCAGCATGTGAAAGAGTTTTTGCACGCTTCTGCAACTCTCCTTATGCCCGTAAAAACACAGCGTGTGGATGTGCGCTTGCGCTATCTTTTTGATGAATTTTACAGCACCCTGAACGCCATGGCGGATGAGGTTTTAAACAACCACGATCCCGATGGGGATGGCTCGGAATTCGTGCCGATCTAGGCGCTTTTTCGTGGCTTTTTTTGAGGGTTCCTGCTAAAAACGCCCGCATGTCGACCAAGAAAAACCTTTATATCAAAACCTGGGGCTGTCAGATGAACAGCTATGACAGCAAGCGCATGGCCGATGTGCTGCGCCCCTTGGGGTACGAGACGATCGACGGTCCGGAGAATGCGGATTTTATCATTCTCAACACCTGTCACATTCGCGAGAAAGCCACCGAGAAAGTTTTCTCGGAAATCGGGCGCTTGCGCACGCACAAAAAACGCCGCGCGCAGGAGGGCAAACAGACCTTGATGGCGGTGGCGGGTTGTGTCGCCCAGGCTGAAGGCGATGTCATCACCGCACGCGCCGAGGAGATCGATCTGGTGTTCGGTCCCGGTGCCTATCACCAGCTGCCCGAGATGGTGGCGCAACTGACCGGGGCCTATGGCGACAAGCGCCTCATTCAAACGGATTTTCCCGCCGAAAGTAAGTTCGACTTATTGCCGCAAGAAGAAACCGCGCCCGCTGCACCCGTGGCGCATGTCGCCGTGCAAGAGGGCTGCGACAAGTTCTGCTCGTTTTGCGTGGTACCCTATACGCGCGGCGCGGAATATTCGCGTCCCGCTGCGCAAATCCTGCAGGAAATCCGCAATCTGGTTGCCGCCGGCGCCAAAGAGATTCAGCTTTTGGGGCAAAACGTCAACGCGTATCACGGGGCCGGGCCCGACGGACGGGACTGGACTCTGGGGCGTCTGATCTATGCCGTGGCCGAGATCGATGGCGTGACACGCATCCGCTATACGACCTCGCACCCCAACGACATGCACGAGGATCTGTACCGCGCCCATGCCGACGTGCCCCAGCTCATGCCGTTTGTGCATTTACCCGTACAATCCGGCAGCGATAAAATCCTTAAAGCCATGAACCGCAAACATACGCGCGACGATTATTTCCGCGCCATCGATCGCTTGCGTGCGGCGCGCGCAGATATCGCGTTCTCTTCCGATTTCATTGTCGGCTTTCCCGGCGAAACCGAGGAAGACTTTTTACAAACATTGGATCTGATCACGCGCGTCGGCTATGCCAGCGCCTATAGCTTCAACTATTCCTCGCGCCCCGGCACGCCGGCGGCCGCATTGCAGCAACAGATTTTCGACGGGATCAAAGATTTGCGCTTGCAGAGCCTGCAAAAGCTTGTTATGGAAGGACAGCAGACCTATAACGACACGTTTAAAGGGAGGACGATACCGATCTTGTTCGAACGTCTTGGTAATAAACCGGGACAAATCATCGGCCGCAGCCCTTGGATGCAATCCCCCTACGTGACGGTCCATGCACAACAACAAGAACGTTTTATCGGCCTTACCCACGACGTCACCGTTATCGGCGCTTCCGCCAGCGCCCTGAAAGGGGAGCTTGTACACACCGCGTAACAGAAAGATACGTTCCATGGGACAGAGACAAAAAAACAGCTCAACAACGGCAAAAAAAGAAGATAAACGTCCCAGCAAAAATTTGAACGTCGGACCCGAGCGTATCGCACAAAAATTGCTTTCTCCCGATTTAAATCTCGTAGGCAAAATAAAAGGCGCCTTCAACATCGACTTAAAAACCGACAAAAAACAATACGTGCATATAAAGGCGACAGGGCGTGGAGAAACCGCGCACATGTTCGAGATTATCGGCGGGAATGCTGAAAATCGTCGCAAAACAATCGATCTTCTAAAAAAAGCGATACAGAGAATCGAGGTCTTGGAAAACGAGGCTTTAGAAAAAACCCTGAAAAGCCCCGAAAAAAACACCCAAAAATTTGAATTAACAAACGCGAAAAGCGTGGTGGACAAAGCCAAGCATCTTGTCACCACGGCAAACAACACGCTTAAAGATACTAAAACAATAAAAAATAAACCGCCAGGACGTGATGACAAAGATCTGGGAAATGCGGCGGTCAACGGGTTGCGCGCAGCTCTTTCGGAAGCAAGCAACAATCTCCGTGTGGCTTCTAAAACAACAACGGCGCCCGATTTGAAAGCGCTTTTGGATACCATTATTCCTGACCAAAAAACGCTGAACAAGCTGCCGGTCGGTTATCGTGATTTTGTTACTAAGTCCCTTGCCGACCTTACCACCTTCTGCATGACGCTGGATGAGCAGATAAAGAACTATGACGCCGAGCAGGGGGATGCGCATACCGCAGCAAAACGCTCTTTCTTTGCCGCCGAGCAAGATGTTGTTGAGGGTCGCGTTCGAAAACGCCTCGCCGAGGGGAAAGCGTCTCTTGACGAGACGGACGCTCGAGCGCTATCCAATCGCGCCTTTAAAAATATGTACGATGCTCGGTTAAAACCCAACGATATCTCGGTGCTTTTAGAAGATTTGGCTCCAACAAACGATTCGCGTCCCGCTCCTACGGCACCGGCCGTTTTGCATCTGGTACAGCGCCGCCAATCGGAATACGCCAGCAATGCTGTGGGAATTATTATACCCAAAACCGATTCACAACTCGAGCAAGTCGAGGCGATGCGCAACAAACCCGTGGTGGTGACCGTCGGCAGCGCCGGCACAGGAAAGAGCCTTTTTTCCATCGCGCACGCTTTACAAGAATACAAACAAAGCAAACGCCGCATTTGCATTTTCCGCCCGATGAAGGAGCTGGGGGGCAAAGAAACGATGGGCTATCTGCCCGGCGACGAGACCGCCAAAATTGCGCCTTACTTCCGCCCCATTGCGCGCAATCTTCTTGTGTCCTTGGGTGGCCCTGAAAAAGACAGCTCACGCAAAGAGGCCCTCCGCCTTTTGGGTTATGATAAAAAGCCGTCCGATAAAGCCGAAGCCTCGCACCCGCTTGTCGAAGCGCTCTTTCCACGCGCTGCCGTTCAGCTTTTGCCTCTCGCCTACCTGCGTGGTGACACTATAGACAATGCAACAATCATCATCGAAGAAGCACAAAACCTGACGGTAGACGAAGTAAAGGCTGTTCTTACGCGCGCCGGAAACAATACACAAATCATTCTCAATGGCGACACCACCCAGACGGACCTTCCACTAAAAGACCGCAACGGCCGTTGGTTGGATGAAAAGAATATGCCCGGGCTGCCTGTGCTGCTTGAGCTTGCAAAAAAACCAAAGGCTACCGATTGGCTGGCTGTTGTTGAACATGGGGCAAAAAATGTTGTACGCAGCCCTGTGGCCGCAGCAGCCGTTGCCCTCTTCGAAGATTTTGACGCGGATTCCGATGAAATTATGGGCGCCTGCTACGAAAATTATCAGGCAAATGTCGCAAAAATACATACGCACCCCGCCGCCGCGGCTGGCTAAAGGCGGGGGCAATCCTCACTGGTTTTTAACGGCCGCTGTGGTATAAACGAAGGGTGTCCGCCCCCT
The DNA here is from genome assembly GCA_964426595.1 of uncultured Bdellovibrionales bacterium. Classification (GTDB taxonomy): domain Bacteria; phylum Pseudomonadota; class Alphaproteobacteria; order Micavibrionales; family SZUA-601; genus JAQGJA01. The sequence continues at coordinate 9,507 of CAYRRF010000020.1, read as the reverse complement.
TTTTCCCAGGAGCCGCCTGTTGAGCCCACGTCGCCCGTCGTCCCACGAACCTGAACGTATTCTCGAGCTTTACTTTGACGACAACCATGCGCTGCCCAGTCTTTTCGGCCCGCACAACGAATATCTCAACCGTATCGAAGACGTGCTGGGCGTGACCATCAACGCCATCGGCAACACCGTCACTGTTTCGGGTTCGGCCGCCGCGACACATCGCGCGCAAGAGACCTTTGACGCGTTGTGGGAACGTATTCAAAACGATCAGCCCATCGAGGGCGCCGATGTCGATGGCGCCTTGCGTATCGCGACCTCGGCCGCTGATCCGAAAATGAAGCAAATGGCGCTGGCCGCTTTCAGCGAAAAGCCGCGCAAAGTCGTCACCAAGCGCAAGCACATTACGCCGCGCTCGACGACCCAGGCCGCGTATTTGGGGGCGATCGAAAAACATTCTATGGTGTTTGGTATCGGTCCCGCCGGTACGGGGAAAACCTATCTGGCGGTCGCCGCGGGTGTACAATTGCTGATCGAAGGCAAGGTCGAGCGGCTGGTCTTTTCGCGCCCCGCCGTCGAAGCCGGCGAGCATCTTGGCTTTTTGCCCGGCGATATGCAGGAAAAGATCGATCCCTATTTGCGCCCGATTTACGACGCGCTGCACGATATGCTGCCCCAGGACCAGGTGGTGCGTATGATGGCGGGCGGTCAAATTGAAATCGCGCCGCTGGCCTTTATGCGCGGGCGTACGCTGGCGCATTCCTATGTGATGCTGGACGAGGCGCAAAACACCACGGCCATGCAGATGAAAATGTTTTTGACCCGCATGGGCGAGGACTCGCACATGGTCATCAATGGCGATATCAGCCAAACCGACCTGCCCAAAGGCCAGGTCTCGGGTCTGGTCGAGGCTGTGCGGCTCTTGCGCAACGTGCCCGAGATCGGCTTTGTTGAATTTTCGGCCGCCGACGTGGTGCGCCACCCGCTGGTCGCCAAAATCATCGACGCCTACGACGCGGATAAGGCGTCCTAATCTCAAAGTCCTGCGGCGACAGCCCTTCTCCAGCTATATAAAATATGCTGTAAAACAGCATATTAATTATTTTCTTCTTGACAATTTACCGAATCGGCTTAATAGTATGTTAAATTTAACCCTCGGCAGGAGATAGAACCATGTCAAAAAAACCAGATCAGCCCGGCTATGTCACACAGAAAGGCACAGTCTACGCAGGCCAAAACAAGAACGGAGCGCATTGTTATACGCCCCCTACAGACGCTGGCTTTATGAACAAAAATAAAGCGGCCCAGCTTCTTGCTCAATTTAATGAAACGGGCG
>CAYRRF010000020.1:5978-8173 GCA_964426595.1 uncultured Bdellovibrionales bacterium | reverse complement strand
TGGTTGTTCTGATTGGGATTTCCCGACAGGCTGGAACGACCCTGCCGGCAATGATGAGCTGGATATGCTGTATAAAAACAAAGATGAAATCGGCAACTTCAACTCAAGTGATGAAACCGCGGCCTCGCGTTACGGGTCTTCTTCCGACTTTGAAGGAAATGTTTGCGGTCAATCTTTTGCGAATGGCGAAAAAGCCTATCTTAGCGAAAGCCTCGACGAAAAGTACACTTGGCGCTTTCTGCGCAAGCAAGAAACCTTGGATATTTAATTGCTGTAAGGCCTGCTATGATTACACTGTCGTAGCAGGCTTTTAATAAAAGAACACTATAAATCTTCGGGGGAGAATCCTTATGAGCAACTTGGCTTTTGCACAGACCGTTTTTATTTGCGTGCCCGACGGACACGACGAACATGTTACGCGAACACTGAAAGCAAACGAAGAAATATCCGCCGACACGCATCTCGCCTTTTGTTTAAATGTAAATGGCAAACGCAGCGGGCCGGAAAAAGTCTACGCACGCACCAAAGGCAAGGGTTTTTATCTTTTTGCAAAATGCCATCGCGCCAACGATGTGCGCCAGGGCCCTGCAGAACAATACTACGAAGACGGAACCACTGTGCACGTGCGTTTCAACTATAAAGATGATAAGCGGGATGGTTTGTGTACGTACTTCTCCAAAGAGGGTGAAATTCAAAGCATTCACCTCTTCAAACAAGGTGAAGAAGACCATGATTTTACCACCCGTTACGAACAAGAGTATTTGACTCTGGAATTTGCGGAAAACGCGACGCTGGCCGAGAAGAATGCACAAAAAACAGCCCTGGCTACAAAACTGATTCCTTAAGTTGGGCCAGCACCAAAACCCAACGGGCACGCCCCACCAACGGGGCGCGTCGTGCCGGCGCGCTGTGGTTTTTTCTGGAACGCTGCGCACGCCGCAGCATGCTTTTCTTCGTTCGTCAAATTCATTTTTTTCAGGATATGGGGATCGACCGCTTTGCTCAACTCGGGCAGTGACCCCAGGCTTGCAATGCGCTGCTGCAACGAATCATACGCTTTGTTTACAACCGCAAAAACCACCGGATTTTGAAGTTCCTTGACTTCTGTTATAATTTGATGTGCGCGGAAAATAATATTATCTGTAACGCCTACATATCGTTTTGCGACCTTGCTATAGGCCGGGGATATTTTTGTTGTATCGAAAAAAGCCTTGGCCGCCTGCTCGGCAAAGATCAAATAAGACAACGGATATATTGTAACATTATTTAGTGTCTGTGCATCATACGCCTCAACCACTGCGTTGGGTATGGGGCCTTCTTCACCCTTGAGGAAAAAGAACGCCTCCCCTGCCATCTCCCTTTCCAAGTTCCGTACGTCCTGAGCTATTTCTGCGTCCGCTTCCTCGGCTTCGCGGCGTGCTTGATTATATTTTCTGGAATCGCTCTCCGACAGGCCGTTGTTTTTATCGCTCTCTGCTAAGCGGGTCAGCAATTTCTGTGCGTCATCGTAGTGGCCATTCCATTGTACATTATTTTTCAGGCGCTGTTTCAGTGCCTCCATGTTTTGAACATACTGTTTGTTTTTAACTGTCAGGGCTTTCAACAAATCCTGTTCTTCTGGTGGTAGCCTGTCTTTATCCACTAGCGCGGCAAATTGCGCAATAAAACCCCGGTAGACGCCATGCATAGCGTCTCCGCACCGCTCTTGTAATTTCATGTCTTTGATCTGCTTGATATCGGCGTTTCCTGTTTGTGCCGAGCGCATATTAGAAAATACTTTTTTCGGCATATAGTTCGTGGCCACATAGCGCAGCGCTGCCAAAGCCTCGAGGTCGCGTGGGTTATCGGACAACGGGTCTTGTTCTGAAACCACAGAGGCGGCGTTTTTTGAAAACAGTTTTTTCACAGCGGTGTACGGGCAAAACATGCAGGACAGAATAAAGGGTTTGTTAATATATGTCAATATTTTTGTGGGGTGTTGTTTTTTTCTGGTAAACAGCTTTTCCCTTGTGATATAATGGGGTTGCAACGCGCTCCAAAAGGGTTTCATGATTCCTGTCCGCGACCCCTCCGTCGGCAAGACCTCGGCCAGCAGCCTTGAATTTACCCCTGCGTTTTATTTACAAGCTTTCCAGACACTTAAAAGGGCCCAAGCCTCGGGCTCAACTCCTATTCATGGGCTGAATGAGAACCAG
>CAYRRF010000020.1:0-5924 GCA_964426595.1 uncultured Bdellovibrionales bacterium | reverse complement strand
TGGGCCGCGGCGCCAAAATCGACACCGCCACTTTTTTGAACGCCGCCCGCACCTTCCTGAAAGAAGAGGCTCCCCGCGGCCCCAAAGCCGCGGCACAAAAAGAACACCCGCAGAAACAGCTTTTCCAGGAAAACGGTCTGGATCTCGAGCTGCTCGAACCCGATGAAACGCTCGTGGACTCGGCCGCCTATGATCCCGGGGCTGATCTTTTGACCCCTGTGGAAGTTGCCGAAGCGTTGGTCGAGGTCGCTCAAAGCGCGGAACCCGGCATGGCGGTGGCCGCTTTGCTGGTCGCGCACGAGCTGGCCGATATTTCCGAGCACGCCACGCATACGCTGCTGGAAAAATATCAACGCCGCGCCGACACAACGGAAGAAAAAGAAATCTGTGTCTTAGGCCTCGACGAAATGATGGCCGAGCAAGACCGCGAGCAAGCCGCACCGGAACTGGAGCAGCTTGCCGCACAAGAAGCCGATCCTGAACTTGCCACCCAGATTTTATCGCTGAAAGAACCAAAGGTCGAAGAAACGCCTACGTTAATGGCCGCTTTTTACCGGTCCAGCGATATGTGTGTTGCGCATACCGCCGAGACTCTGCATCGCACCGCCCCCAAACAGAAAATGCCTGTTCTGGGCCTGACTGGCTAGGCGCTTGTCGCTTTTCCTGATAAAATCCTTTTATGCTGGACGTCGTTTTTCATTGTGAATGCCCTGCTTTTGCCGCGCTTTTAGCGCAGGAAAAGCCGTTCTTTGAATCGGCGCTGCAACAAGCCTTCACCGCACTTGCTCTTCCAAAAAACGATTACGCCGTCAGTGTTGTGCTAATGAATGATGCGTCTATTCAAGAGCTCAATCGGGATTTTCGTCACCAAGACAAGCCGACAAACGTCTTGTCTTTTCCGCAAATCGACTCGGTGGCTGATCTGGTGTCGGGGGACATTCCGGTCGAGCTGGGGGATATTTTTCTGGCCTATGAAACAATCGCGCGCGAGGCCGCCGAACAAAACAAAACTTTGCGCGATCACACGACGCATCTTTTAATTCACGGCCTGTTGCATTTGGCGGGATACGATCACCAGTCCGACGACGAAGCAGCGCAGATGGAAGCAATGGAAATTGATGTATTAAGAAGTCTTGGGATCAAAAATCCATACTGATATCAAGCTCTTACTGTGGATGAGGACCAAAAACATCCTTGCAGGAAACTTCGTTTTTGCCCGAAACCGTATCCCTCAGGATTTTTTCTAAAACAATCTCATTCCAATACCATCTATCTTTCCAGCCAAACTCGGACAACTTGTGTTCTTCCAAATCCTTGTAATAGAACATATCCATACGCGTCATGTCTCCGGGGTTACAGACAACATGGTCCGTAATGAAATATCCGCCAGCGCCCAAGTCGTCAAAAACGCGTATATACCCCTCCTCATTACATTTTTGCAAATGCTCAACAACGATGTCGCCCGCTCTTTTGGTCACTGAATCCTTATTCCCGGAATAAAGGGCCATGCGCTGCAGCGCATCCGAATCCCGCGAGGCGTATTCTTTCAATCGCCACACGATTCTTTTCCAAAGATCTGCCCCATTGCCCCTCTCCGGCAAAAAATAAAACAGTTCGGGCGCGCCTTCTGCTTTCGTGCTCTTTTCGTCGCCGTAGCGTGATAAAATGCGCGTATGCATGTTAATCATTTCTTGTACCGTTTTGTTTGGGCGATCCAAGAACTCTAGTGGGTGCTTAGCAATCACATAGGCATTATCAGTAAAGCGCATCGTTTCATTGTACCTACTCAACGCTGGCACCATGATGGGTGCGGGCTGACGCGTAGCTGTTTCCGGCGTTACACGACGCTGTATACACCTTTTTTCCTGAAGCGCCATTATAATGTTGGTCGAAACTGCGTTGGCATCAACATCCGTCGCCGTCGATAATTTATCTACCACAAGTGCTTTTAGTGAGCTAACGAAATCATCGCTCATTGGTTTTTCGCCATTTAATAGCCCATATACATCTCCTTGAATGATGCTTTTCTTTTTGTTTTGTAATTTAGAAAGCGGGCTCTCGATTAATTTATTTATCAGGGCGGCGGGATTTTTAAAAAGCCTTACAAACTGCGTGCCGTAGAACGTCTTGAACAAGAGTTCTTTTGCGTCTTTTGGGTTGGATGGTTCGGGCATTTTCATGCGCCTATACTACAGCCCCAACCCCTTATTGTCCATAAGAATTAGGCCTAAGAGCGCCCGCTAATCCGTTAGCTCATGCTCATCGACGCAGCGGCCATGGTCGCGCTCGACCTGTATCGTCACATGGGTGATGCGAAACGTGTCTTTAAGATCTTTATGCAGACGGCGCACCGCCTCTTCATGCTCGACGCCGGGCTTAATGGCAATATGCGCGGACAGGGCTGTTTTGCGCGTGCTCAAGCCCCAGATATGCAGGTCATGCACCTCGGCGACGGCCGGGTCTTTCAACAGCGCCTCGTGAATGGCCGTGCGATCAATTTGCTCGGGTACGGCATCCAGGGACAGGTTCGTGCCTTCGTGTAAAATCGGCCACGACGACCATAGAATAACCAGCGCAATCACGGTGGAGGTGGCCGAGTCCAGCCACAACCATCCGGTCAGCGCAATTAAAATTGCCGCTACAACAACGCCCGCCGACACGCCGGCATCAGCCAGCATATGCAGCATAGCGCCGCGAATATTCACATCCTCCTGATCGCGCATCAACACGTAAGCGGACAGGCCATTGATCGCAATACCAATGGTTGCAACCAGTCCGACAACAAGCGTGTTGGGCAGTTGTGGATTCTCAAAACGTAAGAAAGCTTCGTATAAAATCCACAAAGACGTCACGATCAGGCTGATGCCATTAAAGAAAGTCGCGTAAATCGATACACGCCCAAAACCATAGGTATAACGCGCATTCGGCTTGTGAAACGCCAGCCGATAGCCCGCCCAGGCCACACCCAGACTTAAAACATCGCCTAAATTATGCGCGGCATCCGCCAGCAGCGCCAATGAATGGGCCCACAGCCCGTAAAAAATTTCCAGGACAATAAACGCGCTATTAAGAAGGATTGCCGCTGCAAAAGAACGGTGAAAGCTGACACGCGGACGCTGGGAAAGAGCGGGTGTTGCGTGTGTGTGATGGGCGTGGCTCATTGTGGCAGCACCACGTGTTTATTGCCGCTCAACGTGCGGGGCAATAACACCCACATTTGACCGGTCGCTTTCATGTCGCCGGCATTGGTTTCGGCCCAATTCCCCGCACCCCAGAAAAAGTCTCCGCGCACGGGGCCGCGAATGGCGCCGCCTGTATCCTGCGCCACGACCAGACGATGCATCGGCTTGTTATCGCCCAGCACCAGCCATACAGGCGCACCATACGGTGTAAAGCGCGGATCTACGGCTAGGCTGCGTGCGGGCGTCAATGCAATTCCTTGCGCACCAATCGGCCCTTCGCCGTCGAGTGTTTTGAAGAAAATATAAGAAGGGTTTTTGGCGCGTATACTGGCGGCCTCCGAAGGGTGTGCTTTGAGCCATGCATTAATTGTCTGCAGGCTTATGGTTTCGGGCGTCAGTTCGCCGCGCGCAACCAGCTCCTTGCCGATCGCGTAATACACGTGGCCGTTTTGCCCGTCATATCCGATACGCAAGACCTGACCGTTTTCTAGTGTCACACGCCCCGATCCTTGCACATGCAAAAAGAAGGCCGCATCGGCATCATCCACCCACGCCAACTCCAGGTGCCGCCCTGCCAGCGCGCCCGCGTCGATCGCCGCACGATCCGCAAACGGAAGGAGGTTGCCATTTTCAACTTTGCCGGCAATGCGCTCGCCTTTCAGCTTGGGCCGGAACAAACCTAAATCCACCGTCACCAGCTCGGGCGGGCGCGTATACAGCGGCACGTTATAGCGCGCGGTTTTTGTCAGCGAGCCGCGCAATTCCTTTTCGAAATACCCGGTAAAAAGCCCGCTTTCCTGCCCGGGGGCCGTTACACGAAACGGGATAAAATACTGTTCGATTGTTGTGCGCAAGGCGGCGGGTGTTGCATTTTGTACCGCATGACACGGCGCGCGCCAGTCAGCAACACGCCCCCCGACCGTGGTGGGAGCAACAGTTGCTGCGTCATCGCGTTTTAAAAGCGTTTCACAAGAACGAAGAAGCGCGGGCGAAAAATCCTGCAGCGCGTCTTCGCCCCATCCGGGAAGCTGCGCAAAAGTAGCGGCTGTGTAAAAAGCTTCGCGCGGCTCTTGTGGCGTGGTCGGAAGATTTAACCCCGCGCAGCCAGATAGAAAAAATGCAAGAGCAACTGTTGCCGCAAAAAAAGGATTAGCCTTCATCCGGAACAACGTCTTCGATGATCGGCATGCCCTCGATAACAAGCGCTTCGTCCGATAGGGAAACCATGCCGTCGCGCTCGACATGTACATTGGCGCGGAACAGCGAATCCTTGAAAACCATATAGGCCAGCAGCGTGATTTTGCCATTATCTTCCACGCTGGAAACGGTTACGGGCTTGATAATTTTGGCCACCGCCTCTTTGCCTTTAGCGGGAACGCTTCCTTCCCACGCAATTTCATCCACGTTGTCGATGATGACGAAGCGGCCATGACGGCCCTTCACGTAGTTGAAGAAGAATTTGATATAGTCGCCGACATTGTCTGTATTGATAATGATGGGGGCTTTGTCATTCGCTGTATAAATGGGACCATTGGTCCAGTTCAAAATATAAAAATCTTCGGGGCGGTAAATCACACGGCGGATAAAGGTTGGGTCCGAGGTGCCGGTGTCTACCAGCTCTAAAAAGGCAAATTCCGCATACCAAGATAGCTCCTGACGGCGGCCAATCGTGGTGTTGGGATCAAATTGGCGGTCTTTGAGGCTTCGGTTAATTTCTGCCACCAGTCGGGGCATCTTCTCGGGATCAATCTCTTCCCAGGGGTGGTTATACATGCGGACGGTCCTTTACGTGTGGGATCGAAGCTTAACTATGGGGCATTCTTTATTGTGGTGCAACAAAATTATCTTTTCCACAGCCCTGCCTTCCGATCGAGAAAGGTGTTTTCGGCTCCCGCGCTAGAGATACCACATAACACATTGATAAATATAAATAATACTATCCACAACCGCCTGTGATTAAGCCTGTGGACAACCTTATCCCCAGGACTCACGGCATCTACCACAACAACCCTTTTATTCTATCGGGAAAAGATTGTGGCTCCTTCTTTCACAAAACGGCTTCTTTTTCTTTGACAAAACCAGAACAATTTATTATTACCAAGGCTACGCCCTTGTTCTTAGGTGCGTTTCTTTTTCTTCACCACACCTCTGTCGCCTGGCCGCCCTTTGGGGCCTTGTTGTCCAAGCGCTACCTTTCCCGAGACACCCTAGTATGCATCTGCACGAATTAAAATCCAAATCCCCCGCTGAACTTGTTTTATTTGCGGAAAAACTGGGGATTGAAGACGCCGCCGCCTTGCGCAAGCAGGATATTCTTTTTGCTGTCCTGAAAAAACTGGCGGAAGACGGACAGGCGATTACAGGCGAGGGTGTATTAGAAGTTCTGCCGGACGGCTTCGGCTTTCTGCGCAGCCCCGAGGAAAACTATCTGCCGGGGGCAGATGATATTTACGTACCGCCGCAAACGATCCGCAAGCTGGCGTTGCGTACGGGCGATACGCTGGAAGGGGAAATTCGTGGGCCCAAAGACAACGAACGCTATTTCGCGCTGATCAAATTGAATAAAGTTAACTTTGAACCGGCGGATAATTTGAAACACCGTATCAACTTCGATAACCTGACCCCGCTGTATCCAAACAAAAAGCTCAAACTGGAAATCGAAGATCCGACCAAGAAAAAATTTACCCAGCGTATCATTGAGATCGTTGCGCCTATTGGCAAAGGCCAGCGCGCCCTGATTGT
>CAYRRF010000019.1:16411-18731 GCA_964426595.1 uncultured Bdellovibrionales bacterium | reverse complement strand
CAGAAAGGTTAAGGAGATATTGCTTTATGAATCTTGACCGAATCGATCTTTAGGCAGACTATACGGTCTTCGATGCCAGTATGTAGTGACCGTCTTGCGCCACCTTTACTGCCCTGCGTCGCATACGGAGGGCCAAAGCCCTCCTTTTTTTTATCCCCCTCCCGTTCCGCCTGTGGCGGAATTTTTTTTGTCCAAAATCCTGAAAGGAGCTACCCATGAGCTGCACACTGATCGATCCCCGTGACTTTCATGCCTGCGTTTCCCCTCTGCGGAAATTTTTTGAAAGCCGCGGCTTTATCGAAGTCCACACCCAAAGCCGCCTGAGCATTCTGGCCGCATGTGAAGACCCGAAAACCATTGCCAGCTTTGACTATGCGGGCAAGCGCTGGCCGCTGCCGCAGACAGGCCAGATGTGGCTGGAGTATGAATTACTGACCAAGCCGGAATTGCCGGGAGTGTTCTGCCTGTCCACCAGCTATCGCCAGGAACCCAAACCCGTGTCGGGGCGCCACGAGCTGGTCTTTCCGATGTTCGAGTTTGAAAGCCATGGCACACTGGAAGATTTGCAGGTGCTGGAAGAAGATTTACTGGAGTATTTAGGCTTTGGGGCGCGCCGCGGCTTTGCGCAGATGGATTATCTGGATGCCTGCCGCCACTACCAGACCGACGATATTACCGGCGAGATTGAAGGCCAGATTGCCAAAGACTTTGGTCCGGTGTTCTTTCTGAAGAACTTCCCGCAATATACCAGCCCGTTCTGGAATATGCGGAAAAATGGCGAGACGGCACGCAAGATCGACGTGATCCTCCACGGCATGGAAACAATCGGTTCGGCCGAGCGTAGTCCCCACGTCGAGGAAATGCGCCATCTGTCCCAGACGATCAGCGACGGCATGTATGCAGGTATTTTATACGATAAATTCAGCAAAGAGCGGGTTGAGCAGGAAATGAAGGAATTCCTAGCGCATGAATTTTTTCCGCGCTATGGCGGTGGTATCGGTGTTACGCGCATGATCCGCGCTATGAAACTTTCGGGTTTAATAGAAGATCGAGCATACCAGACACAGCAACGCCGGGCGGCGTGACGCCCTCAAAGATGCCGCCATGAATGTCTTGCCACTGGTCCAAACGGCTGGTAGCAAGATACCATTCGCGTTTGTGCTGCCAGATCGTATACAAATCCAGTGGTGTATTGTGCCAGGTGGCCGCATGTCCACCCTTTTCTTCTAGCAATACAAAGCCCGCTGCCAGATCCCACGGGGCGGCACGGCCAAAAGCGGCAAAATCCAGAGCGTTGGTCAACAGGCCAGCGAATTTGTAACCCGCGCAAAGATGACGCTTGAGTCCGGCGAATTTTTTGCAATTTTCGATCACACCTTTTTCAAATAAGCAAAAAGCGTCGGGGCTTAGAGATCCGACCAATTCGTGCAACGGCTGAGGGTCCAGCTCCTGTTTTAATTTTTTGCCGTTATCAAATACTCCAACACCCGTACCGCCGGCAAACATACGGTCTTCGGTGGGTAAATACACCCAACCATAAAGCGGTTTCTGCTTATAGCACAGGCACACCATTGTCGTGAAAGCGGGATTTTGCGCTACAAAATGATGCGTACCGTCAACCGCATCGACAATCCAGGCATATTCACTGGTTTTAAAAGTATCTGCGGTAGGCTTTAAATCGCTGTTTTCTTCGCCGATAACGCAGCTTTCAGGAATAATCTTTTTTAATTCATTTTCAAAAATTCTTTGTGCTTCGATATCAACGCTTGTTACAATGCTTTTATCATCCTTATAGTCAATCATATCGGCGCTGATGCCCTTTTCAAAAGCAGGAAGCAATAACTCGCGCGATACACGGCGTATCAGAGTGTCTATCGGTTGTTGGAAGGATTCAAAATTATATTTCACGCGATAGCCTTGGCAAAATGATGATTGAATTGTCCAAGTTTGGCCAAACTTAAACGAGCACGCAGGTGGATGGTCGCTCCTTCATCATGCCGTTCCAACACATGAACATGTCGATAAAGCCACGCCAAAGCCTCGCCCTCGGTCGAGTTCAGTACGATATCCCGTTCTACATCATGGCTGGCTAATAAATCGTCAATACGGTATTTAAGTGTTTGTAATCCTTCACCTGTCAGGGCGGAAACCGCCACCGCATCAGGGCGCGACTGGGCCAACATTTCCTGCCGATTTTCGGGTGGCAGCAGATCGATTTTGTTCCACACTTCCCAAACAGGGGTCGTCGGGTCCAAATGCATACGTTCTAATGTCGCCAAAACATCGTTGCGTTCGGCTTGTGTATTAGCAGAGGCAATGT
>CAYRRF010000019.1:14140-16401 GCA_964426595.1 uncultured Bdellovibrionales bacterium | reverse complement strand
TCCCGCACATGCAAAATAATATCGGCGTGCACGGTCTCTTCCAATGTTGCGCGAAAGGCCGCAATCAGGTCTGTTGGTAGCTGTGAAATGAATCCAACCGTATCGGAAAGAATAATGGTTCGACCTGAAGGCATTTTTAAAGCGCGCAAAGTCGTATCTAATGTCGCAAACAGCAAATCTTTTGCGAACACTGTTTCATCGGTAAGCGTATTAAAAAGCGTTGATTTTCCAGCATTGGTATAGCCCACCAGCGCAACGACCGGAAACGGCACGCGCTCGCGTGCGGAACGCTGTACGGCGCGGTTACGCACCACCTGTTCGAGTTCTTTTTTAATTGCTTTGATTTTATCGTCAATGATACGGCGATCCAATTCCTTCTGGGTTTCACCAGGTCCTCCGGTTTTTCCAAGACCGCCACGCTGGCGTTCCAAGTGGCTCCAAGCTTTAACCAGACGCGATCGTTGGTAGGTCAGTGCTGCCAGCTCGACTTGCAACTTGCCTTCACGAGTTTTGGCGCGCGCGCTGAAAATTTCTAAAATCAGGCCCTGACGGTCGATGACTTTTACTTTCCAAATACGTTCCAGATTGCGCTGTTGTACCGGCGTCAGCGCACCATTTACAAAGGCTAATGCAATGGTCTTTTCATCTATAAGCGTTGCTAAGCGCTCGACCGTTCCCTTGCCGAAAAACGTGGCGGGACTGATCGCTCGGACAGGTATGATCTCGGCATGCGCGTTTTCAAGAGCGATAGCTTTGGTAAGGGCTAGTGCTTCCTCAAAATCACACACAATCGGGCGTATTACTTCCGTGTCACTTTTTTTAATGACGAAGTGAGGTTGTAAAACAAGCGTACGCACGAATTATTCGGACGTTGTGTCGCTATCCGTTTCCTGACCAAACATTTGCAGCGGATTGGTCGGCATGATCGTAGAGACAGCGTGTTTATAGACAAGTTGCGACAGATTGTCCCGGCGCAGCAGGATCGAGAAATTATCAAACCAAGTTACAATTCCTTGTAACTTGACACCATTTACAAGGAAAATTGTCACAGGATTTTTTGTTTTACGCAGCGTGTTCAGGAAAACGTCCTGAACGTTTTGTGATTTATCATTTTTTTCAGGCATATTATAACCTCTTTATCGTTAGTGTGCCACGAAGCAGCGGAGAAAAGAAGCCCCTCCCTTTAGGCTGCTATGTCTTCCTCACCTTTCGTGCCGGTAATATCCAAAAGCTTCAGTTTACGGTGCAAAGCCGAGCGCTCCATCTCGACGAAAGCCGCTGTGCGCGAGATGTTGCCACCAAAACGCGCAATTTGTGCCAGTAGATATTCGCGTTCGAAAATCTCGCGCGCTTCCCGCAAGGGCAGCTGCATCATCTCGTCGGCGCGATTCAGATGCGTCACCGCAGGGCCCGAGTTACGGAATTCGACAGGCAAATCCTGAGCACGTATCATATCATAACCATCTTGTGCCGGTAACATGATCAGCAACCATTCGATCAAGTTACGCAGTTGGCGAATGTTTCCTGGCCAGCTATAGGCTTGCAAAACAGCCATGGCATCCGATCCCAGTTTACGTGTTTTAAATCCAGCGCTGGTGGCAATTTGCTCGATAAAATATTCAGCCAATGCAGGGATGTCTTCGACACGTTCGTGCAAGGACGGGACGTGCACCGGAACGACATTCAGACGGTAATACAAATCCTGACGCATGCGCCCGGCATCAATCAACTGTTTTAGATCTCGGTTGCTTGTTGTGATAAAGCGCACGTCCACTTCAATAGGACGATGCGATCCAAGACGCTCGAAACGCTGATCTTGTAAAACACGCACCATTTTGGCTTGTGTATCAAGTGGCATATCTGCAATTTCATCCAGCAACAACGTACCACCATGTGCTTGTTCCAATAAGCCGATTTTACGTTCGCCGGCCGGTCCGCGCTCCTCCCAGCCGAATAATTCCATCTCCAGATCTTGTGCGCGTAAAGTTGCACAGTTTACGACAACAAAATTCTGGTCGGCACGTTTGGAGTGTGCATGTACGAAGCGCGCGGCGACTTCTTTGCCCGAACCCGCGGGACCTGTCAGCAGCAAACGGCTATTGGTCGTCGCAGCTTTTTCCAGCGAGTCCTGCAAGGTTTTTAAGGGCACCGAGTGGCCAATCATGGTGCTTGTGGCACCCGAGCGACGACGCAACTCCGAGTTTTCGCGGCGCAGGCGGCTGTCTTCCAGTGCACGCTGTACCGTCAAAATCAAACGGTCG
>CAYRRF010000019.1:10193-14130 GCA_964426595.1 uncultured Bdellovibrionales bacterium | reverse complement strand
GCCCAGACAGGATTGCCCCCGCTTGATCCGGTTGCAAATAAGACATAATCAAGGCAATAGTCTGGGGATGTTCATTTTGGATAAAGTTCAATAGCTGTGCCGGATCAGTTTTGCGGGCAAAATCAAACGGTCGGATTTAAAGGGTTTCTCGATGAAATCATACGCGCCCAGTTGAATTGCCTGGATCGCGGTTTCAATCGTTCCGTGACCGCTGATCATGACGATCGGCAAGTCAGGATAAGTTTGCTTGACGCGTTTGAGGAACATGATGCCGTCTTCCTGACTGCCCTCGAGCCAGATATCCAGGATCATCAGGTTCGGTGCCCGCGTCAGAATTTCTTCCAACGCAGCCTGGGTCGTGGCGGCCTGCCGTGTGTGGAATTTTTCATCTTCCAACACGCCGCTGACTAACGCGCGAATATCCTGTTCGTCGTCAACGATTAAAATATCTTCAGCCATTTCGAGTTTCTCCTGTCTTGGGTAGTATTAAATGTACAACCGCGCCGTGCGGGCTGTTGTTTTTGAATTCCAGATGACCGTGATGGTCTTCGACGATTTTAGCGACAATGGCCAAACCTAAGCCGGTACCGCTGGCTTTTGTCGTTACATAGGGATCGGTCAGACGGGGCAGCAATTCCGCGGGCCAGCCGCAGCCGTTATCACTGACACTCAGGCGGACATCTTTGTCCGTTTCCGATACCGTCAGACGCACTTCACCGCCCTCTTTGTCGCCGATAGCTTCATAGGCGTTTTTAATGACATTGGTCAAAGCTTGCGAGATTTGCTGGCGATCCACGGCGAGATTGACCGGTTTTTCCGGCCGGTCGAAAATAAAGCGAACCTGGCCATGCGCTTGCTGGAATAATACAATGACCTGTTGACAGATCGTGACCAGATTTTCATTTTGCTTGTTCGCTGTCGGCATGCGTGCAAACGCGCTGAACTCGTCGACCATGCGGCGAATATCATCTACATGGCGGATGATCGTATTGGTACACGAGTCGAATGTCTCGACATCTTCGGTGATTTGCTTGCTGTAGCGTTTGCGCAAACGTTCGGCGGACAACTGAATAGGTGTCAGCGGATTTTTAATTTCATGCGCCACACGACGCGCCACATCCGCCCAGGCGGCTTTGCGCTGGGCATCGATAAGAGGTGACAGATCATCGAATGTTGCCACATACCCGCGGATCGTATCGTCTTGCATCTCGGCGGTCATACGCACGATCCAGTGCGAGACTTCACCCGTGCTGTGTTCGACTTCAATCGGCGTCTCGATATTCCGCATCGATTTACTGCGCAAGACCCGGCGTATGGTTTCCATTTCCGGACAGATATCCATCAATTTTTGTCCCTGCAGGGTCGTGCTGGTCTGCCGCAAAAGTTTTTCCGCCGACGTGTTGACGATTTGAATGACGCCTTGCGCATCCAAGCCTAAGATCCCGGCATTTACCCCGGCCAATACCGTTTCACTGAAGCGGCGGCGCTCGTCGAGCAAGCGGTTTGCATTCAAAAGATCGCGCCGCTGAGATCCCAGCTGGTCAATCATCTTATTAAAGGCGCGGGCCAGAGTCCCTATTTCATTATCCGACCGTTCTTCATCCACACGCGTATTCAAATCCCCTGCCCGCACGCGTTCAGAGGCCTGGATCAAGCGTGAAACCGGGCTGATAATGCGTTCGGCCAAAGTTAAACCCGCCCATACAGCGACCAATAGCAACATCAATGCCACCAGCGCAAAAATCAACGTCATGGTCAGCTTGAGTTTTGCCTGCTTGGCTTCTAAATCCGCATAGGCATCGGCTGCATTTTTGGTCATGGTAACATGGGTCAACACTTTTTCATCGACAATACGGCCTACGAACAAATAGGTATCAATCAGATTGTCCAGCTTGACCAATGCACGTACGCGGTCACCGTTTTCGCCGACAAATAACACCGGCTCGCCCTTCTCGGCCCGCTTGAGCATTTCGGTAAAGTCCGGTGGGAGAAGCTCGATACTCAAAGAAATACCGGCGCGCGCGATCACGTCGCCGGACGAGTCCACCAGCAAGGCTTCCGACAGGTTGCGCAGATAGGCTTGCGTCTTGAAATACTCTTGCAAGAACCGTGGATTGCTGTTCAGGCGGACCGACTCGCGGTTCAAATCGCCAGCCATCGCCAACATGTCGGCGCGAATATTTTGCTGGTGCTCTTGTAGATAGGATTGCGCAATCGCTTGCGATTCCGTCACCGCTGTGTGAATCTGCGGCCCGAACCAGGCCTGCATACTGATATGAACGAAGGCGACAGCAAAAATAGCCACCAGAATCGCGGGAATCGCCGCCAACATTGAAAAGGCCGCCGTCAACTGCACGTGCAGCAACGCCCCCGCCAGTTTTTGCCGGCTGCGCTTCCAGACGCGCCATGTACGCCAGCCGACCACACAGGCCAACGCGACCAGCAACATGACATCTAAAATAATAAGATGATACAGATGACTGGAGCGATTGATCAAAAATGTTTTCTCGCTTACCAGCGCATAAGTCACCGTACCGGTCAGCAATGACACCAGAACAATCGCCAGACCAAAACTGTTCAACCATTTTTCTCGCGAATAAAGCGCGCGGAAAAACGCTAAAAAACGGCGCGGCAGGGGCAAGATATGCGACGTCATGCCGTTTTCCGTCGGTGCGCTTTGGCGGTGGATTTTTGTTCGGCGTCGACTAAACCGTGCTGGCGTAATTTTTTCAGCAAGGTGTTGCGGTTGAGGCCTAAGATGCGCGCGGCTTTTAGTTTGTTGCCTTCGGTGAGATTCAACACTACGCGCAACAAGGGGCGCTCGACTTCTTGCAGCACACGATCATACAAATGCGATGGCAGGATCTGACGCTCGGCATGCACATAGCGCGTGAGGCGTTGTTCAATGAGCCCAGCTAAACCGACTTCCTGTGACGGGTCAGCCGTGCTCGATAATTCCGCGGGGGAGATGGGTAACTGATTCATCTGTTACTCTTTTACCACAGTGCTGCAAAAAGGAAACAGTTTTTGTTTAAATATGCTATAAATTACGCCTTGACATAGCTTTTGCATTAAGTATAATCCTTAATATTCTTAATAATTAAGGAGATCACCCATGAGCGACACCATCACGGAAATCCAAAAGAGAACCTTGAATACGGTATTTACAATCTACAAATCACCAAAAGACCTGACGTCGGATCAACGCATAGCCCTTAATAATGACATGCTGATGCAAAAATTTCCTCAAAAAGATCCTACGGGCAAGCTCATCGCTGTGACCGTTGATTTAGCACTTCCTAACAGTCATGGTTTTTATTCCACTACTGATCTGGAGCAAATAAGAGCTGATTTAAATGGCACGGGTATGCAAACGCCACAACCGATTGATGAAGAAATTCAAGAAGCGGATAGAAAAGTAAAAATACTAGAAAATAACGACTTAGCTTGTCTTACAGCGGAATTTACACGCGAGTATGTGGAGAAGTTAAACGAATTTCGGAATAATCAACGCGCCTTTCAATTAGAGAAAGTTAGTGCGTTGATAGAAGCTCGTGCCAAGGCTACCGCCACGCCTGATTATTAAATCTTGACGTCAGTACCTAAAATAACCACACTCGCGGCATGATTTTTAGACTTCGTCCCCTTCCTGCAGGCCTCCGCCCCACTTCTTTTTTCTATATAATAGCCACATGGTTCCATTCGGGGCGTATCCGCCCGGCATCGGGAAGTTGGGGCAGTCTGGCGGCCCTGCCCATTTGTTGGGCAATCAAAGCCTATGGCGGTATCGCAGGTGTCGCGCTGTTTGCTGTTGTCGTGGCAATCATCGGCACACGATGCGTGGCCATTTACCTGCAGCACAGCACAACACAAGATCCTTCCGAAGTTGTCATTGATGAAGTCCTCGGCATGGCCCTGCTGTTTCTTACAATACCCG
>CAYRRF010000019.1:2504-10183 GCA_964426595.1 uncultured Bdellovibrionales bacterium | reverse complement strand
ATGTGTCTCTTGTTCTGTTTGGGTTTATCATGTTTTGTGTCCTGGGCAGTCTCAAGCCCTGGCCAATCAACTGGTGCGATAAAAACATCAAAGGCGCCTGGGGCGTGATGTGCGACGATTTGGTCGGGGGACTTATAGCCGCTGCCCTGGTAGCGGGTCTTCAGATTCTAACTTAGTTACGCGCACGCTGGTAATCTGGTTGCGTTGACGCGCCAGAATATCAAAGCGGAAATGATAGAAGGTAAAGCTTTGTCCGACTTCGGGCAAGGCGCGTGCCTCATACAATACCAGCCCTGCCACCGTCGCATATTCTTCATCCGGCAAGCTCCAGTCATACTCGCGATTCAATTCGCGAATGGTCGTGCGCCCGTCGACAACGACGCTTGCCGGTTTGGAGTGATCCGATGTCGCCGTCAAAGGTGCAGCGGACAGACTATCATCCATGTTGCCGACAATCTCTTCAAGAATATCTTCCCGCGTAACCAGACCCAACAGCACGCCGTATTCGTCTACCACCAAAGCGAATTGTTCTTTGCGTTCGCGAAAGGCCTGTAACTGTTCCAGCAATGTCGTGGTCTCGGGAACAAACCACGGTTCCGAAATCGAGGCTGTCAAGTCGATGGCAACATTCTCGGTGCGCGCACGGTGCAATTGTCGCGCCAATAATTGTGTATGCAACACACCGACGACGTTTTCCGGCTGATCCTGATAGAGGGGGATACGCGTATAGGGGCACAGCAAGGCTTTGTCGACCATTTCATCGGTGGGCAGACTGGCATCCAGCATTTCAATGTCTTTGCGGTGTGTCATGACTTTTTCAACGGTCACATCCCCCAGATCTAAGACGGAATGCAGCATCTGGCGCTCGCTGGTGATTTCCTCGTCGGGGTGCATACTGCGGTGCATTTCAATGGCCCCGCGCAATTCTTCCGCGCTGATCGCATAGGCCATATGCCCGAAATCCACACGGAATAATTTGGCAATATAACGCACAATGTAGGATATAATGATGTTGATGGGTAACAGGACCCAATATAAAAAGCGTACAACCGGAGCAATCGCCAGTGACACTTTGTCCGATTGATGCAAGGCGTAGGATTTAGGCAAGACCTCGGCGAATACCAGCACCAGGACCGTCATGACCCCGGTGGCAAAGGCAATCCCTTTTTTGCCGAACATGTCCAACATGAATTCGGTCGTAATGGCCGACGCCAGAATATTGATCAGGTTATTGCCCAAAAGCAGTGTACTGATGAGGCGTTCTTGCTTGTCGAGCAGATATTTGACAACCAGTGCGCGCTTGTGCCCTTCCTGGCTCAGCCCCAGAATCTTTGGACGCGAGACGCTGGTCAGCGCGGTTTCGGCCATCGAGAAAAAGGCCGAAAGGGCCAAAAGCAACATAACAGTCAGGCCGGTGAGTAACATTATTATATTCCTACGTCAAATATTGTATGATTCATGCTAGCTCAGCCGCGCGCAAAAGAAAAGCAGTGTCACGGGGTATGCAGGCCGTATTTTAGTGCTTGCAGACTTTATAAAAACTGCTAAGACTGGTTTGTTTTGTAATTACTTTACGTGACACACATATGGCGAAGTTTGTACTGTTATCACTTGTGTTGCTTATCGCGGGAGGAATCTCCTACCTCGCTCTATCGTCGGTTCCCGCACCGACCCATGCCGTTTCAAAACCCGTCCCCATAGATCGGTTTTTCCGCTGATGAAACCCGTTGTCTTTGCCCGCACCTTACGTAATACACTTTATGCGGTGTCGGCCCTCCTTCTTTTTTCCCCAGCGATGGCGCGCGCCAATGCAACCGACTTTGTCGGTGCGGCCTATACGTCGGCACCAAGTACACCGAACAACCTGTTAGGTGTGACCATTATTCCCGGCTACGAGCGCTATGACTCGACCGAGCGTTGGGCGACCGTACGCGCCAGCGATCTGTTGGCGGAAATGAAGAAATTCAAGGGTATTAGCGGCTCGCCGGCCTTGCGGGCCGTATGGCGCGACGTTTTATTGAGCGATTTTTCGGATTTGCGCGCCAATGCCGTGGAACAAACAGATTTAATGGCCGAGCGCTTGCACCTGCTGAATCGTTTGGGCTTTTTTGACGAGGCTATTCGTCTCTATCAACAAGCAGCACTCAAACATCCTGTTCCAGAAAAAATTGTTACCGAAGCGGTGGACTCTCTGGCGCTGGCCGGCTCTGCAGATGGTGCGTGCTTAGAAGTCATGATGGCCGCGCAACAACTTAAAAGCGATGCATGGACTCAGAATGCGGCCTTATGCGCCCGTTACTTTAAACAGAACGATCGCGCCGAAGAGTTACACACGCAAATCGCTGGCAAAGCAGGCGATGGTTTTGAAGCTGTCTATGGTATGATGAGCGAGACAGGCAGTGGCGCCATCAAAGCGGATATCCCCCCGCTGTGGCGTACATTATTATTAGCGCGCGGCGCCACCCTGACCAACGAAGCCTTGCGTAAAGCCGATGGCATGGAACTGGCGGCGATTGCTCAAAATGCGCATGTGCCTCTGGGTGTGCGTTTGTCGGCTGCCTCCCGCGGTGCCGATATGGGCACGGTCGGCTGGGATCGTTTGCGCAAACTCTATGAAGCCAAACATGGCGAAGACAGTGTTGTCCCGACCATTGTTGCCGGAATTGATGCCGATGCCGGCCAGCCGCAATCGGACTTGTATGCCGCCGCCCGTTTCACCTTTGAAGGAAATGCCCGCGCCAAAGTGGTTCAGGCAGCCATCGATTCATTGCATCCGCACACAAATGTGAAGTCCCATGTGTATGGCTGGATTGTCGACAAGCTGACGCTTCAACCCGACCGCATTAAATGGTTTGCCCCGTATGGCTATGGATTGATGATGGCGACGGGACGCGCCGACTCCGCCAAGATTTATTACGACTCGGCCCATCTGGAAAACGACTCGGTGGCGATTATCGAGGCTCTGGAAGAGGAAAAACCCTGGTCCGTCGATGCCCAGCAAAGCTGGAAAGAAGCCGTCAAGCGCCGTTTCGGCGGTGGGGCGGACAAACGTATTAAAGGGGCTCTGGCCCTGTTAAGGGCCTATGATTCGGACAATAAACTGGCCTTGGCGGACGTCAAAGCGACACGTCAGGACTCCGGCTCTAACACCTTGACTTATCTTAAGGAATCTGTACAGCGTGGTGGACGGGGATTAACCCTTGTCGCCGGCCTGAATCAGCTGGCAACGACCCCTCAAATGAACCGTTTGCCTGCCGATCAATTAGCTGAAATGGCAAAGATTTTTGCGCAAGAGGGCCTTTTCGGTCCACGCAAAAAAATAACTCTTGAAATCCTTCTTCAATACGTGTTATGAAATGAGGAGCTAAAGGGATATGAAAAAATTCGAATCAACACCTAACACCTAACCAACCCACACAGGAGACTAACAATGGCCCGTCCAGGCAGACCCAAATTACCACAAAAGCCACAGCACCCAACGGTCGATGGCTTTCTCGCCGCTTTGGCTGGTGAACGCAACGCCGCTCAAAACACGGTGTTCGCTTATCAGCGCGACTTGGCAGATGTGTCGAAATATCTTGAGACACGCAACATTACAATTGACAAAGCACGCACCGATGACCTGCGTGACTATCTGTCCTACCTGAGCAAGCTTGCAAACAAAGGTATGCGCGGCAATTTCGTTGCTGTCCGTACGGTTGCCCGCCGTCTCAGCGCGATGCGTCAATACTATCAATATCTGATTGGCGAAGGCGTCCGTAAAGAAGACCCGACCCAAGCGATCGAAAGCCCGAAACAAGTACGCACCCTGCCCCGTACATTGACCGAAGATCAAGTCAACCACCTGATCGTTACGGCCAACAAGAAAAAAGGTCCGGATGGCAAGCGTCTTCTGGCTTTGCTGGAAGTGCTGTACTCGACCGGCTTGCGCGTTTCGGAACTGGTGGGCTTGCCGTTGAGCGCCATCTCGGCCGACCGCCGCAGCATCACCATCAAAGGCAAAAACGGCAAAGAGCGTGTAACGCCTCTGTCGGAACCGGCACGCCGCGCTTTGAACACGTACATTGATGTACGCCACCTGCACATTCTGCCAGGCCGCGAAGCCGTACAGAAAAAGTGGTTGTTCCCATCACGTACATCGGAAAAAGGCCACCTGACCCGCCAGCGTTTCGCTCAAATCCTGAAAGATCTGGGAGATGATGCCGGTATGCCAGAAGGCGCCGTAAGCCCACACGTTCTGCGTCACGCATTCGCGACACATTTGCTCAGCAAAGGTGCCGATTTGCGCTCGATCCAGAAATTGCTGGGTCACGCCGATATCGCTACAACACAGATCTATACACATCTGTTGAATGACCGCTTGAAAGAGATGGTCAAAGAGCACCACCCATTGGCCAAAAACAAAGCTGGCGCCAATGCAAATACCAAGAACAAGGTTCGTGCATAATTTAATTTAGGCACGTATAAAGCTCGTCCTTCTGGGTTGGACGAAAATGAGAGAGGGCTGGGGTCTGAACGACCACTCCCTCTCTTGGTTTTTTGGGGGTATTATCGTTTTCGCATCCCCGGCCGAAGCGTAGCGTAGAGCCGGGGCCTGGCCCTTATTATACCCATACTCCCTAGCTTGACCCGAAACTCCTCCATGTTAAGTTGTGACGATGAATCAGCGAAAACAGCCTGTTGTTTACATTCTTAGCAATAAAAAGAACGGCACACTCTACATCGGTATGACAACATCACTGTCTCGACGACTGGAAGATCATTTAAGTCCCGCAGCTGCCCGGCACGTCAAAAAATATGGCTTGAACAAGCTTGTCTATGTCGAAGCTCACGAAACAATCGCTGAAGCAGGACTAAGAGAAAGAAGAGTTAAGCGTTGGTTGCGCCCATGGAAAATAGAACTCATTGAGTCGCTTAACCCAGAATGGAAGGATTTATCCAAAGAATGGTTGTTTTAAAGCATGGACCCCGGCTCTGCGCTACGCTTCGGCCGGGGATTCGCGTATGGAGAATGCTTGAAACCATCTCTTAGCACTGCTAAACTTGCCGGACAAAGGAAAAAAACATGCTAGAATTTGAAAAACCGATTTTGGAACTCGAAGGCAAGATTTTGGAATTGCGCCATTTGTCCGGTGACAGCTCGATCAATATCGCCGCCGAGGTCACGCGCCTGCAAGCCAAGGTCGAGCGTCTGTTACGCCAGACCTACAAGGATATTTCGCCGGAACAAATCGTCCAGGTGGCCCGCCATCCCGAGCGCCCGCATTGTCTGGACTACGTGAAGGCGTTGATTACGGATTTCACGCCGCTGGCCGGCGATCGTGTGTTCGCCGAGGATGCGGCATTGGTCGGCGGTATTGGCCGTTTCCGGGATCGTCCGGTTGTCGTCATGGGCCAGGAAAAAGGTCACGACACGGAAAGCCGTATCAAACACAATTTCGGCATGCCCAAACCCGACGGCTATCGCAAGGCGCAACGCTTGGTCAAGTTGGCCGAACAATTTAATCTGCCCGTGATTACGTTTGTGGATACGGCGGGCGCCTTCCCCGGCGTCGAAGCCGAAGAACGCGGCCAATCCGAGGCCATTGCCCGCAGTGTCGATGTGTTTTTAGGCGCACAAGTGCCGATCGTTTCAACCATCATCGGCGAAGGCGGATCGGGCGGTGCGATTGCAATCGCCGCGGCCGACCGTATTTTCATGCTGGAATACAGCATCTATTCCGTGATTTCGCCCGAGGGTTGCGCGTCCATCCTGTGGCGCAGTGCCGAGTACGCTAAACAAGCCGCGATCGCCTTGCGCCTGACTGCGCGTGATCTGGCGGAACTGGGTGTCATTGATACCGTCATCGAAGAACCAATGGGCGGTGCTCACCGTTCGAAAGAAGAAGCCTATCACCGTGTCGGTCTGGCCATTGAAAGTGCACTGGACGATCTGGGCAAACTGCCGGGGCCGACGTTACGCGCCCGCCGCGCCGAGAAATTTTTGGCCATGGGGCAAAAAGGGTTGGCGTAGATGGCCGGTTGGACGGATGATGATGAAAGACAGCGCGAACGCGATTACAACACGTGGTCGGATTCCGTTGCCCAAAATGTGCGTGATATGCTAGAAAAAGCTACGCCAGAAGATCGCAAATCACTTATTTCTCTTGTCGAGGCGTTGATGCCGGACAACCCCGCCGGCGTACATCAAAAAACTCTGAAAGTATGCCAGCAATATAAGATAGGCTAATCGTTACTTCCCTTCCAATACATCCTTTACCTTCTCGGCCAGCTGTTTCAGCGTAAACGGCTTGGCGAGGAAGTGGATATCGACACCCATATCGTCCTTGAATTTATCTTCGGTATAGCCGGACATGAAGATGATTTTTAAACCGGGATAGATCTCGCGCACATGTTTGCTCAGCTCGATACCGTCCATGCCCGGCATCATCACGTCCGATACCATCAGATCCAGCTTGGGCTTGTCGCGCTGTAACATCTCCAGCGCATTATCGCCGCTATTGGCTTCATGTACTTCATAGCCTTTATTTTGCAACGCCCGCACCGAGAAGGAACGCACGGCGTCCTCATCTTCGACCAGCAGAATGCGGGATGAGCCCGTCAAATCCTCGACCGTTTCTACAGCGCTGGTAACGGTCTGCACTTGCGCAACCGCCTCGCCAGAGACCCGCGGCAGGTAAATGCTAAAAGTTGTCCCTTGGCCGACGTGTGTGTCTACACCGACATAGCCGCCCGATTGGCGAATAATCCCATAGACGGTGGACAGACCCAACCCCGTTCCCTGCCCCAACGGCTTGGTCGAGAAGAACGGATCGAACACGCGGGCCAGCACTTCAGGCGGAATGCCTGTGCCGGTATCAACAACATCGATCACCACCCATTCCCCGGCGGGCATCTCGTCGGTGCCGACCATCGGGCGTTTTTCCTTGTTCATGAAATTGCGCGTCTTGATGCTCAATGTGCCGCCCGTCCCCATCGCGTCGCGCGCATTGACCGCCAGATTGACCAGCACCTGTTCCATCTGGCCCTGATCGATTTTAATCAGACCCAGATCACGGTCATGCACAATCTTCAAGTCAATCCCGGCGCCAATTAGACGGCGCAACAAATGCGACACTTCGGTGATAATCTCGGTGACATCCATCACTTTGGGTTGCAAGGTCTGTTGCCGTGAAAAGGCCAAAAGCTGGCGCACAAGGTTTGCCGCGCGGTTAGCGTTTTGTTTGACTTGCATGATATCAGCAAAGCTGGGGTCGCCGGGGCGGTGACGTACCAGCAACAGATCGCAAAAGCCGATCATGGCTGTCAAAAGGTTGTTAAAGTCGTGCGCAATGCCCCCCGCCAATTGACCGACGGCCTGCATTTTCTGGCTTTGTGTGAATTGGGCCTCGAGGTTTTTACGCTCGGTAACGTTGATAAAGTGCAAGACGACGCCATTTTCACCCATATAAGGGCTGGCGAACATTTGAACAATAACATTGCGGCCGGATTTCGACTGCAAGGATACTTCCAGAGCCGTGTCAGTACGCTGCCCGCTGCGAATACGCGCCATGACGGACTCAATTTTGGATTTGTCGTCGGTATTGACCATGTCCAGCAATGTCATGCCCAAGAGCTCGTGCAAAGGTCGTTCGACCATCGCACTAAAGGCCTCGTTGCATTCGGTCAGCTTGCCGCGG
>CAYRRF010000019.1:0-2494 GCA_964426595.1 uncultured Bdellovibrionales bacterium | reverse complement strand
TTCTACCGATCGATCACGAAAAGGACTGTTTTTGCCCGGTTCGGTCAGCGTGCCGCGGTTATCGATCAGCGCAATGCCTAAAGGTGCTTCTTCGAAGAATCGCTGGAAACGGTCTTCGGATTGTTTCAAGGCGGTCTTCCATGCGCGTTCCGGTGTCAAATCGCGGATAATCGAACGGGTACGCACCACGCCATCGGGTCCACGCAAGATCGTATGCGATAGAGCTGCCTGGAACTCGCGCCCATCAAAGGCCCGCATGCGTACTTCTTCCCGCTGCACGGGATTTTCCAATGACGCTGCATTAATCGCATAGGGTGGAATATCGCCGGGCACATCAATCAGCATCTCGTGCAAGGTGTGCGTGCCGTCGCACAATTCAATTTCATCGGCTCCTACCCATGCAATGAAGGTGTCATTTGCAAAGACAAACACTCCGCGTTCATCCACCGAGAAAAAGCCGACGGGTGCGTGATTGAGAAACTCGGTCAATCGTACGCGTTCGCGTCCCAGCCGCTGGTTTTCTTCGTACGATTTACTGATATCGTCCAATTGCCAGTGCGTATAGCCTTGCCACTCGGGAATACCGCGCACATTCAAACGGTACCAGCCCGTATGTTCGCCGTTGCGGAAAGGAAAAACCATTTCGCCATCATGGCCCGCCTTGGCCTGATCGATAAAGGCGCGTAAATTGTCGGCGACTTCATCGTCGCCACTGGCCACATAAAAAGGCAGCTCCATTACCGACAGGCTGGTGGTGTTTTGCAGAATCTTTTGAAAGCGTGTGTTCGCGTAAATCGTACGCTGGCGCCGATCGGTAATCAGGTTCGCACTATTCTGCCCTTCCAGCACCGATACCAGAATGGCGCGACGGTAATCATTGTCTTGCTTGATGGCTCGGATTTTCCAGCTGGACAGTGCAATCATGCATCCCAGTAAACCGACCAGCCAGGCCGCGATAATAAACTCGATTTTTTTCAAAGCATCGGCCAGCACAATGCCGCGCATCGCCAGACCCACCCCGATCATCGCCGCGATATAGAACAACAGCGGTGCCAGCTCCCACGGGATCAGGCGCTTGGTGCGGAATTTTTCCTGACTATCGGCGGATTTACTAAGGTCAAGCTGGACGGGATCAAGGGCCATGGAAGGGTCAAAAATACGGGTCTGTTACAATGGTAGGGCCCTTATTTTGGAGGTCCAGCCGTTAAGTTTTGGTCAAAATAACCCCTCAGGCCCCCGGAGGCCTGCAAAAGGACCTTAAACGAGGTATTATAATACCTCTCTTTTTTTCTTGACTTTACAGGGAGAAAGCCCCATAAATACGCCTCCTAATATAAAACGAGGATACAATGCAACATACCCCTATGACCAAATTCCCCAGCTCGGACCAGGTCCAGAAGAACTGGGTTCTGTTTGATGCGAAGGACGTCGTTCTGGGCCGCCTGGCCGCAGAAGTCGCCAAGTTCCTGCGCGGCAAACATAAAGCCAATTACACTCCGAACGCCGATTGCGGCGATTTCGTGATCGTTATCAATGCCAAGCATATCCACATGACAGGCAACAAATGGGATCAGGAAATTTTCCGTTGGCACACCGGCTTTCCGGGCGGTTTGAAAGAGCGCAGCCAGCGCGCCTTGATTACCGGCAAGCATCCGGAACGCGTTGTTGAAAACGCCATCAAGCGTATGATGCCGAAAACCAAACTGGGCGAAAAACAATTCAAAAAGCTGCGTGTCTATGCCGAAGCAACCCACGAGCATGATGCCCAGCAACCAGTAAAAGTCGATTTCGCTGCTAAAAACGCGAAGAATGTGAAGAGAGGTTAATCGTGGCTACCAAGAAAACCGATACAGAGAACACCGAAACCAAGGCCAAAAAGCCAGCCGCTAAAAAAACAGCTGCGCCAAAAGCCGAAGTCAAAGTTGAAAAGATCGAGCGCAAAGTCGCCAAATCCCTCAGCACATTGAAAACCGACATGGCTGCCACTTCGTCCACCAAGACCACGGAAGCGAAAACGGCAACGACCGTTGATCCGACGGTTCCAAAACTGGACAAGTTCGGCCGCGCCTATGCAACTGGCCGTCGTAAAACCTCGACAGCCCGTGTATGGCTGCAACGCGGTAAAGGCAAGATCACCGTCAATGGTCGCACGTTTGAAAACTTCTTCACCCGTCCGACGCAGCGCATGGTCATCATGCAGCCTTTGATGCTGGTCAAGCGTGATACCGAGTTTGATGTGATTGTCACCGTTGCCGGTGGCGGCGCTTCCGGCCAGGCCGGTGCCGTGCGTCATGGCCTGACACGCGCTTTGACAAACTTTGAACCGGGTTTGCGCCCGGCGCTGAAAGCCGAAGGCTTCCTGACCCGCGACAGCCGTGAGGTCGAGCGTAAAAAGCCTGGTCTTCGCAAAGCCCGTCGCCGCAAACAGTGGAAGAAACGTTAAACGGATCGTTTTTTCCGCTACCGAAATTCAAAAAGCCCTCCGTTTGGAGGG
>CAYRRF010000018.1:4469-19447 GCA_964426595.1 uncultured Bdellovibrionales bacterium | reverse complement strand
CCATGATCCGTCTCTATTGTCCTGGCTTCACGCCTGCGGTTGATAAGGTAATCCCGCTCTCCAAAGAGCAAAGCCACCATCTTAAAGTATGTCGTTATAAAACAGGGGATACGGTCACCCTTTTTGACGGCATTTCCGGAGAATGGAGCGGCGTACTGCAAAGTGAAAAAGAAATGCGTCTGCAGAAACAACAACGCCCGCCCCAGCCGGTGGAGGATGTTTGGCTGGTGCAGCCCCTATTATCCAAAGAGCGCTTGATGTTCTCGGTAGAGAAAGCCACGGAATTGGGGGTGGCGGCGATTTGTCCGGTCACCACGCGCTATACGCAAGGGGGACAGTTAAACGTCGAGCGTATGCAAGCGCATGTAATCGAAGCCACGCAGCAATGCGAGCGCACCGCCCCGCCCGAACTAAAATCCCTTGTCTCTTTGACGCAGCTATTAGCGCAGTGGGATGCAAAACGTGTTTTGTATGTTGCGATGGAGCGTAGCGATGCCTTGCCGGCAGAAGCAGTATTCAAATCCTCTCCTGCAGCCCTTTTGGTTGGCCCGGAGGGAGGTTTTTCCGAAGAAGAAAAACAGGCGTTGCATGCGTGTGCATTCGTGCGTCCTTTTAGCTTGGGAAAAAATATCCTGCGTTCAGAGACAGCTTCGATAGCCTCTCTGGCTATCTGGCAGGCTTTGCACGGACGTAAATCCTAGCGTTTTTCGTGATTCTCATAGACCCAATGATCCAGCAGGCGTACGCCGAAAGCTGTTGCACCTTTGGGGCCAAGCACGTATTCACGGGATGTGTAAGCCGTGCCCGCAATATCAATATGCGCCCAGTCCTGGCCTTTTTTGATGAAGCGCTGCAAAAATTGGGCTGCGGTGACGGCACCGGCTTCACCGGCATTACCGATATTGCGCATGTCGGCATAGTCCGAAGTGAGCTGTTTGTCGTACTCGGGATCCAGAGGCAGATGCCAGACAAAATCACCGGTTTCGTGGCCGATATCATGTAAATTTTCGGCAAGCGAATCACTGTTTGAAAATAATCCGGCATAGAGGTTGCCCAAGGCTGCCACGCACGCACCGGTCAAAGTTGCAAGATCGATGATCACGCGCGGTTTAAAGCGCTCTTGCGTGTACCACAGCAGGTCGTTCAATACCAAACGCCCTTCGGCATCGGTGTTCTGGACTTCAATGGTTTGTCCTGAAAGAGAAGTAAGAATATCGCCCGGACGATAAGCGTTGCCGTCCGGCATATTTTCAACAAAGCCAACCACACCGACGGCATTTACCTTGGCCTTGCGTCGCGCCAAAGCGTGCAGCGTACCGACGACGGTCGCCGCGCCTTGCATGTCGAATTTCATGTCCCACATATTCGCAAAGGGCTTGAGATTGATACCGCCTGTGTCAAAAGTCACGCCCTTGCCGACAAAAGCAACAAAGGGCGCTTTACCGGCGCCGTGATAGCGCATGACGACAACGCGCGGCGGGCGTTTACTGCCTTGGGCCACGGAAAGCAAAGAGCCCATCCCGATTTTCTGCAGGCGTTTTTCATCCAATATCTCGACAGTAACTTTTAGCTTGCGCAAAGATTGTGCCGTCTGTGCCGCTTTTAAAGGCGTCATGACATTTGGTGGTTCGTTGCCCATGTCGCGTGTTAGGCACATACCTTCGGCAATGGCGTTGTGGCGTATAAACGCTTTTTTCGCTGCCGCGGCAAAGGGGCTGGCCAAGGTGATCTGGGTTGTTTTCTTTTTGCTTTCCGCCGATTCTTTGGTTTTGTATTTGCTAAAGCGATAGGCTTTTAAGTACAGACCAGCGGCTACACCGGCAACGGCTTCGGCGGTAAAACGGTAGGCCTTGATATCTTCCAGTACGAGGATCGCGTGCGCCTCGGCATGAGCGGTCAGGGTTTGCATGATGTTCCCGCCGATATGGTACGCCGCAAAGGGCTCCACCGCTTCTTTTTTCCCCAGGCCGACCAGATAAACCGTTCGCGCCTTGCAGTTTTTAGGGGGTACAATGCGCAAGGTTTGACCGCTCTCGCCTTTGAATTTTGGAGCATGGGCCAGCGCGCGCGTGATAAAGCCTTCACAGGCCTTATCCAGACTTTTAGCAAAATCCCCCAACAGGTTACCTTCGCCAACGGTTATAACCAACGGGGTGGTATTTAAACGGCTTATGCCCGGATAGGGTGCAAAGTGAAGTTTCATCTTCGCCTCTTTCGATTTATTCGTAGCAAAAATCTTCCGTACCTTTAATGGCTTGCAAGACGTGCAGGTAAAGCTGGATCGTGTCTTCGACATCGCGTTTGTCCACCGTTTCAACGGTGGTGTGCATATAGCGCAGGGGAATCGAAAGCAGTGCACTGGCCACGCCCGTAGAAGAATACGCGAAAGAATCGGTATCGGTACCGGTCCAGCGGTTTGCCGTTGCGCGCTGGAATTTTATTTTTTTATCCTTGGCGGTATCGATCAAAATCTTGTGCAGGTGCTTGTGGACGGTCGGGCCTGTGGTAATAACGGGTCCCGCACCACAAGTTGTGTCTCCGTGATCCTTGCGGCTGTACATCGGGGCGTGCGTGTCATGCGTAACATCGACGCAAATGGCCGCATTCGGCGCCAGGCGGCGTGAAATCATTTCGGCACCGCGTAAGCCGATCTCTTCCTGTACCGAGTTCACCACATACAGCGTATAGGGCAGTTTAATTTTTTGCTCGTGCAGGCGACGCGCGACTTCGGCGATGACAAAGCCGCCCAAGCGGTTGTCCAAAGCGCGCCCTGTTAAAAAGCGCTTGTTCATTTCCATCAGGCCGTCGTTAAAAGTAATCGGCGTGCCGACAACGATGCCCATCTTTTCGACTTCTTTGGCGTCTTTTGCGCCGACATCGACAAAGATATTTTTGATGCTGGGGGCTTCTTCTTTGCCCGGTTCGCGTACATGGATGGCGGGCCAGCCAAATACGCCGGGCAGAGGTCCGTTTTCGCCGTGCACCGTCACGCGCATGGATGGAGCGATCATATGATCCGAGCCGCCGAGTTTATTCAAATACAAATAGCCTTGTTCGGAAATATAATTGACCTGCCAGGCGATTTCGTCCGAGTGGGCCTCAATAGCAACACTGAATTTTTTGCCCGGATTAATAACGGCCACCGCCGTACCATAGGTATCCACGATGGTTTTGCTGCAATACGGTTTGAGATATTTTAGCCAAATGCGCTGCCCGCTATTTTCAAAACCGACCGGCGCAAAATTGTCCAGGTACTCGTATAAAAATTTATGTGACTTGGAATCTATTTTGGGAATAGGACGGTCTTTTTCTTTTTTATCGGAAGCGGTTTTTTTCTCTTTTTTAGCGGCCATGGCAGATCTCCTTTTATCCCCCCATGCTGGCGGGCAGATATTAATAAAGAGCAAACATTCCTTCAGTGTTTACGGATGGCGGTGCTTGCGCTTTTTGTGAATACGGTTCGCTCTTTTGCGTGCACGATAGGCACTGTTATTTTGAGGCTCTGTTAACGGAAACGTGAATCTGCCGAGATCATTTCTAAAAAGGTTTAGTTTTTCAGCGTTCCGGGCGATAATCTCGAAGGCATTCGGCGCGACTTGTTCCAGGTGTGTCTTATTAATCGCAATAAGGGTGGTGGTCGAAGGAGTTTTGTGAAAAAAATGAGATTCAACAGCTGGAGGCCCGACAATAATGAGGCCAATCGCTTCGGCGTTTGCGTGCGACAGAGAGGTTTGCTCGGCTTCTTTTTTGGTTATAAGGCCCGTAGTATTGAAAAAATCCAACAAACGCTCCATCTTCGTTTCTTGAGAAGTGTTGATAATTTGCTCCGATACAGCCCGCGCCTGTTGCGGCATCATTTTTTCCTGTATTGTAAAGTGTGTTATAACTTCTGTCATATATCATCTACACGGCTTTAATGATGTTTTCGACCATCTTCTTGGCGTTGTCGAGCAACATCATTGTGTTGGGTTGATAGAATAGTTCGTTATCAATACCGGCATAACCGCTGCCCAAGGATCGTTTTACGAACAGCACCGTTTTCGCTTTGCTGACTTCGAGGATGGGCATGCCGAAAATCGGGCTGGCCGGGTTATCTTTTGCGGCCGGGTTAGTAATGTCGTTGGCGCCGACAACAAAAGCGACATCGCACTGGGCGAATTCACGGTTTATATCATCCAGTTCAAAAACTTCATCATAAGGAACATTGGCTTCGGCCAGCAGAACGTTCATGTGGCCGGGCATACGACCAGCGACCGGATGGATAGCGTAACGCACACGCACGCCTTCTTTTTTCAATACATCCGCCATCTCCTTGACAGCGTGCTGGGCCTGTGCGACCGCCATGCCATAGCCCGGAACGATGATAACATCCTGGGCGTTCTTCATGATAAAGGCGGCATCATCGGCTGAACCGATACGCACATTTTTATCAGTGGGCACAGCGGGGCCACCGGCCACGGTGGTATCGCCAAAGCCGCCGACAATAACGTTCCAGAAGCTGCGATTCATATTTTTGCACATGATGTAGGACAGGATCATGCCGGAAAGGCCGATCAAAGAACCGACGATAATCATCAGGCTGTTTTGTAGCGTAAAACCAACCGCCACAGACGCAAAGCCGGAATAGGCATTGAGCATCGAGATCACAACCGGCATATCGGCACCACCGATAGGCGTGACCAGGGTTACGCCCAATAGGAAGGATAATCCAATCATTAGGAATAAAAGGTTACCGCTTTGGATTGTGGGTAAAAGTGCTGTTAGCACCAAAGCACTTATCAAGAGCATGGCATTGAAGTAAATCTGGCGTTTGAAATTGAGAAAATTATTGCCGATCAACCCTTGCAGTTTTGCGTACGCCACAACGGAGCCGGTAAAGGTCACAGCCGAGATCAATGCTGACAGGCCCAATTCGATCATGGGCACAAGACTGATATTGCCCGGCTGGCCCAAACCTTGCGGGGCGGGATCAAAAAACGCAGCGATCGATACGAACACACCGCCCAAACCGACAAAGCCGTTAAATAAAGCAATCAGCTGGGGCAGGGCTGTCATCTGGGCGCGTTTGGCAATGTAAGTGCCGATAAAAGCACCCAGCAAGATACCGGCGATGATTTTGCTATAGGATTGTACTACGTGAAGCAGGAACGTCGTGATGACGACCAGGCACATGCCGATCAGACACAGCAATGTCCCGCGCCGCGCCGTAACGGGCGAGGACAGATCGCTTTTTGTCCAGATGAATAAAACAGCTGCGATTAAATTGCTTAGGCCGATAAGGGTGGGTGACATGGCTTAGGCATCCTTCTTTTTCTTTTTAAACATCGAAAGCATGCGATCCGAGATAATCCAGCCGCCGAAGAAATTAATCGACGCCAGAACAACCGCCAGGAACCCCATCCATGAAGCAAAAGCGCTGCCCGCTGTGCCGGCCGCAATCATGGCGCCGACGATCATAACGGAAGAGATCGCATTGGAGATCGACATGAGTGGCGCATACAGGGCAGGCGTCACGTTCCAGATCACGTAATAACCGACAAAGCCTGCCAGCACCAATACTGTCAGCGCATTGATAAAAAAGTCCGGCGTGCTCGAAGCCACATGCTGTACCGAGCTTAAGACCTGGATCTGGTCTGCCGCTTGATCGCTCAGGCGCAGCATCTCGGACTTGATGGCGTCCAGCTGCTTACCCAAATAATCGGCGGTCTTTTGAATTTCATCGGGTTTCATCATGCTGTGGTCTCCACTTTGACACCGCCGAAATTGGGGTGAATGGTTTTGCCCTGATGGGTAAGGGCGCAGGCGCGTAAAATATCGTCCTGCCAGTTAATATCGATCAGCGGCCCTTTGGGATCGACCATCAGGCCAAGGAAGTTTTGGATGTTCTTGCCATACAGGGCGCTGGCATCGGCGGGAACGCGGGCGGCCAGATTGCTGTAGCCGACAAGTGTAACATCGTGTTTGTTTACAATCGCATCTTTTTCGCTGAGGGGACAATTGCCGCCCTGCGATGTCGCCAGATCCACCAATACCGAGCCCGGCTTCATGGTTTTCACCATGTCTTCGCTGACCAGCACGGGGGCAGAACGACCCGGGATCAAAGCGGTGCAGATCACGACATCCTGTTTGGCGATATGTTCGGCAACAAGAGCGGCTTGTTTTGCTTTATAGGCGTCCGACATTTCTTTGGCGTAGCCACCACTGGTTTCGGCGGCTTTGGTTTCTTCGTCTTCGACCATGATAAAGCTTGCGCCCAAGGACTGGACTTGTTCTTTGGCAGCTATGCGTACATCGGTGGCGGAAACAATCGCGCCGAGACGTTTAGCGGTGGCAATCGCTTGCAAACCTGCCACACCTGCACCCATGACGAAAACGCGCGCTGGAGCAATGGTTCCGGCGGCGGTCATGAACATAGGGAACGCGCGCGGATAAAGGGCGGCGGCTTCTAGTACGGCGCGATACCCTGCAAGGTTGGCTTGGCTGGACAACACATCCATGCTTTGCGCGCGTGTTGTTCGCGGTACCAGCTCTAAGGCAAAGCTTGTAATTTTGCGGGCGTTGAACGAGTCAAATAATTCTTTGTTACGATAAGGGTCCAGCAGCGCAATCACAGTCGCGCCGGGCTCCAGCTGTTGCACAATTTCGGCGCCGGGGGCCTGGACGGCCAGCAGCAAATCGGCATTGCGCAACGCGCTAGCACGATCCGTAAACAAAACAGCGCCGGCGGCTTGAAAAGCCTTGTTGGGAAAACCGGCTTTGATGCCTGCATCGTTTTCGATGTGGATCTGGTAACCACCGCCGGTATATTTTTTAACAAGATCGGGAGTAACGGGAACGCGTGCCTCGTGAGGCGAGGACTCTTTTAGAACAACGACTTTCATTATCACGCACATCGTTAGAGGGAACAGACCCCAACCCTAGCATGGGGGGGTAGCCGCCTCAAGGGTGCGTTGGGCTTATTTTAAAGTGGTGGTGGGCGGTGAAAATGTGGGGAACGTCGTACGATTCATGTTTTCTTTGAATTGCCCGACATTCGAGGCCGCAACTTTTTCGCCACTGGCCAGAATCAATTGCCCGGTCTGTGTGTTAAAGCGATAATAGGGAGGGGTATCGTTGGGGCCGTGCTTGTAAAAAACACTGCGGCGGACGTGATAGCCTATGGACATGGGGATTCTCCTCTTACAGCCCATCCTGGCATAAAAGTCATAAGAATTGGCTAACCCATGGATAGGGGGGAGATATTTAACCCAGCTAAGGATACGAATTTAGAATTTTTAATGCTTGAAAAGCATAAAAAATATGATATAATTCCCATTATGGGTCAGGTTACGAAATTAAATTACCATTTTTATGACGAGGTGGGGTGCCAGAACCCGGAACAGGCATATGCCTGTCATAAAATAGACGATAAGAAATACAGTATTGGTTTAAAAATTCTGGTGCGACATGATTTTCTATCCTGTGCGGCGGCGGAAAAAATCACGCCGGATAGTCTGGAACGTCTGGTGGCGCAATCTAAAAAATGTGTAAGTTTGCCGACAAAAATGTCAGAAAAATTCAAGCCCCTACCAAAGCCGCACCCCTGTGCGTTGAGCGTGACATGTGACGTTGATTTTTCAAAGCCGAAATACAAAGATCTTATTGAAAGAGCCAGTCTAAGAAAGGCAACAGCCGAATTGCCTTCTGCCGAGAAACGTAAAACATTCTCGGATTTGAATATGGCGGGGAGCTTTGGTCAAGCGGAAGATTGGACAGGCTTTCTTTCAGACTATAAGCTTTGGTTGGACGCACGTCGTCCGGAAACCCCTTTTGGTGTAGCGACAACTCGTTTTTTCAACTTTGCAGCGCATACGGTAAGAGCCTTGTCAACGTTCAACCAACAGGCATTGGTCACCAGCTTGGTCGAGAGGCAAAAGCAGGCCTCGTTTTTGTATCAAAGCGATACTACATGTATCGAGGCACATACCTCGGAAAGTTTAAAAAAGAATCGTGGACACGTTAAAGTTTCGTGTCCCCAGCGTAAACTTTTGGATTTTATCAATATGGCGCAAGTCCTGTCGATATTACCCGAAAATGCTTCGCCGTTGTACAGTTCAGATGAAATGAATAGTTTTGCAACAGTGATGTCGGAAGTTTATTTTAACAGGAAAGATATTTCCTCTGCAGGGCCGAAATCAGGCGGAAAGATCATAGATATATCTCAGGCCAATTCACCGCAACAACAGTCGGCCTACAAGAATGATTTTTATCTCATTAAAGTCGCTCACTGATTAAATAAAGCAGAGATTGCCTGTGCCTCCTCATCCTTTGCAACCCGATTTGGCGGAAGCCCTGGCTTTTCTTCAGCAGGCCTGTGAATCCTCCAACGAAGATGAGAGGGCAGCGGCGCGACTTATTTACGGGTATTTTGAGCGTGAGGTTTTTCTGCTTACGGGAAGTAAGGAATCATTTATATCGCGCCCAAACAAAGCTGAACCCCCCAATCGCGATCGCCGCTATTTTAATGGCTAGGCGGTCAAGCCGACTTTTTTAAGAGCGGCTTTTTGATTCGACTCGAGACGTTTGCTGGAAAAATCTGCAATCAACTCCTGGAATAAATCGTGCCAGTTGATCTCGGCTTGCAAGTGAATAAAGACGGAACCCAACCCTAACGCCGCGCGGTCCATGAAAACAAATTCCCGCGGAACAGTCACGCCGCCCTGCTGGCGCAACTGCGCGTGGACCTGCATCGCCGTATCGCGCCCATAGACGGTGCCCTGCGATTTGCCGATCGTACGCACGCGATCATCCAGAACAGCGCTGTAAAGAAACTTGGCCCAGATGGTCAGCGTATCAATTAATTCCCGTGAGAGATTTTTAAAGCCCCATGCTTCGTATGCGTGCACAGCCAGATCGCGATTGTCGGTTTGCAGCGCATGATACAAATCGATGATGCCTTGGATGAACTTTGCCGGAAAGACACGAATACAGCCAAAATCCAACAGATTGAGATCGAGGTTTTTATCAATCGTATAATTGCCCATATGCGGATCCCCGTGAATAATGCCGTAATGATACAGCGGCACGTACCAGGCGCGGAACAATTGCAAAGCCAGCCGGTTGCGTGTTTCCAAAGGTGCGTTTTTAAATTCAAGGATGCTGCGCCCCTCCAGCCACGTCGTTGTAAGCAGGCGCGGACCGCATAAAGCATCGACAATCTGTGGAATATGGATGTGTTTTTCTTCGCGCAACATATGAGCGTAAAGCCGGCATTGTTTGGCTTCGCGCGCATAGTCCAGCTCTTCACGCAGGCGTTCGCTGACTTCTTGCAGGATATATTTCGTTTGTATCGCTTTGTCGGCGGCTTCGTATATCGATAGAATCAGTTTAAGCTGCTGCAAATCTGAATCAACGGCTGCCGCCATATCCGGATATTGCAATTTGCATGCAACCGTTTGTCCAGCTGTTGTGAGGGCCTTGTGCACTTGCCCCAACGAGGCGGCGGCCGCGGCGGTACGCGGAAATTCCGTGAATTTGTTTTGCCAGTCCGCTCCCAGCTCGGTGGCCATGCGCCGCTTCACAAAAGGCCAGCCCATCGGCGGGGCCTGGGATTGCAATTGCTGCAATTCCGCTGTGTATTCGGCCGGTAAGGCATCGGGAATCGTCGCCAGCAATTGGGCAATCTTCATCAAGGGCCCGCGCAAATTGCCCAAGGCATTCTTGAGGTCCAAAGCATGATCGGCGCGGTCGATCTTCAGGCCTAGGAATTTTTCACCCGCCAGCTTTACCGCCAGCCCGCCCATGGTGCCTGCCACACGAGCCGTGCGGCGAATACGTTTGGGAGCTGTGTTGCGGTCGTCGGTCATGTGTCCCCTAGCCTAGTTCGTCACAAAACAAGGGGAAGGGGTGAAATAGGAGAATATTTGAAGGAGGAAAGGGAACTTTTTATTTTTATATTGCGTATTATGTATTTGGTATGATTTATGCATGAGCTATCGGAGGCCAACAGACCCGTGCCGCCGACAGGAGAAAAAAATGAACAGCACCCTAACGAATCAGTTGAATTTAATAAAATTTTATGATACTTTAAAAGAAGATAAAGAAATTCATACGGGAGGGTTAATTATGCAGCTTTTGCCAGCACTCATGAAACAGCAAGCCGTTGAAAATAAATCAGATATGGTTCAGCCAGGGGATCACCCCGCCACGATGTATATTGGTGGCGCTCCAGGTGTACGAACCTTTAAGGCCGGGGTTATGGATGTTGTAGGCCGTCCCGATCCTATCAGCAATGTCACCTCGGATACGGCTCTGACCTGTGGTTAGACACTTTTAAAGTTTCGTCCAAGGTCCAAGTGTCCGGTCCTTAGACGCTCTCCTGCTCCTCTCCTGTGGCAGGTTGTTCTTAAGACCTCGGGGTGGTGGCCTTTCCGGCGCCACCCCTTTTTCTTTTCCCGTGGGTGCATCCGCGGATAGGCGCATTGGTTAACGGGCTTTTCACCCTTAACGGCTAGGGTGGGGGGAGCGATATCCCTCGATTTGGAGAGCCTCTCATGGATGATTTAATTATTGAATTTCTGGCCGAGACCAATGAAAGTCTCACCGCCTTAGACAAAGACATGGTTCTGTTGGAGCAGAATCCCGAAGATGCAAACCTGTT
Organism: uncultured Bdellovibrionales bacterium; assembly: GCA_964426595.1. Lineage (GTDB taxonomy): Bacteria > Pseudomonadota > Alphaproteobacteria > Micavibrionales > SZUA-601 > JAQGJA01. The sequence goes on along the minus strand of CAYRRF010000018.1, from coordinate 8,808 downwards.
GTCTAAAATTTTCCGCGTCATGCATACGATCAAAGGCACTTGCGGGTTTTTGGGATTGGCACGTTTGGAAAAAGTGGCGCACTCGGGAGAAAATATCCTGGGTAAATTCCGCGACAAGGAATTGCCTGTCAATAATACAGCCGTATCGCTGGTCTTAGAAACGCTGGACACCATCAAGATTATTGTAGAAGCACTTGAGACGACAGGTGCCGAACCGGAAGGTGATGACACAAGTTTAAAACAGCGTATTGCAGATTATATTGCCAATGGCGGCCAGGAAGCCGCCGCCCCTGCAGCGCCCGTCTCTATGTGGTGCGGTGAGGACGACGAACAAATTGCAGCTAACTTGCAAAAAGAGTTTGAGGATACCAAGAAAAATACCCCCGGGGCTGCGGCTCCTGCTCCCGCGCCGCCGCCCGCCCCCGTTGCTCCTGTAGCGGCTGCGGCCCCTGTCGCCGCCAAGGTCGAATCCAAACCTGCGGCTGCTGCTACAGCCCCTGCAGGCGAAGGCGTGGGCGCCAATCAGTCGATCCGCGTCAGTGTCGATCTGTTGGAAGATTTGATGACAATTGTCTCCGAGCTGGTGCTCACTCGAAATCAGTTGTTGCAAATTTTGCGCGCGCAACAAGACAGTCCCTTTGCCCAGGCCCTGCAGCGTTTGAACTTCAACGTTTCGGAATTGCAAGAAGGCGTAATGAAGACCCGCATGCAGCCGATTGGCAATGCCTGGCAGAAACTGCCGCGCATTGTTCGCGATCTCAGCAATGAATTGGGTAAAGATATCGATCTGGTGATGAGCGGGGAAGAGACCGAACTGGATCGTCAGGTTTTGGAATTGATCAAAGATCCGTTGACGCACATGGTCCGCAACTCGGCTGACCATGGCGTGGAAAAACCGGCCGATCGTAAAGCCGCCGGCAAGCCGGAAAAAGGTCATATCTGGCTAAGTGCCTATCATGAAGGCGGGCATATCATCATTCAAATTAAAGATGATGGTAAAGGTTTGAACACGGCGCGTATTAAAGAGAAGGCTATTCAAAACGGTTTAATGACACCGGAAGAAGCTGAACGTGCAAGTCCTAAACAATTGCACATGCTGATTTTTGCGGCTGGGTTCTCAACGGCTGCGGCTGTTACGGCTGTTTCGGGTCGTGGCGTTGGTATGGATGTGGTGCGTACCAATATCGAAAAAATCGGCGGTACCGTCGATTTGGTCTCGGAAGAGGGTGCGGGTACGACTTTTACGATCAAGATCCCACTGACATTGGCCATTGTTTCGGCGCTGATTGTCGAATCGGCCGGGGAGCGCTTCGCTATCCCACAAATTAGCGTGCTGGAACTGGTACGCGGCGGCGAGAAAAGCGGTAACCGTATCGAAATGATTCAAGGCACACCGGTCTTGCGCTTGCGCAACAGCCTGTTGCCCTTGATTTCATTGTCCAAGATTTTGAAACTGGAAACGCCGAGTGCGGCCGAGAATGTTGTATCGCTCGACAGCGCGCGCCGCAAGAAAAACAACTATCCTTATATTATTGTGACCCAGGTTGGTAACTATACTTTTGGTATCATTGTCGATCAGGTGTTTGACACAGAAGAGATCGTGGTCAAGCCTGTATCCCCCATCTTGCGCCATATCGAAATGTTCTCGGGCAATACGATCTTAGGCGATGGTAGTGTCATCATGATTTTGGACCCGAATGGTATTGCCAAAGCCAGCGGCCAGGCCAATGTTGGCGAAACGGTCACACTGGAAGAAGAGGCGCATGGTCACAAAGAAGAGAAGACAACCCTTCTTGTTTTCCGTGCTGGCGCCGGCGCGCCCAAAGCCATTCCGTTGGCAATGGTCGGTCGCTTGGAAGAATTCGGCGTCAAAGATATCGAGACGTCGGATGGTCAATACGTGATCCAATATCGCGGCGAATTGATGCCGTTGGTGCCGTTCGATGAAAAAATGGCGCTTAAAGCCGAAGGTACGCAATCGGCGATCGTCTTCCTGGATCAAGGCCGCCACATGGGTCTGTTGATTGATCAGATCGTGGATATTGTCGAAGAAGAACTGCACGTTACACCGGGTCATGGAACGCCGGGCGTGATGGGCAGTGCCATCATTGATCACAAGGCCACCGATGTAATCGATGTGGGATATTATCTGGAACGCGGTCATGGAGACTGGTTCGGAACATTGACGGACAGCCGCCCGCTGCGTCAGGGTAGTAACCGCGTGCTGTTGGTAGATGACAGCGCCTTCTTCCGCAACATGTTGCAACCGCTTTTGGAAATGGCCGGGTATGAAGTCACAGCTGTGGATCATGCGAAAAAGGCGCTGGCTTTGCGCGATGCCGGACAGATGTTTGATTTGATTGTCTCGGATATCGAGATGCCAGAAATGAACGGGTTTGATTTCGCGCAAGCCGTGCGCGGCGAAGGCAAGTGGAAAGACGTGCCTTTGGTAGCCTTGTCGTCGCATGCTACCAGCAAAGACATCGAGCAAGGCAAACAGGTCGGCTTTATTGACCACCTGGCCAAGTTCGACCGGGAAAATCTGTTGGAATCGATCGCCCGTAACTTGAATGTTCAAAAAGGAGCCGTAGCATGAGCAGTTCAGACTACGTCACGTTGACGCTGGATAATCAATATTTCGGCATTCCTGTTTTGCAGGTGCAGGATATCATCAATAGCGTACGTATCACTAAAATCCCGTTGGCGCCGCAAGAGATTGCTGGCAGTTTGAACTTGCGCGGACGTATTGTAACCGCCTTGGACATGCGCTGCCGTCTGGGACTTGCTTCGCGCATGCAGGATTTGAATAAAGCCATGAATGTTGTCGTTGAACACAAAAACGAACTTTATAGCTTGATTGTCGATGGTGTAGGTGAAGTATTGAGCCTGTCGGATGATGAATTCGAAAACAACCCGCCGACCATGGAAAGACATTTACGCGAAATATCAAAAGGAATTTTCCAGTTGGAAGATCGTCTGTTGATTATCGTTGATGTTCCCGCTCTTTTAAACTTGCAGCATTCTGAAGCTGCGTAACCTGAAGGAAGATAGTAATGAGCCGCCTGTGTATGACTGTTGATGATAGTAAAATCATCCGCCGCATTGCTCGACAGATTGTCGAATCTTTGGGTTTTGAATGCGTAGAAGCCGAAGACGGAAGCGTTGCCCTGTCGGGATGCAAACAACGCATGCCGGATGTTATCCTTTTGGATTGGAACATGCCGGTGATGAATGGCTACGAGTTTTTGCTGGCTATACGCAAAGAGCCGGGCGGGGACAAACCGGTGATTATTTTCTGTACGACAGAAAACGAAATGGCGCAGATCATGAAAGCTATGGAAGCGGGCGCCAACGAATATATCATGAAGCCGTTTGATGCCGATATGGTCAAGGACAAGCTGATTCAGACCGGCGTGCTCGAGGGCTAATAAGTATGAACACAGTCAGCTCTCCTGCAGCGCCGAATACCGAGCGCACCGGACCCATTCAAGTGATGGTGGTCGACGATTCGTTCGTCATCCGGGCGCTGTTGTCGCGCGCATTGGAAGATCAGAAAGAGCTGCAGGTAGCTACCACGGCTATGAATGGGCAGGCGGCCATCGAAGAGCTGAAGCGTCGTTCTATTGATGTTATTGTTTTGGATATTGAAATGCCTGTTATGGATGGTTTGACGGCTATTCCGCTGTTGTTACAGGTGGACCCAAATGTGCAGATCATTATTGCCTCGACATTGACCCACAAAAACGCCGAAATCAGTATGAATGCCCTGAAAGCCGGCGCCACGGATTATCTGACCAAGCCATCGACCAGCAGCGAGATGAATAGCGCCGATCAGTTTAAACTGGATCTGGTTGAAAAAGTCAAAGAACTGGGCAAGGTTTCCCGCCGCAATCGCCAGCGCCGTTCGCTGCTGGGAGGTACGGCTACGGCGACTCCTGTGGCTGTGGCAGCGCCGAAAAAAGAATTGGTCTTACACAAAAATAAAACCTATCCGCGCCCGGATATTATTTCGATCGGCAGCTCAACCGGCGGCCCGCAAGCATTGTTTAATGTGCTGGGAGGCCTCAAAGGCCAGATACGTCAGCCGATTGTAATTACCCAGCATATGACGCCCACCTTTACCAGTATTCTGGCTAAGCAAATCACGCAACAAACCGGAACCCCGGCTTTTGAAGGGGAAGAAGGTATGCGGGTCGAGCCCGGAAAAATATATATTGCACCAGGTGACTTTCATATGTTGCTGGTACGCGATGGTGTGGGTGGACCCGTGACGATCAAATTGGATAAATCCGATCCTGTCAATTATTGTCGTCCTGCGGTGGATGTGATGCTGCGCAGT
>CAYRRF010000018.1:0-4459 GCA_964426595.1 uncultured Bdellovibrionales bacterium | reverse complement strand
CGATGGAAAAAATGCCTGTGTCGAACTTTTTGAAAAAGGCGGCGCAGTGCTGGCACAAGATGAAACAACCTCGGTTGTATGGGGTATGCCTGGCGCAGTAGCCAATGCCGGTGTGTGCGCGAATGTTTTACCGGTAAGCCACCTGGCGCCGGAGATTATAAGGATGGCACGTTAATGGATTCCGCAGTATTCGCCATTCTTCAGGATTATCTAAAAAAATCTTCCGGTCTGGTTCTGACCGAAGATAAAGGCTATTTGCTGGAATCGCGCCTGACACCTTTGGTGCGCCAGTATCAGTTGACGGATATTGCAGCCCTTGCCAATGAAATCAAAAAAGGCATCAACCGCCCGTTATTAAAAGATGTAACCGAGGCAATGACTACCAACGAAACCTCTTTCTTGCGCGACGGCAAGCCGTTTGATAATTTTAAAAAAATAATGCTGCCCGATCTGTTACAACGTAACGCGGCCACCAAGCGCATTCGCATCTGGTCATCGGCCTGTTCCAGTGGACAAGAGCCTTATACCTTGGCCATGTTGCTAAAAGAAGAAGGTATCAAGCTGGCGGGTTGGAATATCGAGATCATGGCTACCGATTTGTCGACCGAGATCCTGGAAAAGGCCAAAAAAGGCGAATATTCCCAGTTTGAAGTTCAGCGTGGTCTGCCAGTTACAATGCTGATGAAATATTTCACTCAAAAAGAAGACCGTTGGCAGATCAAGCCAGAGATTCAGCAAATGATCAATTTCCGCCCGGCAAATCTTTTGGAATCATATCTTACGCTAGGCAAGTTCGACATTATCTTTTGCCGCAACGTATTGATTTACTTTGATGCGCCGACCAAAAAAGAAGTTTTGGAACGTATGCGTGGCGTAGCCGAAAATAATGCCTATCTGGTTTTGGGCGGCGCGGAAACGGTAATTGGCCTTACGGATAAATGGAAACCGTTGCCGAATGTCAGTGGTACGTATATTCCGGGCGCCTGATTTATCTTTTATCTTTTTTGAACCACACGCCTGTGACAATTTCGTCACGATCGACATCCCACTTCATATATCTATGTGTGCCAAATAATGAAACTTTGAAGTTGTGAGCAATTGTATCCAGACTGCTGAGATCCCAGATGTCGCGATTCGTTTCATCAGCGGATAAGGCCATTTGATTGACGTGGCTATGTACCAAACAGCACATAGGCGGGATAAGCGTTCCCAACAGCGCAAAATTTGCTTGCAGGCGACTTAAAACTTCCATCCCGCCCACCGAATGCATGGTCACTATTGTGCACAAAGGTTTCCCCAGCCACACATCTGTGGCCTCCCACACCGTGGCTTGTTCTAAAAAGCGCTGCAAGGGACTGCCCCAGCTTTGCCAATAGGTTCCTGTTCCTAAAATATAACCATCGGCAGCACGAATACGGGGCTCCAGAGTAAGTGCGTCGTCTATATTTTTTAACTCGATATAGTCAAAATCAATCGTCTTGGGTAGTTTGCTGATAAGCTCTTGGATGACGCCATAGGTATTGCCGCCTTGGCCGTGGAGACTGCCATCCAGGATAGCAACCCGCTTCATTAGAAAGCCTTTGATGTCGAATGCGCGCTGATATCGTCGATCATACTGCGCACATCTTGAGTGGCGCGCTGTAAGTCAAACTCATTGCTGGAGCGTAAAACCAGCGAGACGCCGACTTGCCCGTCTTGAAAGAAAGGATAGCTGCCGATGGCCACGGTTTTGTGTTTTTCCTGAATTTTAGACAACGCCCCGGCCAGCTGCCCTTCGCGTAAATCACAGGTAATAGTACGTGTTTTGAGTGGCGTACCGCCTTTTAAGTCCGAGACGATACCTTCGAACATGGCTTGCATAATGGTGGGCACACCCGCCATGACGTAGACATTCTCGATAATAAATCCCGGCGCGGCACTGACCGGATTGTCGATCAGTTTGACATCGCGCGGCATATCCGCCATGCGCTGACGGGCTTCGTTGAAATCTTCTGGTTTATAATAAGCACGCAAGCGCTTCAAGGCTTCGGTGTTGCGTTCCATGACACGGTTAAAAGCTTTGGCGATGGATGCCGAAGTAATATCGTCATGTGTCGGACCGATGCCGCCCGTAGTGAAAACGTAGCGGAAGCGTCCCCGCAAAGCATTCACCGCTTCGACGATATCGTGCTCGATATCGGGCACGATGCGTACCTGGGCCAGCTGGACCCCGTGTTCGTTCAGTTTTTCAGCAATCCATCCGACATTTCGGTCCTGGGTACGTCCGGAAAGCACTTCATTGCCGATAACGACCATCCCGGCCAAAACCGTCTCGGGAAGATGATCAGTCAGCGATTCGTGTTTGCGTTTTGAGCTCATAGCTTTATGCTAGGGTCCTATCATAAATATAGAGTGAATCATGGATATCCCTCGACACGATAAGGCGGCTTTTGCCGCAATGCATAAGGCCGGGCAGCTGGCCGCCGCGATCTTGGACCGAATCACGCCCTATGTCGTCCCGGGTGTGACCACGGGGGCATTGGATGCGCGGCTGGAAAAAGATATCCGGGATAACGGCGCTATTCCGGCAACCATCGGTTATCGGGGTTATCAAAAAGCAAGTTGCATTTCCGTTAATCACGTCGTCTGTCACGGTATTCCCGGAGACAAGAAGCTGGAAGAGGGGGATATCGTCAATATCGATATCACAGTGATAGTGGATGGCTGGTACGGCGATACGTCGCGTATGTATTTGGTAGGCGAAAAAATATCGGCCAAGGCGCGGCGTCTGGTCGAGGTTACCTATGAAGCCATGATGAAAGGGATTGCCGAAGTGCGCGCGGGAGCCACCTTGGGCGATGTCGGGGCTGCTATTCAGGAGCATGCGGAAAAGAACCGCTTTTCGGTGGTGCGTGATTTCTGTGGCCATGGTATCGGCCAGGTCTTTCATTGCGAACCGCAGGTACTGCACTACGGGGTGCGCGGTGAGGGTATTGTTTTGGAAGAGGGCATGGTTTTTACCATCGAGCCGATGATCAATGCCGGCACCTGGCAGGTCAAAATCCTGAATGATGGCTGGACCGCCGTCACACGCGACCGCCAGCTTTCGGCACAATTCGAGCATCAGGTCGGCGTCACGGCAACCGGCTGCGAGATTTTCACGCTTTCCCCCGCAGGCTTTACGCAGCCGCCCTATCGGTAGGCCGCATTTAAATCTTTTTTCACGTATTTCGGTCGTAATGGAAAGCGGGCGCGAAGGCCCGTGCAGGTAGTATTATGACGACTGAAAAAACCATCCTTGTGGTAGAAGACAACGCTTTTGTGCGTTTGCAAATCGCCACTTTTTTGAAAAATGCCGGATACCATGTGATTGAGGCCGGTGATGGACGGTCGGCGGAAGCCTGTCTGGACCAGCATCCCCATTTGATTGTAGCCGATGTGGCGATGGAGCCGGTCGGGGGGTTTGCTTTCATTCGTACCGTGCGTAACAAGGGATTCAAAATACCCGTTCTTTTAGTCACGGGCGATCAAAACAACGACCTTTTGGAGCAGGCCAATAAATTAGATGTTTCCAGTGTCTTGATTAAACCGGTGAAAAAAGACAGACTGGTGTCCATGGTTCAACGCGCACTCCAAAGGAGCGAATAAGCTTATGGCGACTACATCCCGTCTTACCGCTGTGGCGTTGATGTTGCTGGGCACCACGTTCCTGACGGCGTGTGCAGACAAGATGCCGGCCCAGGTCGCAGGTGATCTGGCCGTACCGAAGTTGGTAGATGGTAAATTCAATGCCGTTAATCGTAACACGATGGCGCCTGTCATGTATGTGAAGCTGGACAAGGATGTGTTGCGACCTGTTCCGAAATCTAAAACCTCTTTACCCGCCAATCCATGGGTTGGACCCTTTGAAATGCGGGAAGAAACGCTGGCCGGCGCTTTAGAGTTGATTTTGGCAGACCAAAAAATTCCTCTGGCGTTTCAGACCAGCAAAGTCATGACCAATACCATCACGATCTCGGGCTTACAGGGAAATCTGAACGATGTATTAGATAAGGCTTGCGGTTTAGCGAATTTATATTGCAGCTATGAAGATGGTACATTGGTCGTCAAAGAGACCGAGACCTTTACTGTTTCCTTGCCGCCGATGATTGCCGATGATTACGCGCCGTTTGTAAGCGGCTTGCAGGCCATTACCGGTGGCCAGACCTATGCGGATAATCTGACACGGACGCTCATCTATACAACGACGCAACGCAACCATCAGCGCGCGGTCGAATATTTTGATCGCCTGCGGGCCAATACGGCGATGATCGTGTATGAAATTCAGATTTGGGAAGTGCAGCTGACGGATCAAAACCAGACGGGTATCGATTGGGAAACGTTTAACGGCACCTTCGGAAATCTCGGCTACGATTTCCTGCGTGACGGAGCGCCCAGTATTACCGGTGCCTTGGGTCTAGGCGCGCAATACACAGCAAAT
>CAYRRF010000017.1:0-20334 GCA_964426595.1 uncultured Bdellovibrionales bacterium | reverse complement strand
ATCCCACCCGAAAAAATCGGTGCCTTTGAAAAAATGCTGCTGACCGATCTGTATGCACAAAAAGCAGACATGGTAAACGATCTTGAAAAACAAAAAGCGCTGACACCTGAACATGAAGCGGTCTTGGTACCGTTCATTGAATCGGCTGTTACCCGCTTTATGCGTCAGGAAGGGTAACGATGCCAAGCCTGAAGGATTTCCGCATTCGTATCGGCAGCGTCAAGAACACGCGCAAGATTACGTCGGCAATGAAAATGGTTGCCGCCAGTAAGTTGCGTCAGGCGCAGGCGCGCGCGGAAACGGGACGTCCCTATGCGCGTAAGATGGCGGAAGCTCTGGCGCGTCTGGTGGTGGCCAGCGGTACACGCAGCGAAAAGATACGGTTGCGGCGGATCGTGGCCTGTGCGGCGGTTTCAATGGTAACATGGTTCGTGAAGTGCGCCGCCATATCAATCAACGCGCCGTTGAAAACAGCGCCATCTCGCTGATTACTATCGGCCGCAAAGCGCGCGACCTGTTGCGCCGCGAATATCCGAAATTCATCCTTGAAAGCCTGTCGTTGGATATCGCCTATGCAACGGCGGAAAAAGTGACCAAGAAGCTGGTGGATCTATACGACGCCGGCAAATACGACGTTGTCTATATCGCGTATAGCCAGTTCAAGAACGTCATGACGCAAGAGCCTGTGGTACGCAAGCTGGTGCCGTTTGAAATTCCCGCCGAGATGGTCGCGCAGCTTAAGCGTGAAGAAGAAAACAAAAACATCCAAGGCGAAGTCACAGGAGCCGGCAAGGGCTATTATGATTTCGAGCCAGATACGATGACGGTCTTGTCGCGTTTGATCCCGCAGCAAATCGCCGCCCAGATTTACAGCGTTCTGCTCGAGGTGGGTGCTGGTGAACAAGCGGCGCGTATGACCGCGATGGATAACGCAACGCGCAACGCCGGCGACATGATCAACCGCCTTACGCTGCAATATAACCGTGCGCGTCAGGCGTACATCACCAAGGAAGTTTCAGAAATCGTTGCTGGTGCGGAAGCCAGCGCCTAAGTTCTATATAAGGAGAGAAAAATGCCAAGCCAATCACATGCCGCCGTTAAACGCCAGGGAACCGTCAGCCAGGTTCTGGGAGCCGTTGTCGACGTTTATTTCGAAGGCGCTGAACTGCCTCCCATTCAAAACGCTTTGACCTTGAAAGTCGGTGGACGTGAACTGGTTTTGGAAGTGGCACAGCACATGGGCGACAACGAAGTGCGCACTATCGCTATGGATACCACGGACGGTTTGCAACGCGGTACTGCCGTGAATGATACGGGCGCTCCGATTTCGGTTCCGGTCGGTACGGAAACATTGGGCCGCATTTTTAACGTTATCGGTGATGCCATTGACGGTGTTGGTCCGGTAAACGCCAAGCAAAAATATCCGATTCACCGCGATGCCCCGACCTTTATCGAGCAGGCCACGGACGCAGCTATTTTAAGTACAGGTATCAAAGTTATCGACCTTTTGGCGCCGTATCTGAAGGGCGGTAAAATCGGTCTGTTCGGCGGTGCTGGTGTCGGTAAAACTGTTTTGATCATGGAGCTCATCAACAACATCGCTAAATTCCACAGCGGTGTATCGGTTTTCGCCGGTGTCGGTGAGCGTACGCGCGAAGGGAATGACTTGTATCACGAGATGATGGAATCGGGCGTTATCAAGCCGGGCGATTCTAAAAACTCGAAAGCAGCCTTGGTGTACGGCCAGATGAACGAGCCGCCAGGTGCCCGTGCGCGTGTGGCGCTGACAGGTCTGACGATGGCGGAATATTTCCGCGATCAGGAAGGCCAGGACGTGTTGTTCTTCGTCGATAACATCTTCCGCTTTACCCAAGCCGGTTCGGAAGTGTCGGCGATGTTGGGCCGTATTCCTTCGGCGGTGGGTTATCAGCCGACCTTGGCAACGGAAATGGGCGCCCTGCAAGAGCGTATTACATCGACTAATAAAGGTTCGATTACATCGGTACAGGCGATTTACGTTCCGGCGGACGACTTGACCGATCCGGCGCCTGCAACGTCGTTCGCGCACTTGGATGCGTCAACCGTTCTGAGCCGTAAGATCGCCGAGATGGGGATTTATCCGGCGGTCGATCCGCTGGATTCGACCAGCCGCGTGCTTGAGCCGCGCGTTGTTGGTCAAGAACACTATGATGTTGCGCGTGAAGTGCAGTCGGTTTTACAGACTTATAAGTCACTGCAGGACATCATCGCCATTTTGGGTATGGACGAATTGTCGGAAGAGGACAAGCTGGTCGTGGCCCGTGCGCGTAAGATCCAGCGTTTCTTGTCGCAGCCTTTCTTCGTCGCTGAAGTTTTCACCGGCAGCCCCGGTGTGTTCGTTCCGTTGGAAGAAACCATTCGCGGCTTCAAAGGCATTGTCCGCGGCGAGTACGACTACTTGCCCGAGGCCGCTTTCTACATGGTTGGCAGCATCGATCAGGCCATCGAAAAAGGCCGTAAACTGATGGAAGAGGCAGCCTAGAAATGTCGGAAAACCTGCTCGTCAATGAACGTCAATTCAAGTTCGACCTGGTCGGCCCCGAAAAGGTCGAAGTCAGCAGCTTGGAAGAGCGTGTGACATTGCCGGGAGAGGAAGGCGATTTCATGGTCCTTCCCGGTCACACGATGCTGCTCGCGGGTTTGCGCCCGGGGGTTGTTTCTGTGGCGCAGGGCAATACGACGGTGCGTTATTTTATCGAAGGCGGATTTGCGGATGTCGGTAACACGCATTGCACCGTCCTTAGCCCCAATATCACGCCGGTTGTGCGCATTGTGATCGATCAGGTTGTTCGTGCTATTGATGCAATTGATCAGCAGCTTTTAGAAGCGCAAGACGATGTGATGCGTCAGCGCCTTGAAAAAGATCGCGCCGTCCTACAATTAAAATTGGACGCTGCCGAGAGATATAATGGCTGATGTCTTTCTCGACGTTGTAGATGAAGAAGACAAAGTTATCGGTAAAGCTTTAAGATCTGAAATCCATACTATTGGATTGATTCACCGCGAGGTGCATGTGTGGTATGTGACTCTATCTGGTGGGATTGTTTTTCAACGACGCGCCCCAAATAAAGAAACATTTCCCAATCTGTTGGACGCGACCGTTGGGGGTCATGTCGAATTAGGCATGAGTTATGAAGCGGCTGCGTTAATGGAAATGCAAGAGGAAACAGGAATCATTGCTACGGTTGATGATTTGTATTTTATAGACAAGAGTAAGTCAAAGTCGTTTGACGATGTAACAAAAAAGATCAATCATTGTTTTCGATCTACATACGGATATATTTTTAATCAGCCACTGAGCTCTTTGTGTATCGAAGTTGGACAGGGTGAAGGTTTTGTAGAAGTACCAATAGAACAAATTATGAATCCACCTCAAGAGTTGTCATCTATTATAGTTCCGGCTTTAATAAAACCAGAGCGCAAGAGTATTTATACAAAGTTGCAAAATATAATTTGCTAAGTGTTTTTAATACTGAAATCAACCATCGCATATTCGTCTAGAAGTAACACCGGCTTATCGGATACGGCGTGCAATTGAGGTAAATAGTCTTTAATTGGGCGTGTGTTTGCATGAGGTATGAGACAGATATCTATAATCTCCTTACCTTTTACGACCGAGCCTACGCTGCTGGAAAAACCATATGTACAGAGGCTCATGGCACCTGAAGAGGACCCTGCTACTAGTGTTTTATTATAAATAAGTTCTTCTTTTGAAATTGAGGAAAGAGCTTCATACTGTCTTGTCGTTCCACCGCCTTGTAAAAAAAGAACTTTATGATCTTTTAGTAGAGAGCGGAAATTAGCGCGATCGGCAATAGATATTTCAAGAGAAGGGCATAGATTGTGAAATGCTTTGATAAGCTCATCGAGATGCGGAAAAGCAGAAGGTGTTTCGTGAGCTAAAAAGCTTATCATCAATTTATTATCAGTATTACGAGCTGCTTTTGCGATTTTCTCGAAGAATGGCAAATCACTCCCAGCTCCTTCCCACAGACCGCGGTACCCTCCATGCAACACAATATCACAATACGACATTTCATACCTTTTTGTATGTTGTTTTGTTATTGCCAAATTATAGAGCGTTCTAATAATAGATTGCAAATCAAAACCCCGCCGTGGCGGGGTTTTTTGCGGTAGCGTGAAGGGCTGTGCTCGTAATTAGCGCCGTTTGATATCGACAAGCTCGTTCTTCTCTTTGAGATACTCAAGGCAGATGCGTGAAATTTCCGGTTTAAGCGCGGCGGCCGAGGCGATCTTGCGCGCCGTTTCCGTCAGTAATCGGAAATCTCCGGTCTTTTCAGCGCATTCCAGCGCATAGTGACACGCAGCAATGTCCTGGAACTGGATAGCGGCGGCGGACAGGCCATTGAGCATTTGCAGATAGCTGACACGCTTGTCGATGTAGCGCTTCACTTTCGGGTTCAGCGGGGCCATTAAGGGCTTTTTCGAGTGCTCGAAATCGTAAAGCATGTTTTTGAGGGCCTCATGCTTGATTTCCTCGGCCGTTGTGTCGCTGTAAAACAGTTCGGCACTGTCAACATATTGATCTGGCTGTAAAAAAATGTGGTGCATCGGGTCCTCGTGATTAGCAGTCTCTGTTAATATAATATGGTTTCATAGTTAAATAGTAGTTAACAAAAGCGCGAATCGTGAAAGATTGTTGCAAGAGGCGGCAATCTTATTTCAGAGAGATAAAATGGGGATCGTTGCGCAGCTGTTCTAGAGTAGGGCAGCCCAGACGCCGCATGGCCTGTTGGAGCATCTGTAACGAGGCGGTGCGGTCATGCGACTCATCCACCAGCAGGCCGTGGCATCCAGCAACCAGGGCTTTGATCATGTGATCGGCGACGGTCAGGCCGTGGATATAGACCGGCAGGTCATGCACTTTGCAGACATCGACAATATCCAGGACAAGGCTGAGGGCTTTGTTGCCGATACCGCACGAGGTGTAATCGGCGGGAAAGTCGGGACGTACAAATAAAGCATTGGCGCCGGCATCGATCAGGCTGCGCGCGTGATCTTTGGTCAGGGTAGGTCCGACAAGAACTTCGACATGACCGGCGCGCTGGCGGCGAATATGGGTTACCATGTCATTCGAGCGTTTGATTTGTAACGGATCGGCCAAGACCATCAACACATCTACATGTTCATCAATCAGCATGGCCACACGGTCCATGTCTGCATCTTCAATGCCAACCGTTGCACCGACGCGCAAGCGGCTGCGCGAGTCCATGGTGGCATGCGGAATCGCACGAATACGGTCCATATCGCGTGTTGTCACCATCCCGATGCAGCGCTGATCGCGATCGGTCAGAATAATGCGTTTAACGCCGTGTTTGCGCATCAGTGCGTCAACCTCGTCGACATTGCCGCTATCTTGCAACAGGATAAGTCCGTCTTGAGACATGATCGTCGAAACGGACAGGGAAGTATCCGCATCTGGTTTGATACTGTCTTTAGTAACAATACCAATGACCCGCAAAGAAGCTTGATCAATAACCGGGATGCCAGAGATATCATAGCGTGATTGCAGATCGATAACTTCGGCGATAGAGGTCTCGAGATTCACCGTCACCGGGTTTTGAACAATCCGTGTTTGATAGCGTTTGACCTGACGTATGGCTGCGGCTTGCTGGCTGGGTTTGAGGCTGTGGGGCAACATACCCAAAACGCCTTGTTGGGCGCATGCGATGGCTTTGGCTGCATCGGCAACATGGACCACGTACGGTAAAGACAATCGAACCCCTTGGGTCAACACTGTATGCAGCTTTAACGCCTCGGATTCGGCTACCGCTTGGCCCGGAGCGATGAGCACATCGTCAAAGCCAAGAGCGGGACCGTCCGCAAACCGTTCGGTGGAGGGGAGTTTCATAACCCTATCATGCGGTTAAATGCTTAAATTTTCGTGCAATATCAGAGGTAAAGGGGCGCCATAAGCCAAAATATCGAAGCAAATCAACACGGGAAAAAGACTGCTTGACGTATGTATAATGATTCGATAGGCTGCAAAAGACATGAATACACGTGCCAACCACCTCGTATCTTCTTTGGTTGCCCGCATCTGGTGGCGCGCCTAGCGCAGCCCTTTTTTCTTTTTATACCCTATTTTTGTTCCTTTTTCCGTTTTTAAACGGTTCTTTCTCATTCAGACTATTGGAGACTTAAAATGACAGCAGATGCAAATGTAACCTATTTGAAGCAGATCCAGCCCGAAACGCAGCTTTATATTGCACATGTAACAAATGAAAATGTGACATTTGTTGGGATAAACCCCTATCGAAAAACAGCAATCAAGGTAAGTGCTGCAGATGCTAACGTATTAGAAGAAGTTCCGAACAGCGACTATCATGCTATTAAGGAGTGTCGTATAGAGGAACATATCACCGGTGTTTTATATGATTACGCGTTGGCGGATATCGGCACAGCCAAAGACAAGTCTAAGATGGAGGAATTCTACCGGAATCTTGTCTGTATGACCTGTGATGAAGGTGGGCATTTTGAAAAAGTTGGAAAGCTGGCTTTAAATTTATAAAAGGTATAAAAAATATCTTGATGAAAACGCCGATGTTCTCAGCAACAAGTACGGCCTCACTCGTGTTTCCAGCTAGATGATTTAAGGAGAGAATCATGTGCGAACCAAGAAGAAATCTGCAGGTCGACCAGAACAAAAAGAACATCACTGAACTGAAGCTGCCTATGTTGATTACCGTGCAAAAGACACAGGAAAAACGGGCACAAAAAAATGCTGCCGGGGAGGAGTTCGGCCACCCGAAGATGAATAACGTATTTCGGATGATAAATATGTTGACAACATCGTTCGTGCGTGATATCCTACATCTCAATGAAAAATAGAAATACCTCAATCGTTGTTTTTTCTGCACGCATCTGGTGGCGCGCCTAGCGCAGCCATGTTTGTTTTTATCCTGACATTTTAATTATTCTATGCTGCCTTCCGACGGCATATTCCTATGACTCTATTTTCCGGAGACAAACATGCTTGCTGATTATCAAGCTCAGTTCAAGACATTTCGCCAGCAAATTTTTTCGGGATTATCTGCGTCCCAACCTTCTATTCCAACCCCATTTTTATTTGCGATCGAAAGGCGTACTTTATCATTCGAGAATAAAAGCGTGATTCAAAAATCGTTTGGAACACGCTTTAATCTCAGTGATGAGGATAGTGGAATTCCTGCGGGTTCTGAATTATTCAATGAAATATTGCAGACACCTGAGTATTATACTGATGACGATGAATTGATACTTATTGATCAGTTAAAAGAAACTGATTTATATGTTGAGATAGAAGCCCCTTTCATTGTAACAGAGCTCGGTCCGGGTAATGGAGATAAAAGCCACCTTTTCCTCAGTAAGATAAAATCGGCATCATTCAGTTATCAGGCAATAGATATCAGCAGGGATTTTCTTGAGGTAACGAAGGCTAAAGTTGATAAATTAACCTACTGTAATGATGTTAAGACGCTGGAAGGGGATTTTTTTGATACAGTAAGATTTAACGAAGCAAATTTCGAAAAGGCTGATATTCTTTTGATGATGGGTAATACGTTTGGAAACTTTGCTCCTTCGAAATCTAAAAAACTTTTACACCACATAAAAGAAAATATGCTGCAGGAAGATGGCTTGGTTATTATTGGGTTGGACAGCAGTCATGACTCTTGCGCTTTACAAGGCGCCTATGATGATAAACAAAATCGCACAAGCACGTTTGCGCTTAATGCCCTTGTCTCCATGCGCCACGACTTTGGTATGCAGGTCGATTTTGAGGCATATGATTATCAGGCCCGCTTTATTTCTGAACAGGAGATGATGCAAATGGGCTTGAAAGTAAAGGCAGACACCAAAATATCGGATATTTCCGGCGAAGTTCGATTCCGAGAAGGAGATTTTATTGAAGTCGGCAGATCATACAAATATTCCAAGCATTCCCTCACAAAGTTATTTAAAGAAAATAACCTGGCAATGATAAGTGCTATCTCGAGTCAGCGTGGCATGTCTTTGTATAAATTTAGAAATAAAGGTGTATGATGTTACAGGAAGATATATATGACGTTGTAATTGCCGGTTGCGGCATTATCGGCGCTCTTACCGGAATTGAGCTAAAAAAAGCTGGTAAAAAATGCTTGATACTTGAAGCTAAAACCCCGTTTCACTCGACTTCGGCCTCAGCAGCACGGACACGGGCGGGACACAGCCTGTATAGTCACGAGCTATATCGCAGGCTGGCAGATATTTCTTTAGGAAAGTATCGACTTTTACCGGGGGTTTTCCATTCGGTTACTCCGTTGTTAATAGCAAAAGAATCAAATACTGATGTTTCTTTTGCAAAACAAGTCTACCAATCGGATAAAGAACGTTTTGTATGGTTGGAGAAAGCCGATACCCAGAAGTTATATCCAGCCTTGTGCGATTACTCGTCCTGTCTTGACATTCAAGGCGGCCTTCTTATGTGTTATAATGTCAACGAAATAATTGTATCTTTGCTAAGTGGTCTTGAGATTCCCGTTTGGGAATATAGCCAAATAAAACTAGCGACTCCGAACACTGAACAAAATTTTATTCTGCAGTTATCCTGTGGTCGTAAAATCAGCACAGCGTTGGTCATTATTGCAGCAGGACTCGAATCACAAAATATCTTAAATTTATTCATGCCTACAGATGACTTTTTGGAAGAAAGTTATCCGATGATCATGCACTATAAGTTCAAAGCCGGTTTTTGGAATATTCCTCCTTTTGCTATTATTGAGGAGGATTTCTTTCACATTCCTCCAGTGCCTGGGAAATGTGACAGTGGGAAAATTGGCACTTTTACCCAACCATTTGTAAGCACGGGGACAGAAAAGGTTGATCTAATAAAAATCGCTGACACTTTTATCAGGGATTTCTCTCAGCACGTGGATTTTATAGATGCCCCTTACGATAAATGCGCTTACGACAAGACGAATGACGGTCACTTCATTGTAGGGCCATCCAGTCGTAATAATAAAATCATTTTAGGATGTGGTTTGAATGGAACAGGCTATAAATATGCGCCGCTCATTGCTGAAATGCTGGCTAAAAGCGTGTTGGGGGATGTAGATGCAGTACCTGAGGAATGGTTGCCAAGACGTTTAGGAATTTAACTTGAAAAAACTTCTTGACGCAGTGCACAAAATGTGTTACTGAGAAAAGAATGCGGAAAAACCTTGCCATTTGTTGGTTTTTTAAACGCGATATGCTCCGTCATATTGTGCGCTAAGCGCACATATATATCTAATACTCAAATTACATTCTGATTCTATTTTTTGGTGTTTAACGCCAGGGAATGCTGTTTTCAATTTTAAGGTGGTGCGTAACACGCACTGCCAAGGAGGAGCCATGTCTCGACAAAAAGAGATTTATCAACCCGATCGGTTGGACAAGCGCAAGCTGCTGGATGCGCAAAATGAGATGAATCTTTTGCATCATGAATTTGATGAAAATGGGGACATGACTTTGAATGCTGAAATTGATCCAGGTCCTGTCGACAGCTTTGCAAGCAACTACACCAGCAATCCTACTATTTAAGAGGAGATACGTAATGACAAAAAGTGAAGAGGAAGAGAACACATTAAGGCCTTTGGATTCACGAATAAAGGATAATGGAGAAGATGTTACGCATCTTCAGGGTAAGAATTCTTTGAAGACGGAGGAAATCACATCCCATCAAAAAATATCCTGTGAAGTGAATGGTCATGTGCGTTACCTGCTTTAACCATATGGGAGTAAGAAGATGCAAGAACAACCTAAGATGACACCCCAAGTAAATGAAAACATGCGGGATGTTACCCGTATTGTGCTTCCTGCCGTGGCAACGGTGGCGGAGGCACAAGACCTGGTAAAACCCGACAGAAGGGCCATGGAAAATGGTGGCCTGCCGAAGGTAAGTGATGCTTTTCGAATGACTTAGGTGTTTTTATTACTAAAACGGGCTTGGAATTGAAATTTTATATTGACATTCTGTATTCTTTCTATAGAATGGCCGTATGATCAATGCCCAAGCCCGTTTTGCTTTCTTTTTCTATTACGGCTTCTACCGCCAGTAGTGCGGTATATTTTTTGATCTCATTCCACAATTTGTAATTTTTTGACCCTTTACAGGGTTTCCCTTTTTTACTTTATGCGAGATTTACAATGACCACTGATGTACAAACAGCCCCAAACGAAACCCCACAAGATATTCAGGAGCAGTTCAACGAAAATCTGACGCCCCAGCAAAATGAAGAATGGGTCTGGTTGGCCAGCCACGCCCCGGGCTGGTGATTACGCTTCACGAAAGCCGGTGCAGACGACGTACAGCTCAGGTGATTCTTTGCGGCTGGCATCCGGTTTGATATGCTTGACGGAAGTGAAAGCTTTTTTGAGCTGATCCAGCAAGGTCTTTTCCGTGCCACCTTGAAACACTTTGGCGATAAAGGTGCCGCCCGGCGCGAGCACTTGCCGCGCAAAATCCCAAGCCAGTTCCACCAGATGCAGAGTACGCAAATGGTCGATGCTGCGCTGGCCGGTGGTATTGGCCGCCATATCCGACAAGACGACTTGGGCTTTTTTACCGCCAAGCATGGAAAATATGATTTCCGGTGTGGCGTTATCATTAAAATCTGCCTGAACAAAGTCAGCGCCCGGTACAGGATCCATCGGCAAAATATCGACAGCGATGACGCGTCCGCCGGATGTTTGTGGTTTAATCCGTTCGACGGCAATCTGTGTCCAGCTCCCTGGCGCGGCGCCAAGATCGATAACAATGGTGCCCGGTTTCAAACATTTTGTTTTATCGGCCATCTCGATGATTTTATACACGGAGCGCGCGCGGTAACCTTCAACGCGGGCCTGGTGTACTAATGGATCATTCAATTGGCGCTCCAGCCAGCGTGCAGAAGAAGGCGTACGCTTCTTCGTCGTTTTCACCCGTATCTTTTTATTTTTGGGTGTCGTCTTGGTGCGTTTCGCGGGTGGTTTCTTTTTATCCGTCATATCACAACTCTAAAGAGGAATTCGTAAGGTAACACGCAAACCACTATGCGGAGAGTCTGCCAAAAGGATCGTCCCGCCGTGGGATTGCACAATATCGCGTGCAATCGTCAAACCAAGGCCCGTGCCCTCAATATTCTGGTTACGAGAGGCGTCCAGACGATGGAAAGGTTTGAAGACATCCTCGCGTTTATCTTCGGGAATGCCCGGGCCATCATCGTCAAAGATAATTTCGACGGAACGGGAAAGCTTGTTAATGGTGACCCAGCCTTTCCCGCCATACAGGCGCATATTATCAAGGATATTGGTGAAAACACGCTGGATAGCTTGCGGACGTACCGTAAGAATGATCGGGGATTCCGGCCATTCGACGTCGATGGTTTGTTTCTGTTTGCGGGCGTCACTGACAGCCTGTTGCAGCAGATCAATGATATTGCAGCGCAAGCTGTATTCCAGCGTTTCGTCGCGGGCAAAATCAAGGTAGGCATTTATCATTTTTTCCATGGCGGCGATATCGCCTTGCATGGCGGTGATATCGGGCCCCGGCGGAAGCATGGCCAGTTGCAACTTGAGCCGGGTGAGGGGGGTGCGCAAATCATGCGAGACACCGGACAGCATATCTGTCCGCTGGCGTATCTGGCGTTTGATGCGGTCGCGCATTTCCAGGAAAGCACGCGCCGCCTGACGCACTTCACGGGCGCCTGTGGGTTTAAACCGTGGAGCATCCAGACCTTTGCCGAATTGTTCGGCAACCAAGGCCAGCTTGCGCACCGGACGTATCTGATTGCGCATGAAGATGATGGCAATCAGGGACAGTAGCAGTCCCGAACCGATCATGATTAGCAAAAAGACGTATGTCGTGGTGCTAAAAAGCCGCTTTTGAGGCAACGAAAATTGCAGGACGCCGTCTTGCACCTGTACGTTGATTACAATCCATCTGTTTTGGGTGGGGCGAACAGCGAGGGGGCGATTGACCTTGTTATAGAGGCTTGTCAGAAGGGGCTGGCTAATGCCGGGGACACGCAATGTTTTGTTACGTGGAATCTGCTTTTGCTGATCACTATAGTGGATAGAAAATCCAAATTTATTGGCGCTTTGTTGGATGAGCTTAGCGCGTGCCGCGGAATCAGGATTCTGATCCCAGCTATCGGCAACAAAAGCAACTTCACCGGCCAACGAATCGGCCAGACGGAATGTCATGGTGCTCCAGTGACGATCAAAAAAGACGAAAGTACCGATGACCATCGTTAAAACAAATGGCAGGATAAGAATCAACAACGAACGCGCAAGCAGGCTTTGCGGCAATGTGCGTTTCCAAAATCGTTGTAACTTTAACCAGTATAAGCGCATGCACTACCCATCACAGTATAAAATGTAGCCCTCGCCGCGAACCGTTTGCAAAAACCGCGGTTTGCGAGGATCGGGTTCAATTTTGCGGCGCAGGCGTGTCACCTGAACATCAATGGTGCGTTCCTGGCCTTCCAGTTCGGCAAGCCGTGCCAGATCCTGCCGCGCAAATGCTGTGCCGGGTTTTTGAGACAAGATAGATAGCAACGTACTCTCGGCTTTGGTCAAGGGTTGCGAGTCTGAACCTTTTGTCAGCAGATTGCGCAATTCATCAAAGATCCATCCATCAAAACTAATGATGCGATTTTTAACGTTGGTTATAGCCTGGCTGGCGCGGCGTAAAATAGCTTGCAACCGTAAAACAAGTTCGCGTGGCTCAAATGGTTTTGCAAGATAGTCGTCGGCTCCCGCTTCGAGGCCTGCGATGCGGGCTTCGGCTTCGCCTTTTGCTGTGAGCAGCAGAATAGGCGTTTCAAATTTTTCACGTTTCAGCGATTGAGTCATGCTCAGACCGTCTTCGCCCGGCATCATGATATCTAAAACAAGCGCATCGAACTGTAGTAAGTGTAAAAGCTCACGTGCCACGGCGGCATCCGGTGCTGCCGTAACAATAAAGCCGTTCTGATCCAGATAGCGCTCCAGCAGCTCGCGGATGCGGCGATCATCGTCGACGATTAAAATATGCGGTTTTTCAACCTCTTGGGACATGCGCACAGTCTAGCGTAAAATCGCGCGGAGCGCTATAGTGGCCGAATGTTAATTTCTTTGGCCTTGGGGGTTTTTCTAGCAACGGTGCTTTTGGTGCCGTGGCTGGCCCATGTATTAAATAAACGGGGGCTACTCGATCATCCGATTGACCGTTCCAGCCACGAACTGCCCACGCCGCGCGGCGCGGGGCTTGTCATCATGCCTTTGATTTTTGCGGTGTGGGCCTGTTTGTTGTATCACGGCTATTATACGTGGCCTTCGGTGATGCAAGTGGCTTCGGTGATTGTTGGTGGAATATTCTTGTGTGCCTGCACGTGGATTGATGATCATCGCCAGGATGGGCTGCGGGTGCGTACCCGCCTCATTATTCAATTCATCGCCGTGGTGATTCCGTTGCTTTTCTGGCCTGTGGAAGACGGTGGACGTCTTTTTCCCGAAGCCATGCCCTGGATCGTCGAACGCATATTGATGGCGCTGGCGTGGGTATGGTTTCTCAATTTGTATAATTTTATTGATGGCATTAATGGTATTGCCGCCATGCACACCTTTAGTATTTGCGGTGGTTTATTGCTTTACGTGTTTTTCAGTGATGCGCATGTACCGCCGGGTTACGATATGTTGGCAGTGGTGCCTTTGGCCGCGGCGGCAGGATTTTTCGTGTGGAACGGTCGGGCCAAGGCTCTTATTTTTCTTGGCGATGTCGGCAGTATTGGTTTGGGTTATATTCTGGCGTGGTTGCTCTTTGTTCTGGCGGCGCGCGGGCATTTTGTTCCGGCCGTTATTCTGGCTTTTGTATGTGCCTATGATCCGACGATTACGTTGTTGAAAAGAGCCTGGCAGAAAAAGAAAATATGGCAGGGACACCGCGAGTTCTTTTTTCATCGTGTGACAGTAAAAGGGGCGCTTACCCATCTGCAATGCGTGGCCATTTTGTTTGTAACCAATGGTGTGATGATTGTCTTGGGGTTATTGGCTTTGCACAGTGTCTTGCGCCCCGCGACGGTATTTATTCTGGGGACGCTTATCACATGGGCGGTTTTTGCTGTTTTCTATTGGGTTGGCAAAAAGGCCGGCCACCAATCTTCGCCGCGGCCCAAGCCGTTCTATATCGAGCGGTATTTCCGCTTCCTCTTTAAACGAATGAAATAACATGTCAGAAAAAATAGCAGTTATCGGCGGCAGCGGATTTTTGGGTCAGTATGTGTTGCGGGACGCGCAAGCAGCAGGATACGAAGTTGTAAATATTGATGCTCAAGCACCGGCCACGGAGCAGCATCTGTGGAAAAACGTGGATATACGGGATGCGCAGGCGCTTGCACAGGCTTTGCGCGGGTGTGCGGCGGTTGTCAATCTGGCCGCTGCCCATCGTGACGATATTCGCCCCCTCAGCCTGTATCACGACATTAACGTTACAGGTGCTGAAAATCTGTGTCAGGCGATGGCGCAGAATGATATAAAGACTTGTCTTTTTACATCGTCGGTGGCGGTGTATGGTCTCAACAAAGGGGTTCCTGATGAAGCTTCTGTGCCACAGCCCTTTAATCCCTATGGCCAGACCAAATGGGAAGCCGAGAATGTGTATGCTTCCTGGGTAAAAAAAGACACGGATCGTGCGCTCCTTATCGTTCGTCCGACGGTTATCTTCGGCCCGAATAACCGTGGCAATGTTTATAACCTTATCGCACAGATCGCCCGCAAGCGTTTTGTGATGATCGGCTCGGGCAAGAATAAGAAATCGCTGGCCTATGTCGAAAATGTCAGTGCATTTTTGGTTTATATGTTGCAACAAAAAATAAAACCTGGCATGGCTATCTACAATTATGTGGATAAGCCTGACTGGGATGTGAAAACGCTGGTGATGCAGATCCAAAAATGTTTGGAACAATCGGCCTCGTCTTTGCGTTTGCCTTATTTTATAGGATATGGTGCCGGAGCCATCTTGGACGTGCTGGCAAGGCTTACCGGTCGGACCTTCCCGATTTCCCGCATTCGTATTGAAAAATTCTGTGCGAATACGGTATATGCCGCCGACAAGATGCAAAACACGGGTTTTGTACCTAAAAAAGATATGCAAGCCGCTTTAATCGAGACCATCGGTCATGAGTTCAAACATCAAGGTTGAGGCGCGTTTAGACCTGCACGGCTATACGCTTGCAGCAGCGCATCGGGCGGTGTTACGTTTTGTCGAACAGGCGCATCATCGGCAATTCCGGTGTATTGAAATCATTACCGGTCGAGGCGATCCCGCACGTGGGACAGGGGCCTTGCGGCGTGAAGTGCCTTTATGGCTGGAGGTACCGCCCTTACGAAATTTTGTTCTAAGCCTGAGTTGGCCGGTAACAGGGCGGGGCGGTGTTTTACGGGTCATGTTGCGGCGTAGCAAAATTAGGAATTGACCACCGATGCAAAAATCGTAAACTCGCCGGCATGAGTGATTTAACAAAACCAAAATTAAGTGTAGAACGCCTGGAAAAACTCAGCCGCGCGGATGTGCATGATCTGCGCGATGCAACCGTTGCCGCTATTGAAAAAGACGGTGGCTTCGGATGGGTGACCGTTCCCGAGCGTGAAGTGCTAGAACGTTACTGGCAAGGCGTTGTTGCAATGCCGCAGCGCGATCTGTTTGTTGCGCGCCTTGATGGGGCTATTGCAGGTACCGCTCAATTGGTTCGTTTTGCGCCCAACAATCAGGCGCAAAGTTTCGCGGCACAGTTAACGACATTTTTTATGGCGCCTTGGGCGCGAGGCCATGGCTTGAGTGAAATGCTATTGGAGCTGTTAGAAACACGGGCAAAAGATCTGGGTTTGCATGTTATAAATCTGGATGTGCGCGAAACCCAAGGCAATGCCATTCGCCTTTTCAAGAAAAGCGGCTATGTGCAGTGGGGAATTAATCCTTACTATGCCTTGATTGATGGTCGCGTTATTCCGGGCTATTACATGCACAAGATTATTTCCCCCTTACCCGAACTGACACCGGTGGAAACATGACCTACGATCTCAATAATATCTTTGCCAAGATCCTGCGGGGCGAAATTCCTTGCAAGAAAGTATATGAAGACGACCATGTGCTGGCTTTTTGGGATATACACCCCAAGCGCAAGACGCATGTTTTGATACTCCCCAAGGGCGCGTACATGGATATTCGTACGTTTGCTACCCAGGCAAGCGATACGGAAATAGCATCTCTAGTACGTGCTGTGCCTAAAGTGGCCGAAGCGGTAGGGGTCAAAGAAGCCGGTTTTCGTTTGATTGCCAATACAGATACCCACGGGGGCCAGGAAGTCCCGCATTTACACCTGCATTTACTGGGCGGTGAGCCCGTAGGTCCGTTGGTCGCTTAAGCGTTTGCAACAATTCGTCATAGTCTGTGTGTTGGGTTTGGACCCCTTCAAGGGTTAAAATCAGCTCATGCAACAGACAACTATCAAAACACCGATGACCGCCCAAGGGGTAGGTCTGCATTCCGGCCGCAAGGTTACGATGACCTTGAATCCGGCGCCCGAGAATACCGGGATTGTTTTCCAGCGTCTGGATCTGGAAGGATCACCCATCGTGCCTGCTTTGTGGAATCGCGTCGTCGATACGCGTATGTGCACAGCCATTGCGCAAGGCTCCGCCAGCGTGGGCACAATCGAGCACTTGATGGCCGCGTTGCGGGCTGCTCATATTGATAACGTGCATATCACTCTTGATGGCGCCGAAGTGCCGATCATGGATGGCAGTGCCGAACCGTTTTCTTTCTTGCTGCAATGCGCCGGCACACAAGAGCAAAAAGCCAAGCGCCGCATCTTGCGTATTTTGCGTCCTGTGCGTGTCGAAGAAGAAGATAAATGGGCGGAATATACGCCCGATGATGTGGCCAGCTATCATTTTACAGCCGCTTTCGATCATCCTGTTATTGGTCATCAGCGTCGCGAGCTGACCATGGTGAATGGCAATTTCCCGTCGCAGATCGCCCGGGCGCGCACATTCGGTTTCCTCAAAGAAGTCGACTATCTGCGCAGCATTGGATTGGCCCAAGGTGGATCGCTGGACAATGCGATCGTGCTGGACGAAGAAAAAGTCCTGAACGTCGAAGGCTTGCGTTTCGACGACGAGTTTGTTCGCCACAAAATCCTGGATGCTGTGGGAGACTTGTATCTGGCCGGGGCGCCGATTATGGGCCGCTATGACGGCTATAAAGCCGGTCACGCGGTTAACAACAAACTGCTTCAGGCGGTTTTTGCAGATCCCCAGAATTATATGTGGGTGTAGCCTTTCTCAGGCGGACAGCTTAAGCCGTCGGGCGACTTCTTCGGGTCCCAGAGCACTTATCACTTCCGACATTTCGGGCGATTGCATCGTCCCCGTCAGGGCGGCGCGCAAGACCGGGCCGACCTGACCCATCTTAAAGCCTGTTTTGGCTAGCACGGCTTCGATAAAGGTCTTGCCATCTGGAGTTGTCACTTGCAAGGCGGCTGTCAGCACGTCCCTGGCATGGGGCTGAGCCAGTTTTTCTGTGGCGGTGGCATCCATCGGTACGGTGGTGTCATACAAATAGATCTCGGCATTTTTAGCCAGTTCAATCAAAGTCTTGGAACGCTCCTTTAATCCATTCATACCGCGTATCAGACGTTCTTTGTGAGTAGAACTCAAGGAGCGATAACGCTCATGCAAAAAAGGTTGAACAAGTTCGATTAACCTGTTGGTATCCGATAATTTTAAATAGTGATGGTTGACGGCATTCAGCTTGTCGATGTCCAGGCATGAAGGGGATTGGCCGATATGCTCCAGATCAAACCATTCGGCGGCTTGGGCATCGGAAATAATCTCTGCATCGCCATGACTCCAGCCCAAGCGCAACAGATAGTTGCGCAAGCCTTCGGGCAGGTAACCCATGTCCCGATACTCTTCAATCGAGGCAGCGCCCTTGCGTTTGGAAAGTTTCTTACCCTCTGCATCGTGGATCAGCGGAACATGTGCGTGAATAGGGAAATCCCATCCCATGCCCTGATAAATCAGGTACTGGCGGAACATGTTATTCAGGTGATCGTCCCCGCGTACGACGTGCGTGACTCCCATGTCGTGGTCATCGACCACCACAGCCAGCATATAGGTAGGCGTTCCGTCCGAGCGCAGCAGGATAAAATCATCCAGCTGCTTATGATCGACGGTCACATCGCCTTGTGCCACATCGTGCAGGGTAAGAGCGCCCGCATCCAAAGGAGCCTTGATACGAATAGAGGGTTTGATGCCTGTTGGAGCAGGGCCACCATTGCGCCATCGGCGGTCATAGTGCCACATCTGGCCTTTGCTTTCGGCGGCTTCGCGTTCAGTGGCGATTTCTTCAGCGGTCATGTAGCAATAATAAGCGGCGCCGCGCTTGACCAGCTCATGGGCAATTTCCGCATGGCGCGGACTGCGGGCAAATTGAAAAATAGGTTCCCCGTCCCAGTGCAGGCCCAGCCACTTCATACCATTGATAATGGCCTCGACCGCTTGGGGTGTTGACCGTTCGCGGTCGGTATCCTCGATGCGGAGCAGGAACTTCCCGCCATGGCGCTTGGCAAAATAATAATTGAACAACGCTGTGCGGGCCGTGCCGATATGCATGTAACCGGTGGGCGAGGGAGCGATACGAACGACAACAGACATGATTCTTTCCTTTTCGCCCATTCTACAAGTCTTTTCCCCCCTTGTCATGGGGCCTCGGACACGGGAAGGTGGGGTATGGAGAGTCTCCTTGGTCCGGATCCTGTTCAGCGCGAGGCGCAGCCCGCCAGTGTGCTGGTCTTGTGGTTGCCTGCCTTTTTAATGGCGGGAATGGGCAGTTATTTCGCTTTGGCCGAAGAGCCGGCAAAATTCGTTTTGTTAGCCTTATGCGCGGGAAGTGTCGTGCTGGCAGCAATCACAGGACGGTGGCAGGAATATCCGCTATGGCGCTGGGTTGTTGCCGCCAGTGTGGGTGTGACGTGTGGGCTGGTGCTGGCACAACATCGCACCACCCAGATGGCTACACCGCTTTTGACTGAGCGCGCCTGGAATGTCACACTGGACGGTACGGTGCAATCGGCCGAGCGTGCGGGGCTGGGGTGGACGGTTGTCCTGCGCGATGTACAGCTACAAGGAAAGCCGGACACAAAATACACGTTGCGTCTCAGCCTGCGCAAACGGGGCGAGCATTACACGCTGGGGGACAGGTTGCAGGTAGTGGCCAGTTTGTTGCCGCCCAGTCCGCCGTTGATACCCGGCATGTTTGATTTTCAACGCCATGCCTATTTTGACGGGATAAGCGGCTATGGGTATGTAACGCGGGTGCTTGTGCATATTTCCACATCAGGTGTGCAAGAACGATCCGCGCTGGAGCAATACCGGGAATGGCTGTCGGCACGTGTGTATAATGTCTTACAACAACCGGAAGCGGGAATCGTAACAGCGCTTTTAAACGGCCAGCGCGCCGGTATTACGCGCGCGACGACGAATGGCTTACAAATATCGGGATTGCAACACATCATATCGATCTCGGGGTTGCATGTGGGATTGATGGCAGGTGTCGTATTTTATGTGGTTCGCTTATTGCTGGCATGCAATATGCGTCTGGCGTTGCAATGGCCAATAAAAAAGATTGCCGCCGCGGTCGCAATGACCGCCATCATTTTATATATGTTTGTGGTAGGGCTTTCCCCGGCAACGGTGCGTTCGGTTATCATGACCAGTATCGTATTGCTGGCGGTCATGGTTGACCGCGAGGCTATCAACCTGCGTCTGGTGGCAATCGCCGCCATGATTATTCTGATCTTACAACCGGAAAGTGTTCTGGATATCGGGTTCCAGCTTTCCTTTGCGGCGGTTGTGGGGTTAGTGGCTTTCTTTCAATTGACGCAGCGCTTTTGGAAACACGAAGTCTGGCAAAACAGCATTGTCATGAAGATGCTGCGTGTGCTGCTTATTTCTGTTGTAACCAGTTTGATCGCAACGCTGGCCACGGCGCCCTTGACGCTGGCACATTTTCAAAAAATACCGATATTATCCATGCTGGCAAACGTATTAGCTTCGCCGCTGGTGGCGCTTTTGATCATGCCCGGAACATTTTTGGCGTATCTTTTGACGCCGCTGCAGGCCTTGGGCGAATGGCCTATTCGTATGATGGGATATGGCGTCACAGGCCTGTTGCACATATCGGATTTTATAGGGCATATGCCGAGCGCTTTATGGCGCACGGCGGTGTCGATCTCCATCGCGTTGAAACCGAAT
>CAYRRF010000016.1:2563-21588 GCA_964426595.1 uncultured Bdellovibrionales bacterium | reverse complement strand
GCCCCCATCGCCAACAGATGGCGATACAGGGCGATATCATTTTCGGGGCCGATAAAAATAGCAGCCGTTTCCGGCGCGCAGACATTGGCTAATGCTTCCAGATGCGCGGTAAAAGACGAATCAATCGTCGGCGTTTCGACCAGAATCACGTCGGGCGATGTTTCGTGCGTGTAACGCTGGATGGCGCTGACAATATCCCCCTGGTCCAGCCGCATTTTGACGCGGGCCATACGCCAGTCTTTTTGGAGATGCGCAACAGACTCGCGCGTCTGTGTGTCTTGCAGAAAGACATCAATCTTGGCGTTTGGAAAAAGCGGGACGATGGCAGGATTCATCGGTTACTGGCCTGTATATGCGTCAGAGGTGCTTAAACTGGAGGTGCCGGCGGGGGTGACCGGTTCGCCCGAGCGGTACGTGTCGATGGCTTTGCTTAGACGCTGCGATTCGTCTGCTAAAGAGGTATCGTTCCCCAACAGGTCGCCGGGACGTGCAATCTGCGCTGCAAAATAACGGTCCCGCTCGCAGCCTAACGTATAAGGATTGTCTTTGTCGTGGCTGTAATTATCGGCATCGGCATCCGTAATACGGCCCGAGCAGCCCGCGTTGGCGCGTAGCACATCGTATTGAATCGTTATGGTGTTAGGAGCACCGATACCTTGCGGGTTGACAATAAAATGCATCGGCTGGCGCACGCCACCGCGCAGCAGTGTGTCATGAATGATGTTTTTTTGCGCATTTGCAACCTGCTCCTGATTCTTTTGCAGCGGGTACAAGATGGTGACGTCCACGGGGCTGGTGCCGTTGCGCGCGATATCATCGGCGACATTCAGCAGATCACCTTTGGACAGCTGGTCGGCCGTCCGTTTAAAGA
Organism: uncultured Bdellovibrionales bacterium; assembly: GCA_964426595.1. Taxonomy (GTDB): domain Bacteria; phylum Pseudomonadota; class Alphaproteobacteria; order Micavibrionales; family SZUA-601; genus JAQGJA01. Next base: position 20,717 of record CAYRRF010000016.1, on the reverse strand, counting down.
CGATCGTTTCAGGTCCAACCTGAATTTTTTCGCGATTCACAAAAGAGGGGTTCTGCATGGCGCAGGCATTCAGCAGCAGGCACGCACAAAAGCATAGAGGCAAAAGACGCATGGACGATTACTCCAGAAGAAAGCCGTTGGAACTGGTGGATTTAGCCGAAGCCACGGGCGCAACCGCTGACGGCTTGTTTGCAGCCACACCCATCGGTTCTTTTGTAGGGCGGACAAGATAAGGAGTTACTAATACCAGCAATTCGGATTCGTTACGTTTGAACGACTGGGACGAGAAAAGCTTGCCGATGATAGGCACTTTGTTGATACCGGGCAGCGAATCCATCGAGTTGGCCGCATCGGACTGGATAAGGCCGGCGATCATCAAGCTGCCGCCGCTGGCCATTTCAACGGTTGTTTTGGCGCGGCGGACACTCAAGGAAGGTACGGAGGTGCTGGATAACTCCAGACGGCCCTCGTCACTTAACAGGGATACTTCGGTTTCCATCTCCAACTGGATCTTGTCATTGCTCAGCACCACCGGTGTAAAGCCCAAAGACACACCAAATTTTTTAAATTCAATCGAGATTTGGTTATTTTGTTGGGCAACGGGAATCGGATACTCGCCGCCGGCCAGGAACTCGGCGCGTTGGCCCGAGATTGCTGTCAGATTTGGCTCGGCCAATGTATTGAGCAGGCCTTTTTCTTCCAACGCCTGCATCGTCAGGCTGATCGGGCCATGGGCGGCGGTTTCATAGACAAGGCTTCCGACCGAGAACGGCGTGCCCGTGACCTTACCCGCCACCGACGAGGCCAGCGATCCGGTAAAATTGCCGAAAGCGCCCGTACCACTGATATCGGGATCCAGGGCGTATTCTTTCAAGACATTGCGGCGCACTTCGACGATGCGCACCTGCATCATGACTTGTTGTTCGCCTTCGACGGTCATCAGATCGACCAGTGTTTGCGAGGCGGCGACAAAACGTTTAGCTAAGTCGCGTACTTGCCCTGCTTTGCTGGGATTGGAAACAACCCCCGTCAGGACAACCTCACGATTAATCGTGCGGGCCTGAATTTTTTCTTCGGGGAAATACTGGCGCAAGGCGCGTTGCAACGTGTTTTGGTCGCCGCTGACATTGACGTCCAGCGAAGCCAGCGTGTTATTGCTTTGATCAAAGATCAAAACGTTCGTATCACCGACACCATTTCCAACTAAATACAGGCGATGCTTGGTCAGAACACCGACATCGACGACGCCGGGATTAGCCACCAGAACTTCTGAGACCGGCAGGTTAAAATCAATCGTCTGGGCTTTGCCCAACGTCAAGGTGATGGGCTTGTTGACGCCTTGCTGGGCCAAAGCGGCACCGCTCAGCACACAGAAAACAAACAGGACAAAATATTTTATCATTGGCTTACCACCGTTCCGCGTACCGGGACTTCCTGTACGCTTGTGCCGCCATACACGCGAATCGTGCTGCCGGTATTTTCAAGAGAGTTACGCTCGACAATCATTTTATTGAGAATGCGGCTGAGCGAGACATCGGTCACATCTTTGTGTGCTTTGTCTTCCTCCTCCGTATCGCCCATCTGGCGCAAGGCCAGCGTGATCTCGCCCATTTGCGAGGCCAGGGCCAGTTTTTCCGCGCCTTCTTTGCTGACTTCCAGCGTGATTGTTTTATTGACTTTCGCATTGCCGCTATCGGCGCCGGTGGCGTCCTGATCGGTGGCCAGCACGCGCACATTTTCCAAGATCGTCTCGGAGGCTTTGTCCATAGCGATTTCCTGCAACGCATTGCTGCTGCTATTGGCTTGTACGCGCGCGCTGTAGCTGAGAATGACATCGACATGATCATCCGGGCTTAAAAAGCCCGACACGCCGCTGGCAGCTTTGACATCAATCGACACGGCACGCATATTTTTTTCCAGCCGGGCGGCCAGCAAATTGCCTTTGCCTTCCTGCATCAAAGCGCCCGAGGTAATGGGCTCGCCAGCGGTGACGGCGCGGCGCAGTTTTTGTTTTTGCCACATCGAATCATCGCTTTGGCCTTGCACCAGCGCGCCGGGAACGGCGGGCCCGCCCCATTTTTGCCAATGGGTATTGCCGCTGCTGAGCGCGGTGCCGATGGGCAGATCATGTGCGGCCACCAGAATTTCGGTGGCCGGCGTTGCCGCATTGTTTTTATGCAGGACGCTGCTGAGCAGCATGGCGACCAGCAAGGCCGTACCCATGGCGCCGATTGCGGCGAAGATCATTGTGCGATTCATAAGGAGAGTTACCTGTACCTAGCGGTGCAACAACCCAGCCCTTTACAAGGGTTGGGTGAGACGTTTTAAGATACCAACACAGGTGCAATCCATTTCAACGCTAAGGTCACGATGCCACCGGTGGCAATAGCCAGGCCATAGGGCACTTTACCGGCACCGTTTTTTAACTGTGATAACCAGGCTTGCGGCAGCTGCGGCTGCAACAGGCGTTCGGGCAGCCAGTGAGGATGTGTGCGTATCATCAACGCATACACGCCCAAAAGACCGCCCGTTACCGCCATGATCACCAGGAAAAGTCCCAAGTGATTTAATCCCACCAGCAGCGCCGTTGCAGAAGCCAGTTTCGTATCCCCGCCGCCCATGGCACGCACCGCGTACAGAAACAGCGTCAATAACAAAACCACGCCCCCGGCAAGCAAACCGCCCATCAGCGTAATGCCGTGGAAGATGTCGTGGGGCACCAGAACCCCCAGGACATACACCCCCAGCAACGCTTCGCTGATACGGTTGGCAATGTGCATCTCACGCCAGTCGCTGACCGCGGCCCATACAAGCAACGCAGAGCTAAGAAGGAAAAACACAAAGGCACAGACAAGGTTCAGCATGTATTCTTTCTACATACTTTTAGGGAAGGTACGCAAGATCACAGAAAAAACCCACCCAAGCGAAACTCGGATGGGTTTTTTGCGTTTATCGGATCGAGATTAGCCTGCGTTGGCCAGCGTGTCGCTGACACCTTGGAAGGTTGTGTGCAGGTTATCGCCTAAAGTAAAGACGACAACGGCAATCGCGACGGAAATGCCGGCGGCAATCAGACCGTACTCAATCGCGGTCGCGCCATCGTCATCCATCGCCCATAGGGTTAACTTCGCAAGAAATTTGTTCATAGAGGGCTCCTTCTCTCGGTTGATTGTTCTCGTTCGGGACAAACGCATGTGACCTTCTGAACGGGTCACTAAACTCCAGTATATCCATAATTCTTAAAAAAGAGGTTAAGGAAAATTGGGTGGGAGGGCTAAGCCGCTTTGGGTTTGGCGGCGGTGGCGCGTAAAGGCAGGATACAGGTAATGCGCGTGCCTTTGTTCGTGTCCGAATCCAGCAAGACCTGACCGCCATGCAGTTCGATAATCGATTTCACCAGACTGAGGCCAAGGCCCGCGCCGGTATGGCGCTGGGTTTTTTGTAATTGCACGAACGGGCTAAAGATTTTTTCCTGATCGTCTTTGGAAATACCGATGCCGCTGTCGGAAACTTCCAGGACCAGCGTGGCATCGCCCCGGCGCTCGGCATGCAACTGGATCTTGCCGCCTTCGGGCGTAAATTTGATCGCATTGCTGATCAAATTGAGCAAGACCTGTTTGATACGGCTTTCATCGGCTTCGATGGTGCCAATATGCGGATCACATTCCAGTGTCAACGTAATATTTTGTTTGCGTGCCCATTCATGCGTCAGCTCGTACAAAGATTTCATCATCGCATGTACGGCCAGCGGTTTAATGTGCAGCGCCAGATAGCCGGCCTCGATGGTCGATAGATCCAAGATATCATTGACCAGCGCAATCAGCTTGTTGCCCGCCTGAATCATGCCGCTGGTATATTCTTTTTGTCGGTCGTTCAGCGGCCCGAAATATTGTTTTTCCAACACTTCGGCAAAACCCATCATCGCATTCAGCGGCGTGCGCAGCTGATAGGACACATTGGCAAGGAAGTCCAGCTTCAAGCGCTCGGCCTGTTCCAGCGCCGCGTTTTTTTCGCGTAAAGCCCGCTCGACTTTGCGTGTGTCCGAGACGTCCGTAAAGCGGTTGAGCATTCCACCATCGGGCAGAGGTAGCGTGGCATAGTCGATCTCACGCCCGTCGACCAGCGTAAAGCGGCCGGATTTCGCCTGACGGCTGAGAGTGGCCTGATGCAGCAATTCTTTGATCTCGCTGTTCCACAGGGCATTGTCGAAATACGACTCCAGTTTAGGAATCAGGCGCGCGGCGTGCGGATGGCCTTCCAGCTCTTTGGTTTTAAAGCCCCACATATGCGCAAAGGCCGGATTGAACAGGGCCAGACGCGCATCGGTGCGCCATACCGCCAGACCTTCGGCCAGATTGTCAATGGTTTCACGCTGAACGGCGATCAAGGTGTTATAAGACGATTCCAGCTCGAGGCGGCTGGTGACATCTTCGAACGTCATGAATAACCCGCCCAACGGGTGCGGCACGACCAGCATACGAATAGACGATCCGTCGGGCAGATGCATCAATTCTTCATGCGGCGCAATCAGCGAGGTAAAACGATCCAGCCATTGTTTCTTGTAAAGTTTAAAGTCGGCCTGTTCGGGCAGGCGGCGTTTTTCGCGCAACGCTTCCATGATTTCGCCTAAGCCCGGCTTGTCATCCAGAAACGCTTCTTCCAAGGGGAAAAGGCTGATGAAGGCATCGTTGTAAAACGTCAGCTGTGTTTTGGGGTTGAAAATCGCAATCCCGGTATTTAAGGCGCGCAGCAATTCCTGGGTACTGGCACGAAAGCGGCGCAGCTCGGACTGCATATCGTCCAGCATAGTGATGTCTTGGGCAAAGCCTAGCGTGCCGTTTTCATTTGCCAGCGGCGTCTCGGTAATCTGTAACAGGCGGCGCTCGCCGCGGATGACCAGCGGGTGACGCTCGCTGATGGCACTGCGTTCCTGCACGGCGCGTTCGCTCAACGAGCGGGCCAGGCCGCCTTTGGCGCCCATCAATTCGATTTGCTGGGTGACCGCCGTTTCGGGCGTGCTTTCCACCATCGTGGCATAGCTGCCGTTACACCAGATCAAACGGCCCGTGCCGTCGCGCAGCCACAGCGGCAAACCGATCGCCTGCAAGCGTTCCGTGTGTTGGCGCAGCATCTGCTGCAGCTGTGTCTTTTCATGTTGCGCCTGCATTACCGCGCTGTTGACGCTGGTCAGGTCGGTAAACCACAGCGTGAAGATTTTTTTATCTTCTTCCGTCAGGCGCTGTTCAGCCTGAATCCCCAACGTGCGCGACTCGTCGGCTGTTTTGGCGCGCAAGGAAAAGGGCTGACCCTCGCGCTCGAGGCGCTGCCACAAATTCGCTAACGCCGCGCCATCCGCCGGATGTAGTGCGCCGATCACCGTGTCCATATCCGTCACAGTGGGCCGGCCCAGCCAACGCGCCAACAACGGCGAAAGAAGAGGAGAGCCCCCTTCCGGCCAGGCGATATAGGCTTGGGGTGCTTGCTCGAGGACGAGGCTCAAATGCTCGGCCTGGCTTTCGGCATTTAAATAGCGTTGCCCGGCGGGAAGTAAAAACGCCCGCCAGCGGCGCAATTGTTGCCGAATTTTTCCGGGCTTGGTCGGACGATCGGGGGCAAAATCATTCATAGACAGCCATCATAACACCGCCGCCTGAACTGGCAAGGGATTTAGCGGCTTTTTAGGGATTGGACGGCTAGAATGAGGGGCATGAAAAACGCTTTTTCCCCACGCACGATCGCTTTGATGAAACGTCTGCCGACGTTTTTACGTTTTTGTATTGTTGGCGGCATCGGGTTTTGCGTTGATGCCGGAATTTTATCGGTTTTATATTGGGGCTTGCACTGGTCGCCCTTTTGGGCGCGCATCCCGTCGTTTTTGTGCGCGGTGTATGTGACGTGGCTGTGCAACAGTATGTTTACCTTCGGCGTTACAAGTCGCCTACGTCTGCAAAATTTTACGTTTTATTTGATGTCAAATCTTATAGGTACTTCGCTTAACTTTGGCGTGTATCAGGCCTGTATTTATTGGAGCGCCACATTGGCGCACATGCCGGTAGCGGCCTTGGTGCCGGCTGCAATTGTAGCGATGATTTTTAATTATGCCGCAGCAAAAAAGGTAATCTTCAGGGCTTCCGCACGACAATAACAACGTTTTTGCCAAAAAAAGAAGATAATAAAATATCGCCCAGACGGGATAGGGGAAAAATAATGCGGTCATACACAAGCACAGTGCGGCGATTTAAAGGGTTACCGCCTATGTGTAATTTTTCCATTACTTTAACCAACAGCGCGACAAAAAACCCGATGCTGTCCTGATAAAAACAGCGCTCGACAACAAAACCCGCCGTCGTGAACGCTTTTTGCAAACTTTGTCGCGTGTAGCGGCGCTGGTGTGCAACACGATTATCGAGTTCTGTCCAGAGACATTCAAATGCAGGAACCCAGAAGACGGCCCGCCCTCCGGAGCGAAGTGCTCGGTATAAAGACCGCAATACGGAAGCTTCGTCTGCGATATGCTCAAGAACATTGGATGAAAACGCACCGTCAAATTCTTCGGTTTTGCACTCTTCTAAAGTGCCCAACGTTGTAAAACCCTTTTGTTGCAAGAGAGTGCGCTGCTCCATATCCGCTTCAACGCAGGTGATATCGTGGTGTCCTTGAACGCGCATGAGTTCGGTAATCGTGCCGCGGCCCGCGCCAAAATCGAGCAGCCGCCCCTTGTCTAAAAACCGGTCGAATAAGCACGCAATATGCGTGTTATAAGACGTCATTGACTCGAGCGCAAGCAATTCATCTTTACCGGAGTAATCAAAAGACATTAATAGCGGTAGCTGTCGGACTTGAATGGACCGGTGGTACTGACCCCGATATAATCGGCTTGCTCTTTGCTGAGTTTGGTCAATTTGACGCCCAGTTTCCCAAGATGCAGCGCGGCCACTTTTTCATCCAATGTTTTGGGAAGCGTGTAGACGCGTTTCTCGTACTTTGCACTATTGGTCCAGAGTTCAATCTGCGCCAGAGTCTGGTTTGTGAAGGACGATGACATCACAAAGCTGGGATGACCGGTCGCGCATCCCAAATTCACCAGACGGCCTTCGGCCAACAGGATAATGCGCTTGCCATTGGCGAATTCAATTTCATCCACTTGCGGCTTGACGTTGTGCCATTTGAGTTTGCGCAGCGAGTCCACATCGATTTCATTGTCAAAGTGACCAATATTGCAGACAATGGCGCGGTCTTTCATGGCTTGCAGGTGCGCCATCGTGATGATATCGCGGTTGCCTGTGGCTGTAACGAAAATATCGGCAATGGGCGCCGCCTCTTCCATCGTTGTAACCTGATAGCCTTCCATGGCGGCTTGCAAAGCACAGATGGGATCAATCTCGGTAATCATCACGCGTGCGCCTTGGGTGCGCAAGCTGGCGGCCGAGCCTTTGCCGACATCACCAAAACCGGCAACAACAGCAATCTTGCCCGAGATCATGACATCGGTGGCGCGTTTAATGCCATCTACCAGACTTTCGCGGCAGCCATACAAATTGTCGAATTTCGATTTCGTCACCGAGTCGTTGACGTTGATAGCGGGCATCTGAAGCGTGCCTTTTTTCGCCATCTCATACAGACGATGCACGCCTGTCGTGGTTTCTTCCGACACGCCTTTGATATTTTTCAGCAGTTCCGGATATTTTTCATGCACGACCAATGTCATGTCACCGCCATCATCTAAAAGCAAATTCGGCGTCCAGCCATTCGGGCCGAACAGCGTGTTGCGGATGCATTCCCAATATTCTTCTTCGTTCATCCCTTTCCAGGCAAAGACGGGAATGCCGCGTGCGGCGATGGCTGCTGCCGCTTGATCCTGAGTAGAAAAAATATTGCAGGAAGACCAGCGCACCTCGGCCCCTAAGTCAATCAGTGTTTCAATCAGCACGGCTGTTTGAATCGTCATATGCAGACAGCCGGCAATGCGCGCACCCTTCAGCGGGGTCTTGCCTTTGTATTCCTGACGCAGTGCCATCAGGCCCGGCATTTCAATTTCGGCCAGCGTGATCTCCTTGCGACCCCATTCGGCCAGAGAAAGATCTTTGACTTTGAAATCAGACTTATTAGAGGCAACAGCGGCAAGGGTCATGAATAGGACTCCGAAAAAGGGAATAGAGGCTTTGACCCTAGCTTATCGGGTATAAAAAGCAAGTTAAGAAGAGCTAGGCCGTTGCTTGGACCATGCGGCAGCGCGCTGAAGTTTGTCATGATGCACATCCAGCTTGTGATCAAAATAATCACCCAAAGCAATCAGCATCCTGTGTTTAGTCAAAGGCTGTTCTTGCAGACGCTCTTCGCCGAGGGTTTTGATGCGCTGGGCCAGATCCTTGGGGCTTAGAATGTCACCCTTGTTCAGCTTGAAAAAGCGGGATTGTCCCAAGGCGTCGATGGTCATGCTGGAGAAGGGCGTACGAAAGTTGACATCCTCGTTTTTCAATTTGTTACGAAAAGCATCCAGATAGACGTTCAGTTCCGGGTTTTTTTCGACATACTCTTTGAAGAGGTGGGGAATATTTGTTGTTAAGATGGCCCCCTGATCCTGAAAAAGGCCCAGCTGATCTTGGGTATGCGTGGCTTGGTCTTGCGTAATAAGAATGGCCGCATCTGCCATTAAGCGCATCAGGCGGCGCGTATCCACGTGGGTATCATATATGCCAGCGCCTTTGGGGGCGTAGCGGTGAGCAATCTCGGCGACATGCGGATACTTCTTGTGAACGCCGGGGTCCTGATAACCGATTTTTAAACCATGGAAAGGGCTGTAGTGGGTCATACAGCGCTATTGTAATATGACATACCAGAGGATGCAAGGATTCGATAAGGGGGTATAACTCCTTGAAAGGCTGTTCTATTATGTATATGTAGAACTTTTTACTAAATTTGAAGCTATTTGGAATACACTGGTAGGTAGAACAAAAAATAAAGGCGAAGTAGACGCAATGCACAACGTATCCAGCTCCTCGGATTATCTTTATCGTTTAGCCCGTAGCACAAAAAGCGAAGACCGCGAGGCCCTGGCCAAATCCGTTACGAATTTATTGCAGGCCGACCTGACCAAAGGCGAGATGATTTTGGTGCAGGATATTTTGCTGCGCATGTTGCGGGAAGCGGAAAGCGATTTGCGCCGCAACCTGGCGATCCACTTGTCCGCAGAAGATAAATGCCCAACCGTTCTGGTTGAATATCTGATGAAGGAATGCAGCTTTGATGAAGCCGAGCCCTTAATCCGCTATTCCGTTGCGGTAAATGATAATTTGTTGATTGAAACCGGCAAGCGTTACGAGCGTCCGGAATATTGGCGGGCGATGGCCTCGCGCAAGAAAATCAGCCGCGAGCTAGCCTTGTATTTAATTCACACCAAAGACCTTGAAACCCAGAAAATACTGGTCGGTAACGAGGGCGCAGATTTGTGCACGCTGTGCATGAAGTTGCTGACGGATATTGCCATCAGTACCGGCATTGGCGACCTGCAAGGGCCGCTGCTGCAACGGTCGGAAATCACCGCTGAACTGGCGGCACGCCTCTATTGGCATGTGTCCGAAAAATTGAAGGCCGAGATTCAAACGCGTTTCAATATCGACAAGAAAACGTTGGATCAGGCAGTTAACTATGTGGTCGACAAACGCCTGACGCAGCGCGGATCGGTGCGAACAATCTCGATGGAGATGCTGGGGTTGGTGCGCAAGATGCCGTATATCTCGACGCGCCAGATCATGGATGCGCTGCAAAGCGGTGACCGTGCCTTGTTTGCGTGCTTGTGCGGCGTACAATTGAAAATAAATCCCGAGGAAGTGCTGGTGCATCTGGAATATAATGTGGTGCACACGATGGCGGTATTGTGCCGCGCCCTGAACATGACGCGCACCGAATTTAACAGCGCCTATGTGATGTGGCGCCGGGACGATCCCAACAGCCACGCCATCGGCGCGATGGAAATGGTTGAAGCCAACGAGGTCTTCAACCGTATGAAGCGCGACCAGGCCAAGACCGTTATCCAGGACTGGGCGGGTCTGGACGCGGCCTAGCTAGATCACGTGCTCTGAAATTGAAAAAGCCCCATGAAGGGGCTTTTTTAGTGGTGCCGCAGATAGGAATTGAACCTACGACCCCATCATTACGAATGACGTGCTCTACCCCTGATCTACTGCGGCGCGAGGGAAAGATATAGGCAATCCGGGGCGTTTTGTCTATGATTCGTGTAAAGCCGACCCCCTACAGGAGCCCTATGTCCCCGACCGATCCGCACGCCCACCTGCCCCGTTATATCCAGGAACTGAGTGAATGGCTGGCCATTCCGTCCATTTCGGCCGATCCGGCCTATGCGCCCGAGGTACGCCGGGCCGCCGACTGGCTGGCCGCGCATTTCCGTCATCTGGGGGCGGAAGATGTGACGCTACACGAAACCGGTGGGCATCCGATTGTTACGGCGCGCGTCGGTCAGAATTCCTCTAAACCGACCGTTCTGGTCTATGGTCATTACGATGTTCAGCCACCCGATCCGCTGGATCTGTGGCAGACGCCTCCTTTCGCCGCACAGGTGCGTGACGGCAAGCTGTATGCGCGCGGCGCATGTGACGACAAGGGACAGGTTTTCATTCACCTCAAGGCGCTGGAAGCGTTGCAGGCAGCTAAAGAGCTGCCATGCAATCTGAAATTTTTGATTGAAGGCGAAGAAGAGTGCGGCTCGACGCATCTGGAAGAATTTGTGCGCACGCACCAACAGCAACTGGCATGTGATGCCGTTGTCGTTTCCGACACGTCGATGATTGCAACGGATATTCCGTCCCTCACCGTCGGCTTGCGCGGCTTGTGCTATATCGAGCTGACGCTGACAGGTCCCAATCGGGATTTACATTCAGGTCAATATGGCGGCGCGGTCGATAATCCAGTGCATGCACTGGCGCGCATGATTACGCAACTGCACGATGCGCAAGGCCGCGTTACGGTTCCGGGATTTTACGATGCCGTGCGCACCTATGATGCCAAAGCGCGGGCCGAGATGAACGCCATTCCTTATGATGAAACCGCGTACAAACAAGCGTTGGGTCTGCAAGCGCTGAAAGGCGAAGAAGGCTATACTACGATCGAACGCACAGGCATTCGCCCTTGCTTAGATGTCAACGGCATCTGGGGGGGCTATACGGGCAATGGTGCCAAAACAGTCTTGCCGTCGCAGGCCCATGCAAAAATTTCGATGCGTCTGGTGCCAGATCAGGATCATGTGACGGCGACGCGGCAATTGATGGCGCATCTGCAAAGCCTGAAGCCCGCGACGATGCAGCTCGAGATGCGTGACCTGCATGGCGGACCGTGTGCGTTAACGCCCATGGAAGGCAAAGCCTTCCAAGCGGCTAAAAACGCGTTTCGTACGGCATGGGGGAAAGAGCCCGTGCCGACATTTGATGGCGGGTCGATTCCTATTGTCTCGGTTCTGCATAAAACTTTAAAAGCCGATGTCGTTTTGTTGGGTTTCGGATTGCACTCGGATGCGATACACTCGCCTAACGAACATTTCACGGTAGAGCATCTGCCCAAAGGGGTGGCTACGGTGATCGCTTTTTACAAGGAATTTGCACGTTCATGACCGAAGATGCTTCTGTGGCGGTGAAAGAGCCGTTTTTCAATGCGCCGCCTGTAACGATCTGGCTGGTTTTTGCCGTTATCGTGCTGCATTTGTTTCGCGTGGTCGAGCCGTTCCCGTCCGAGCGCCTGCTGGTCTATCGCTATGCGTTTATTCCGGATGTGTTCTTGCAAGCGCCTCTGCGTAATGCGTATCGTCTATTGACCTATGCGTTTTTACATGCAGGCTTCATGCATCTGGTTGTGAATACGACGGGCCTGCTGGCCTTTGCCAGCGGCATCGAGCGCCAGCTGGGACGTCTATGGCTTGTGGTGATTTTATTAGCGGGCACTGTCGGTGGGGTACTGGGGCACCTTATTTTGTTTCATCATGACGATACGCCGCTGGTTGGTATCTCGGCGGGCGTCAGCGCTTTGTTCGGTGCGTTGATGTATGTGTTTAATGGCCGCCGCGGCGCCTTATCGGCGGCTGCTGTTTTTATAGCGACGAATGCGGCAATTGGTTTAATCGGTATGCCCAATGAACCAGGATTGAGTATTGCCTGGCAGGCGCATATTTTCGGATTTTTAATCGGTATGTTTTTAGGCGCTCTTGCCTTGCGGAGAAAATAACATGACAGCACCGTCGGTTTTGAAATGGTTGTGGCTCTGTCTCTTTATGGTGTTTGCGATGACGCTGATCGGAGCCATCACGCGTCTGACCGAAAGCGGTCTAAGTATGGTCGAATGGCGCGCCATGATCGATATGCTGCCGCCACTGACCCCTGACGCCTGGCAGGCCGCCTTTGCCAAGTATCAAACATCGCCGGAATATTTATTGAAGAATAAAGGCATGGATCTGGCCGCTTTTCAGCAGATTTATTTCTGGGAGTGGCTGCATCGCTTGTGGGGGCGTTTGATTGGTGTGGTGTTTATAGGGCCGTTGCTTTATTTCGCTGCCCGTCGTCGTATTCCGCACACATTGAAAAAACCTTTGGCTCTGCTGTTGGCACTGGGGGCGCTGCAGGGCTTTATCGGCTGGTACATGGTAAAAAGCGGATTGATCCACGAGCCCCGTGTCAGCCATTATCGTCTGGCGTTGCATTTAAGTACGGCGTTGGTGATTTTTTCGGTGTTGCTGGTGCAGGTCGTGCGCCTGTCGCCGCGGGTGCAGGCGGCATGCAAGACCTACCACGTTGTCACAACAGGACGCCAATTGCGCGTGCACGCCTGGACGGCATTGATTCTTGTGGCATTGACGATTGTATGGGGTGCCTTTGTAGCCGGTTTGGATGCCGGGCTTATTTATAACGAGTTTCCAACCATGGGCGGGCACTGGATTCCTTCGGAATTCTTATTTGAAAAACCATGGTGGAAAAATTTTCTAGATAACCACGCCACGGTGCAGTGGACGCATCGCGTTTTGGCCATGAGCAGTTTTGTCGTGGTCTTCGCCTTGGGTCTGCGCGCTTTATGGTTGCGGGTGCCGCCGCTTAAAAAATGCGGTCATGCGCTGGCCGGGATGATTACACTTCAAGTGGTTTTAGGGGTTACAACGTTGTTGACGCATGTGCATCTTCATGTCGCCGTTACCCATCAGGCCGGTGCGGTCGTGATGCTTGGGTTGGTTGTCACGTTGCTGACAATGTTGCACGCGGCTGAATAACCTTAGGCGTTTACAAGTGTCAGCGCATGCGTGTGGAGCAGGCTCTTGCCCTTTGTAAAATCGGACGGCTTTAGATCGTTTGCGGGCGTTGCCTTGAGCTGCTCGTATTTGTTTGTATAAAACGTCAGTGCGTCCTTGGGAGTGATCATGATATCCGAAGCAACCGGGATGGGATCGGGCACGTGACGTAAGTAACCGATACTGGTTTGGACGCATTCCAGCGCCGCGTTGCGAGCCAGATGGCGGCACAATATATTCTCTCCGGCCTGGGTAAAAAGAGTGTGGAGTCGGCCTTCGTAACGGCCAAGCATATTGATAGTCGGCTTACCAGGGATAGACAGACGCTTTTCAACGGGAAGCTGGTCGAGTGTCGTGACGACATAGGCGCTGCCATCCATTTTTTCCAAAACTTTGCCCAAGGTTCCTGAAAAACAGGTTTCGTTTTCGATTGCTGAATAGGTTTGCATCATTTCTGCTACGGTCTGATCGAAACGTTTACAAGACCAGTAACGATTCTTGGAAAGACCTTTTTCTGTGTGACCGATTACCGTATCAATACCTTTATAGAAACTCAGAATATCTTCGGGTGTCATCTGACCAGAAGCATGTGTGGTCGGAATGGTTTTTTGGCGCGCGTAGTGAACATAGTCGTAAAAATCGCTGATTTTTCCCTCATACATCATTGTCAATGCGTGCCGATAGAAATGTCCGCAAATGCGGGCTTCTACTTCGGCCGGGTTGTAATCGCTTAGCTGTTGCTGGATTACCGAATCGGTTTCTCCGATAGCGGTCATCGGTTCAATAATAATTTCACCGCCATCGTGCAGACTGATATGAATCTCCGTATCGCGTTTTAAACCGTGCGCCTCACGCATTTGATCGCGTGTGTGCAGGCCAAGCTCGTTAATCGTTTTAATAAAAAGCTCGTGCGCCCGTTTGCCGGTATTTTCGACATGTGCCTTTGTCGTTTCTTTTTTATCGTCGGGAATATAGGGAACACCCAAGAAGCGGCGGACTTCGCCCAGCCCTTCGTGCATATACAGCCACGCCGGGTAATGGTTCGTGTGCTTGAACGTGTAGTGTTGCACCAGCCCCTCCTTCTAAAGGTGCTTGGCTTATATCACAGGCCCTTGATTCGCGCCAGCGCTTCCAGCGCCCGTTTGCGGGCAAAATCATGCGCTACTATGGGTGGTAGGTCTTCAGGCACATAGCGGCGGATATAGAGATTCTCTGGATCGAATTTGGTCGCCTGAAGAAGCGGGTTAAAGACGCGGAAGTAGGGCGCAGCATCGGCGCCGCAACCCGCGACCCATTGCCATCCCAGCGTGTTGCTGGCCAGATCCGCATCGACCAGCGTATCCCAAAACCATTTTGCGCCTTCCTGCCACGGCAAAAGCAAATGCTTGACCAGGAACGATCCCACCACCATACGGACACGATTGTGCATCCAGCCCGTCTGCCACAATTCGCGCATCCCCGCATCGACAAGCTTATAACCTGTACACCCTCGTTGCCATGCGTGCAGTGTAGTGTCGTCTTTCAACCATGGAAAATTTTTGAATTTAGGATAAAGTGCTTCAGTAGGTGTTTGCGGATAGTGATACAATAAATGATAAGCGAATTCCCGCCAGCCGATCTCGGTAATAAAATGCTCGGCTTCCTGTTGCTGAGAAACGCGACCACTATGTTGTGCGGTGCGCACACCATGCCAGCATTGCCGCGGACTGATCTGGCCGAAAGCCAGATAAGGGGATAGCCGCGAAGTCGTGGTTTTGGCCGGAAAATCCCGTTCGGATTTATAATGGTCCAGATGCGTATCGATGAAACTGGCCAGATTTTCCTGTGCCACGCCTTCGGTGACATTCCATGTGGCGCGCAATCCGCCGGCCCAGTCAGGACGGGTGGGAAGGAGATTCCATTGTATGAGTGTATCGCTTTCCACGGAATGCGTCGGCGCAGACATTTTGAGCGGCACAGGAAGAGGTGCCTCGGGGGGTGCGGTGTGCAGCTTCTGCATGACATTACGCCAGAAAGGCGTGAAGACGCGGAACGGTTCGCCGCTGGCATTGGCAATCGTCCACGGCTCAACCAACAGGCGTGCATTGAAACTTTCCACAGTGATGCCGCTTGCAGACAAGGCTTCTTTTATTTTTTTGTCTTGTGCAATCGCATAGGGTTCATAGCGCCGGTTCCAAACAACGCGTGTCGCGCCCGTCGCAGCGATGATCTGTTGCAGATGTTTCAGACTGTCGCCGCGCCGCAAGATCAGCGGGACGGCATGCGCCGCCAGATTTTTTTCTACATCGGTCAGAGCGTGGTGCAGCCACCAGCGCGCCGCTCCGCCCAAGGCCCACGGGCCCGCGGCCGAATCATCAAGTATGTAAATAGGCAGAATCGGGCCTTGGGCCGCCGCCGCTGTCAGGGCCGGGTTATCCGCCAGGCGTAAATCCTGCCGCAGCCAAACAAGAGTGGTTTTTTTGCTCATTTTACGATGATACCCATTGATTCTTGGTCTTAAAAGTGTAAAACGGGGCCAAGACTTTCGTCTTGTTTAACTTACTCTATTAAAAAGGATATCCCAATGAAAAAACTGTGGACATTATTGCTGATCGCGCCTGTCGCTATCGCCTTGACCGCTTGCTTCCCGAAAAAAGAAGAAGCTCCTGCTGACGCTGCTCCGCAAGCCGGCACAGAAGCTCCAGCCGCTGACGCCGCTAAAGATGCAGCTGCTTCGGCCGTTGACGCTGCCAAAGATGCTGCTGCTAAAGTAGAAGAAAAAGTAGAAGGCGCAATGGACGCCGCTGCTCCTGCTGCTGACGCTGCTAACAAAGCTGCTGATGAAGCCGCTGCTCCTGCTGCTGATGCCGCTAAAGATGCTGCTGCTCCAGCTGCCGACGCCGCCAAAGACATGGGCGCTGCCGTTGACAAAGCTGCTGACGACGCCGCTAAAAAAGTAGAAGACGCTGCTGCTCCTAAAGCTCAGTAACTTTTACCGGATGTGAAATTGAACGGCCTGTGATAGACTGTCACAGGCCGTTTCTTTTTAAGAGGTGTTGCATGCCTAAAAACAATACGCCAGTACGCAAAGCCGTTTTTCCTGTGGCGGGTCTGGGAACACGCCTGTTACCAGCCACCAAAGCTATGCCGAAAGAAATGCTGACGCTGGTGGACCGCCCGTTGATACAGCACGTGGTTGAAGAAGCCAAACAGGCAGGCATCGAAGAATTTATTTTTGTTACCAGCAGTGGCAAAACTTTGATCGAAGATCATTTTGACCGGGATCATCAGTTGCTGGCTACTTTGGAAGCGCGTGGTAAAAAAGAATTGCTGCAGCTGGCCTTGGACACCGAGATTCCTTTGGGTAAATTATTTACCACACGCCAGCATACGCCGCTGGGGCTGGGACATGCGGTCTGGTGCGCGCGCGATATTGTCGGCAACGAACCTTTTGCTGTTATTCTGCCCGATGAAATCGTACTTAACTCGATTGGCTGTCTCAGCCAGTTGATGCGTGCCTATAGCGAGCGTGGCGGAAACGTCGTGGCGCTGATGGATGTGCCGCGGCCCATGATTAAAAACTACGGCGCTGTCGGTGGCGATTTTGTGAAAGGCAATATCCTGAACATCACGCAAATGGTGGAAAAGCCGGATCCGGACAAGGCGCCCAGCACGCTGTCCATTACCGGACGTTATATTTTACAGCCGGAGATTTTCGACCATCTGGCAAAGAACAAAAAGGGTGCCGGTGGCGAGATCCAGCTGACCGATGCGATGCAGGATTTGTTGGCCGATCAGCAATTCACCGGCGTGCGTTTTGATGGCAAGCGCTATGATTGCGGGCATAAGCTGGGCTTTATCGAAGCCAACATTGCTTTTGCTTTGGACCGTGAGGATATGCGTTCGGATGTAATTGGTTTGTTGGAAACGTATTTGCAACAAGCTAAACAGTAATCATCTCGCGCAGGCGGCTTTCGGTGCGCTCGAATTCAAAGGCCAGCTTTCCGTCGCTGGGGTACAGGTGAGGAATATCGACCGCACAGCGCACGACAAGCTTGATATGATGGTCGTATAACGTGTCAATTAAAACCATGAAACGCTTGGCGCGTTCGTTGTGATCGCTTTTGAAAGCGGTTAAATTATCCAGGAATAAAATACGGTAACGTTCCGCCAGCGCCAGGAAATCAGCAGCGCCCAAAGGCTGGTCCAAAATTTGGGCCATATCCAGACAGGCGGCGGTTTTGCTGGCGTGCGGCAGGATCCAGCTGCGATCGCCGACGTGGATCTCATGGGTTTCAATAGCATCGTAGCCGACGATGTCCCGAAACGACGATTCGAACTGTTCGTAGCTCTCCTCGTCCAGTGGCATTAACCACGATCCCGTCTTTTTGGTTTTCGTCTGGCGGTAATCCGTATCGCCGGTGACGTTTATGACGCGCATATATTTTTTTAAATTGTCGATAAAGGGCAAGAAGCGCTGGCGCTGCAATCCGCCTTTGTATAGATCTTCCGGCGCCCAGTTGCCGGTGGTTACTAAAATCAGCCCGCGTTCGAAGAGGCGGTTGAACAGCGGCATCATGATCATGGCGTCGGCGACATCAGTGACATGAAACTCGTCAAAGCACAGCACATCCAGGCGCTCGGCCCACAGATCCGCCAACTTGGCAATGCGATTCTCCAGATCTTTGTTATGCGTGCCTAAATCGCGCAAGTTACGATGCACTTCCAGCATGAAGGGGTGAAAGTGCCAGCGTTCGACGCGCTTGCCGTGATGCTTAAGCGATTCCACGCACCAATTCATCATCATGGTTTTGCCGCGTCCGACGGGACCAAAAATATAAAGGCTTTTTTGTGTTGGATTTTTTTTCGTCCACGGCAGGCGTATATTGTTTT
>CAYRRF010000016.1:276-2553 GCA_964426595.1 uncultured Bdellovibrionales bacterium | reverse complement strand
GCACCAGCTGTTCCAGCGCATCGATGGCAGCTTCTTGTGCAGGGTTCGGCCAAAGCGTTCCATTGGCCACGGCTTTTTGGTAGTGGTGCGACAGCGATTTCATGGCGAGTTGAATTCCAGTGCGATCGCCATGCCCAGAAACGCTACCAGCCAGTTTAACAGGCCGTAGCGCAGGCGCAGATTTTTGTCGCGTAGCATTTGCTCGCGCGTCACGCCTTTCAGCATATAGCTATTAAGAGCCATGCCGATGATAAAGCCCGTCAAGAGGCCAAGGAAACCGCGCAGAAACATTTTACCAGTTTACATTAAAAACCCTCTGGTAAAAAGAGTCTTACTCTTTTAGGGTGACGGCATGTCGTGGTTACAGCTTATTATTCTTTCGATTGTACAGGGGATTACCGAGTTTCTCCCCATTTCCTCGTCCGGACATCTCATCTTGGTGGGAGAGTATTTTGCCAAGCATGGCGGTGCCGATCAGGGGCTGATGATCGACGTCGGTACGCATTTGGGTACGTTGCTGGCGGTGATACTGTATTTTCGTGGCCGCGTGGCCCAGATTTTTCGCGGGCTATGGGATATTGTTACGCGTCACAAAACATTCGATTCCTATTTGGTACAATGTCTGGTAGTGGGAACGATTCCGGGATTGATCGGCGGCGCTTTAATTGTCTTGGTAGACGATGCGGTCATGCGGCACGTGCCTATTATCATCACCACCAGTATCGTTTTCGGTGCACTGCTATGGTGGGCCGACCACAAGGGCGCCCAAAAGAAAACGATCGATCAAAACATGACGATTCGACATGCTTTTATTATTGGGGTGGCGCAAGCTTTGGCCTTGATCCCCGGAACTAGCCGCAGCGGCATTACCATGACAACCGCGCGTTTTTTAGGATATGCGCGTATCGAAGCCGCGCGCTTTTCTTTTTTATTGTCGATCCCTGTCACGGCTGCTGCTGTTGCGATGTATGTGCTGAAAATTATTTTGCATCCGCCGGCAGTCGAACAAGTGCATGACTTTTTTGTCGTTGCTGTCCTAAGTTTTGCCGTGGCGTTGATCGCTATTCATTGGCTGCTGCGGTGGCTGACCACGCATAATTTTACCCCGTTTGTGCTGTACCGATTCGCGTTGGCCGCCGTTTTAATGTGGTGGATCTTTTAGAACCGCTTGAAATATGACCTGAATCGCGTGAAAACCCACACCAAGTGACGGGCTTTTTCGGACTCTGTTAAGCCTTATCGACTAGTCTGAAAAGAGACCCTTTAACCTCCGCCGCCGAAATAAAACAATATGCAATTAACAGGCAAAAGCTTCGCAGGACGCATCACCCAGGCCGACTTGGATCGCCTGATCAAGGCGCACGAAGATTATTTGAACGGGGTGCGAGGCGGTCGTCGTCTGACGTTGCAATTTATGAATTTGTCGGGATTGAATTTCTCCAAGCACAATTTGACGGACGCCGTGCTGGCGGGCTCTGCATTGATCGAAGCGGATTTGTCGAGTTCCATCATGGATCGCGTGAATTTTTTCGGCTGCGATTTGCGCAATGCGAACATGGAGGGTGTCAGTCTGGTGCGTGCGGATATGCGCGGCGTATGCGCACGTGGAGCCAAGTTGAATAATGCGAATATGTTGCAAGCCGATTTGCGCGAAGGACAGGTGCTTAGTCATCAACGGTCGGGAGATTTGCAATCCCTGTATATTGATGTCCCCGAGCCTGATACCAAAGGTGTCACGGATTTTTCCCAAACCAAAATGCGCTATGCGCGGCGAAGCGAAGTCCATGCGGGCCGTACGGACTTTGCGGAAGCAGATATGCAGGCCGTGCGCATGAAAAACGCCCAATTACGCGGCGCTAATTTCCAGGGCGCCAATATGCAGCAAAGCGACATGACCGGCGCGGATTTAACAGGCGCTAACATGCGCGACACAGTAATGCTGGGGGCGACGCTGGAAGGCGCTTTGACGGATAATCTCAAACTGGAAGGTTCTTTGCGCGACAACAGCACGCGTGATGTTGCGCATATGGAAGTGCCTTTGGATGAATTGCTCAAAGAGCATTTGCGCTGGGTACAAACCGCAGGGCGTGAAGGAAAATATCTGGATCTGAGCGAATACGACATGCGCAAAGCCTTGATTGAAGAAGGCGCGCAATTGACGGCGATTAAAGCCACAGGAGCCATTTTTTTGAATATGCGTCTGGATCGTATCCAGTTGCAGCACGCCAATTTGGACAAGGCGGATTTCCGGGCCACCTCTCTGGTTTCGGCAGATTT
>CAYRRF010000016.1:0-232 GCA_964426595.1 uncultured Bdellovibrionales bacterium | reverse complement strand
CGTCGCTTAAATCCGCGCGCTTTAACCGTGCCGATTTGCGCAAAGCCAATTTCCAGCCCTTGTTTATGAGCGAAGGGCGGTTCAAGCCCGTGGATCTTTCGGGTGCCAGTTTCCGCTATGCGGACCTGCGGGGTGCTAATTTCAAACACGCAAACTTGCGTGATGTGGACCTGTCCTTTGCGCAAGTCGAAGGGGCGGATTTCACCCAGGCCGATATGCGCGATGTGATACA
>CAYRRF010000015.1:17170-21678 GCA_964426595.1 uncultured Bdellovibrionales bacterium | reverse complement strand
GTACCATCTTCTACCCACACAATGCACAAAAGTATAACCTTCATGAATAAAACCAACGTCACGAAAGGGGTTAGCTATTTGTGTAATTATCGTCATACCAACCACTCAACCTCCTCGTCAAATATATCATACAACAAAGTGTTAAATGTGTCAATTATTTCACTTTCTGATGGATAGACGGGTAGGGTTTGACGTTCGGAGTAATCGGCTAGAGTGACAATTCCCAAAAAGGATCTTTCGCTATCCCATTTTGTGAATTTCAATCTAAGTTGCACGACGGGCCTTCGTCATCTTCCTACTCCTCTTATTAGAACGCTTTACTTTCATTAGCGTCTTAACGCGCACTTTGTTGCAGCTAGGACATACAGAGCCATTCCAGTAGCCGGGGGTATCTCCGCGATAGCGCTTATCCTTTTGATTAAACTTACCGTCTAGGATACGGTTTTGAACAATGTTACAAACCTTACAACGTCTTTTATCTACATCTGCCATAATTATTCCTCATTACTTAAACTTTTTGAAGTGTCTAATCCACACCTCAAACAGATCATTTTATTATTACTTGTTTTCCACTCGTGTCTACTACAAGATTCTTGTTTGTATGTGATCTGGTTGGCTAGATTAAACATGGATAATACAAAAGTGAAGATTGCCAACAAAACAAGGATTATTAAAGGGGTCATTGTTCTTCTCCGAAGTTAAAAAGAGTTTTAATACCCTGACTAGCTTCCCACATCCACATCTCTGCCCCGTTTCCCCGAGTCAGCCACTGGTCTGGCGCCACCCGTAATCCCACGATTATTCGGAGTTGTGGGCCAATGACGCACACCTCCATACCAACCCCAAACACTTTACTTGAAACTATTAACTTCATGTCTCGTCTCCAAAAATGAAGATGGAGGGATGGGTTTCACCACTTGAAGGCCAGTTTTCAAATCTTGAACTCATCCACACACCGTCTTCATCCCTTCCCCCTATAAACCACGTGCGATTGCTTCCGATTAAAAGAACCGCTTTGTTCGACATACACACTAATTTAAACATTATCTTCATCTCCGAAGATGAAAAGGGGTAGTTTAAACGGGTAACGGAGGCAAGGGTAACTAGAGGACGCTACCACGAAAAGATGACGCATTACACCTCGTCTTCTGGTAGAAAGCCCAACCCAAATTCCTCCGTCCATGTCGAATTCCATTACTATTCTCATTACTCTTCTCCGAAGTTGAAAATGGGTATTGTAAAACGATCGGGGTTAATAGACCTGACACGAACCCCTACATAAAGAAAGTGTTTTAAACTTGTTATAGGCGCAAGTACGACACAGCCTACACTACCTAATTCAAACTGGATTTGTATTTTCATTATAACTCCTCCCCAAACTCAAAGATCGTGGTGGTAAGCTTGTTTGGGATCTTAGCTTCACCAATCACCCAATGAAATGTTGGGACACCAAATTGTCGCAAGAGAAGGATACCCTTATCGTTTTCTACTCGTAGGTAGATCGCTTTAAAACTATGGTCAACTCTGTATAATGTAATACTCATTTCTCTTCTCCGAAGTTGAATATTTTGTAGTAGTGTGATATAAAATCGCTCCAACCGGTTCCTGGGCTAAGGGTGTAGACGCCCTCATCCCAATCCCCAATGTAGATTAATTGACGTGGTTTAGACGAATAATCTCGTAACCAAATATTAAAATATTTTAAGGCTTCAGACCGCACAACAATTTCCACCCTACCTCCAATTGTTAAGAAAACTTCACTGTTAACAACTTTCTGTAGAAACTTTCAGACGAATAACATTCGTCAGAAATTCTACAACGTAATAAGAAATAACAGACAGTTACAATGAAAGTTTTGGGGAAGTGTATTCTTTTTTCTCCACTACTCTAAAAGCTAAAGAATATCCATTACTTATCTTACTTTTCATTTCAAATCCAGTATAATCTAATAACGATACAATCTCATTAACCACTACACTATCTAACGTTTCAGATACCTCTGCATAGATATGTACAAGCTTATAAACTCCGAAAGCGTTAACAATCTTAACATTCATACAACAGTTACCTTGTAGGTATCCTTGTAGAATCCTTTAGCTCTTGTATCTGTCGTTCCAAACTCAATTGTATCCACTTTCAATCCTTTATCTTTAAAATACAATGTTATCGCTAGTTTAATAACTAGGTCATATCCAGGATGACACAGTAGGTTATACACACTTATTGTGTAAACATCGTCTCGTCTACTAACATATCTAATCTCTAATTTATTGTCAATCATAATGTTACTATCGTCATTAACTATATATACATACGTACATACACCCATACATAGGACGTCATTCACTTTTAGACAGTCGTTGTAACTGTTTGTAGATAGACGTTCGTTTAATGTATTTATTAGCATCTCGGAGGGTTGTATAGGTGTTTATTAGGTAGCTTTTACCGTAGTTACTTTTGAGGTGTACTTCGACTTGGTGAGTTGGAGTAATCTTTGTATACCAGGTGTAAGTTGTGTATCTAGGAGGTTGGTAGAAGGTGTATCCTTGTTCTGTGTATTGTTCTGCAAACTGTCGTACAAGATGCAATTGGATATCCTTGTTACTATCTTTAGACAGTAATATTAAATTGAGCTTCTGACGATCGGCTACAAGATCTTTAAGAGGATGTTTATTAAACTTGACATCGTAGAATATCTTCGATACAGAAGCTAGGACATTGTTACTAGAAGCTAAGTATAGCTTCTTATCCGCATGGTTTATTAACGCATATACTCCAGGTATACAAAACTTACTGAACCCTTTGTACATGTCTATAACTTCGTCCATAACACCTCTAAAATGCTCTATAACAGGTTTGTTTGTATTGTGTGTACATTTGTATATCCCTTATAAGAGTTGTTCTAATAGCTCCCTAGCACATTATAATGTTTATTAACACATACAATAATTTGTACATCTCCTAGCGGAGTGTAGCGGCGTTTAATAACAGGGGTAGTTTCACCGTGGAGAGCTGAGATTTTGTGTGTGGAGTGAGAGGTAGGGGCGTTACTATAATTGGGTTTAGAAAGTGTTTGTGAGGACATGCCTAAGCCTAGCACCTTCCTCAAATCCCCCTACCCCCTGTCTGCTACGACGTCATCCTCTATACACTCCCTGCTCGCTCCCTCGACATACCGTTGATGTGAGCGCCGCATAGTATGCCGTCGTCGTGGTCGCCGCCATGTCCGACCTGCCCGATGTCCCGTCCCATGTCACAACTGACACAATGCCCCCCTGCAATTGTTATGCCAGGCATAGAGCTTGCAATATACAGGTCAATTAAATCGCTTTATTGGTCCCAGGCACGAATCCTGCAGAGAGGTCGAGGAGGCTTTTCGGCTGGCATGAATTTTGCTATATACATTATATTATTGTACAAAAATAATTGTTGACGGAATGGGTGAGATTTTGTAAGCTGGTTGTGAGGGTATGAATTATGACTAGAAATGAATACTTACTAATCAGACGATTGGCAGCAAAACGCGGTGCCATCACTCGCAAAATCAATAAACTAGTCGGCGATGGTGTGTCACTAAACGATGATCGGATCACTGAACTAGTAAAGCGCGATTGTGACCTTGAGTACGATATTGCGGAAATAAAAGCCATTATTAAAGGAAACTATACGAACACCGACATCTTAAAAGAACTCCAGGACCTCGAAAAGCTCCAATGCCTCGACTGTGACGCGCTGGTTTTAAAGACCTCCGAGTCGTGTCAATGTTGCGGAGGCCGATCGTTGGCCGCTCAAGTGTTCGGCGAGCGATCTTAAAATAGTAGTTGACTAGAACACTCAACTTTACTAGACTGATATACAGGAGACACGATATGAAGCACAAGGATTTGACCTCGCTTTTAAACAGACTTGGATTTACGCTAGTGCGTGCCAATAAACATGAAGTATGGACTAACGGCAAGGTGACTCTAACCGTACCACGCCATAAGGAGATTGGACGCCATCTGGCTAAACAAATTGTCCGTCAAGCGGAGCGTGCTCAATGAGTTCTACAGACTGGGGATTGATAGGCTTTATTGTCGGTGTGTCAATTGTGCGACTAGGATTCAATCTTTTCAATTGAGGGTGTTATGCGACGTTACATTGAAGTGGAATCAAATGTTAAGACATTGTTAAGAATGCGTGAGTATGCTCTAGAGACTGCTTTAGACGCCGCCCAATATCGCCTTAGACCAGACACTAAGCCGGATGCGTGCGCCATGTCTGAAGCCGAACTAGAGGCCATGCAGACAAAATATGAGGGATATATTGACTTGATTACAGATCGTATATGCACGATTTTGAATGGCTCGAAATAATTGTGGACAAATAGAGTCAAGTTTGAGAGACTAAATTTAAGGGAGACAATATGGAAAAGATTATCGAGAATAAAGATATTGTGGACATCGAATCGCTATACGACGACATGCTTGACGACACCCACGGTGTTGTGTCAATCGCTGGAATGGAAT
>CAYRRF010000015.1:15927-17160 GCA_964426595.1 uncultured Bdellovibrionales bacterium | reverse complement strand
GAAAAGACTAGATCCCATCGCCTACAGATGCGGCCTAGACGATTATATCGACTCGTTATTGACCGATGGTGAGATCGAGGAAATTGACGGGGATTATTATCATGTCAGCTAACAGACCAATTTTGTTGATGGTGGGTTCGGTGTTGGTGGTATGGGCTGTTATCGCATTAAGGTTCGCGGTGCAATATATGGGAGTGAAATAATATGTCACGTTTAAAATATGGCAGCGTTGCAGTTGGAGCGCCTGGCAGTCTGGCATGTAGGCGGGCAGAGATTGAGGACATTATCGCGTGCGCCGAGCGTTGGCTTGAGCGGTCTAAGACATATGGTCCCGACATGCTGGGCAGTGCGGCCCAATGCTTGAACGATGCGGCGGACGTTCTTAAGACCGAACTTGAGCCTATGGCGACATACAACGATGATGTGAAGGAGTGACGCCATGTTAGACACAATGTCTATTGTGTATAGTGTGTTAATTTTAACATTTACACTAATCTGGTTTATATTGCTTTTGTTTAGGAGATGAGACTATGTCCAATTCAATTAAAACAGTTGTAGGGTTCTTTGTTGTGGTGAGCGCGTTCTATATCCTATCGCAGGCTATTCTAGGAGCGATGCTTTTAGTCCGCATGTTGGACGCCAGTCAAGCGGTGTGAGCGCGAAATAATAGTTGACCGAATGAATCAATTTTGAAATGATAGATTTAATAGGGACATATGAAACAAAATAAAAGTAATTTGAAGAAACATCATGTCGAGTCTAAAAATCTTCACGTTGGTATCGAGCTGGAGTTGGGCGTTCCAGGCGACGATATCAAAACCCACGACGATCAAGCTTGTTATGATAGCGAGAGGGAAAATTTTTACTCATTGTCTGTAAGCGCATTTTTGAGGGAACGCTTTGGATTGTCACGAGATGAAGCCAACTCAATTGAACCATATTTTGACATTGAACGTGCGATAGACGATATAATGCAAGACTGGAGTTGCGAAGATAGCGAATGTCCCTATTTACACAGAGGGGATGACCGCCATGAAATAGCAAGAGAATTAACTAAATTAACTAATAACAATTCTTTTAAAGTTGTGTCTGACTCAAGCATTGACATTGACGATTGTTTTGACGCCGAAGTTTGTTGGAATTATTATGCACACAAAGACACTATCAGGGACAATGCTAAAATTCTAAATTGGCTTTCAGATCAAGGCGCTAAGTTTAATGCGTCGTGTGGGT
>CAYRRF010000015.1:12469-15917 GCA_964426595.1 uncultured Bdellovibrionales bacterium | reverse complement strand
AACAATTATTTAAATATTCCAAAAGAGAATATTCCTACAGAAGAGCTTGACTTTTTGTTTAATTGTGTTGCTCCAAGTAGAAGGAGTTCCAGCTATTGCAATAAAAGGGCGCTTAGTGGCGACGAAAAGTATAGCATGATATACCATCAAGAAGATCGCTTGGAGTTTCGATTCTTTAGTCCTACCCTTGACGCGGACAAACTAAATCATTATGTAGTCTTAGCCAACACTGTTTATAATAGACTGGCAGGAAAAGACAAGAAGTTACCCAAAAAAACGGCGGAATACCTTGTAAATAAAATGATTGCCACAAACAATATCGACGAGGAGATTGCGCACGAAACAATTAGAAAGATCAACTCAATTCGAAGTGTTGCTTCTTATCAAGAATCAAGCGATAATTTGATTGCCGCATAACGAAAGGATAATAACCGTGTGTAAACATATCTTGTTTAATAACTTTAATTCCGATACAGATTTTGATATCATCAAGGAGTTTGCCCGTAGGTCGCAAAACGAGTCGTGCGGTTATGGGTACGTTATCCGTACAACTAGCGGCAACATCGAGTGGGCCAAGGATCTTAGCGTAGAGAGCTTCTATTTTGGTCTCGGACAAAGGCTCGCTCTTAGTGACGTAGCGACTCTTGTGGTACATCACCGCACTAGCACAAACAAAGCGGGCATTGACTACGCACACCCCTTCGAATTCAAAGGACATTACCTAACACACAATGGCGTGGTGAGCGTTCCGGGCAAACACAATACAAAGACGACAAACGATAGCGAAGCTTTGCTACATCACCTAATTAAAAGTAATTGGGATACCGAAACTATCTCGGGATATTTCTCGTGCTTTGTGTTGACGCACAATAAAACAATCGTACTTGTTGACGATATCGCACCAATGTTTACCGATGGGCGAGTGTACTCTAGCCACAAGCTCGGCGATAACTGGTATTCAATTAAACTAACGCGATTGACTCTTGACGCTTGGGGCGAGTTGATTGACTCCCAAGATATCAAAACAACTAAGTCTTCTTACGGGTATGATCAAATGGGTAGGTCGCTCGGCGGCTATACATTTGACATCGAGCCGACCGACGCTAACCGTGTTTATGATTTTGTGGATATCTTGTCCGATCAAGAGATTGAGTATATCAGACTTTCTAGTCGCCACAACCAAGTGTTAACCATTAAGGAACTAGCGTTGGAGCTTTGTGGATATCAGCTAACCGACAAAGAAGTAGACGCCACGCTGGAAGCCATTGAGTTTTTGCAGATCAAAGAAGACTATCTTTGCTCTTAAAGAAAATAATACTTGACTAATTGAATCAATTTTGAAATGATATTTAAAAGGGAGAGCTAACATGGAAAATAAAAAAGAAAATATGTTTGAGGTAGTCTTGGAATGGCGCGGAGTAAAAAAACGTGCTCGAAAAGAAGCTAGACATGAAATAAATCTAGGCTTTGAACGCACCAATGCGGTACACCAGGAGCTAATCGAAAAGGCCGCTAACCTTTTCAAAGCGGAGTGTCGTCAAAATAGCGGGAGATTACTTATCCGATTCCTACCCGTTGAATTCGAAACGATTGATGGTGTAGAATTTAAAACAGTGAAAGTGTCGTTTTACGACAAGCCAATTGATGTAACCGATTTAATTGATTTAAAATAATACTTGACCAACACAGTAAAGATCGCTAACCTGATTACAGGAGACAAACAAAATGTTTATTCTAATGACAGCATGGCAGAATGACTTGGACGCCACAACAAACTCAATTAACATGGTGGAGCTTGACAATGCGCTTGAGCGTTTGGTAGATCAAGACGACAGTCTTGCGCCTGTAGAATGCCAAGGTGTGTACAAGGGACAAGTGGAACCATCAAGACAAGTCTTCTGTAGCTTAGAAGACGCAATTAGTCTCGCGGACAAGTACAACCAAGAGTCGATTCTCGTTGTTGAGAATCACGTCGGACGTCTTGTATATCTTGACGGGCAGCCCGATCAAGCGTTGGGCCAATGGCGTTCGTGTTCCGAGTCTGAAGCCAAAGCTCAAGACTCCTACACTTACGACGTAAAGCATAACATCTATTATGTTTGCAATTAGTGGTTGACAAGATCGGTATAGTTTGAGAGTCTAGATATAGAGGAGAGCGTTATATGAGCAGACAAATTCCTAATCACACGGTAGAGTCAATTCAGAAGATTGTAAATGCTAACCCATCGCTAAAGAAGTTGTGGAAGCCTAGACTTAAGATCTTTAAATCTAAGAACTTTAGTCTCGACCCGTTTAAACTGGAAGCGTTTAGTTATGGTTGGTGGCAGTTTGTTGTTAAAAAGGGTAAACGAATTGTGTTTAATGATTTTGCATACAGCACCACAACGCGCCGTCACCAACACAAAGCTAAAAGAATTCTTGAAGCATTGGGTTTTAACGATATCTGCTTTGTATACACAAATATGTCTCTTGAAGATGATTTAACGGACTGTATGCCCTTATACGAAAAGGTCGCAGAGTTGATCGTTGAGGCTAACCATGGGCGCAAGGAGTTCAAAGCAAACCGTCTTCGTGTGGCTGACGTTCTTTTTAAGAACGCTAACATCTTGTGTCCAAACGGAAGAGCCTTTTTAAAGGAATGTATTGAAATTGCAGAGCTTGTTAGACAAAAGAGACTTGAGCGTAACAGAGAGAAGGCACGCGTTCGTCGTCAAGCCAAACATGTTGAGATCTTTAACGCTGATGCAAAGTCTATTGTATTGAATTAGTCTTCATAGGTGACCCGTCCCTGCACTTTCGGTCAGTGGGAAATCCTCCTAAGCACTCCGGCATCGGCTCGGTGTCGGTGTGCTAACCTAATAACAAGGAGATATACAATGTGTAAATTAGACTGTACTTGGGAGACACGCGACGGCGATACAATCAAAGTAATTGATATGTCAGACGAGCATTTAAAAAATGCAATCATTTATTTTGAAAAATACGTTTCAACGCAAGACGAGATTGATTGTCTTAAAACGGAATTGTATATCCGAAAACGTATTAAGTCTTTGACAAACCCAGGATAAGGTCAGCGTTGACACAATTGTTTTTGAAACAAGATAACGATAGTATTATTTAAGAGGTGAACAAATGAAGAAGTATACACTAGGACCAAAAGAATCAAACGGATTACATCGGATTATCGCGTTGATTGCAATACCATCCATAGACGTTAAAGTTGGCGACATAGGTGGGTATGTGGAGAGCAACACAAACCTAAATCAATTCGGTGATGCGTGGGTGTTCGGTAATGCACGGGTGTACGGTGATGCGCAAGTGTACGGTGATGCATGGGTGTACGGTGATGCGCAAGTGTTCGGTGATGCGCAAGTGTACGGTGATGCGCAAGTGTTCGGTGATGCGTGGGTGTTCGGTAATGCACGGGTGTACGGTGATGCGCAAGTGT
>CAYRRF010000015.1:0-12369 GCA_964426595.1 uncultured Bdellovibrionales bacterium | reverse complement strand
TTCGGTGATGCGTGGGTGTTCGGTAATGCACGGGTGTACGGTGATGCGCAAGTGTGTGGTAATGCAAAAATTAAAACCGTTTTAGATATCGTCAACTTTGTTATCCCTCAGTCATACACCATTACTGTAACACCGCAAAATATAACAATCGGTTGTCAGTTAAAAACGAGAGCTGAATGGTTGAAGGTAACAAAAAAACAGGCGACTAAAATGGGATTGAAACCCGAGTTGTACGAACACTATAAGAGCTTAATAAAAACTGGAATGAAACTGGTTAAGAAAGGGAAATAAAATGAACCATCAATTAATAGCACAGACAATTCACGCTGCAATTCTCGACCTAGAGAAAACAAACACAGACGATGACAAGCTAACAACTTATGAGATTCTTTTGGTGCAAACTCTTGAAAAGATTGTTGAAGATTTTGAAAGGATTTAACGTTGACTGGTTTGGTCAACTACTATAGACTGTTATTAAGAGGTATTTATGAATATAAAGGATGTGTTTGCAATCACGCTGGTAATTCTAATAGGAACACCGCTTGCTTGGGTTGGAATTAGTCTCTTGATGCGGCTAGATCTTTTGATTGGAGGATGATATGTACAAAGTATTTAAATTAGATAATGAATTGTTGGTTGGTTTTCCTGACAACACCCTACAAAAAATGTCTATAGACGAGATTCTACAGTTCTTTAAACTTTCGACAGAGGAAGCCTTACAATTCACGCTAGACCTACAGAAGTTTCCTAAGTCTGTGTCTGACTTTGGATTGGCGGGGCGATACATCTACACACAGGAGCTATTCAATGGACAAGACAACCCTTAAAGACAATGTGTTGATCTCTTGCAATAAACTAGAAGAGGTGTTATTCGAAGAGTTGAATTGGTCGCAAACGGACCTAGCCAACGCTAGAACTCACTTCGACTCTAAGACAACCGAAACAATGTATAGGCTTCACAACAAACTACAAGAAGCTTATGATATTGTTCTTATCTTAAAAAACGAATTAGAAAGGTCCTAGTATGTTAGACCTGGATTATGTTATTATAGGTATTCTTCTAGGTTCGTTAGGGGTTGTCTTCTACATGATCGTATCGAAAGGATTGCTATGAAGGAGTTTGATATGAACGTCCTAAAAATAGGGTCGAAGTTTAGGGAAACCCCTATTCGTGGCTTTTATGCTCCATGTAAATGTCGTAACTGTCATTATGACGCAGAGGTGACAAATATCCGTTTTAACAGTAAAGGCGATCAAGTGATTGAATTTAAGGTTTTAAAGGACGCGGTGAAATGCCGCACATACTGTCGTTATTTAGTGACAAGAATGAAAAAGGGGTCGTTTACAATTTCAACTAACACCGGTGGTGTTATACACCTATAGTTTTTTAAGGTTTAAAGGAGTACCTAATGAAAGACGAAACGCTTTACAAAGTTGAAAGACTGTGGCAGTTGTACAAAATTAGTCTCGCTCACTCCGGGCAAGACTCAGTTGGGAGCCTGTTCAGAGAACAGGCTAATAGGCTTTCTGACGAGATCAACACACATCTAGTACCTTGGAAGAAAAGAAGGTCTGGAGAGTCCTATAAGCAATATTGGACTCGTATGGCGAGCAATCCAACAAACACCAAAGAACGTAATAGACAACTATTGATAAAAGCTAAGCGTAGGGGTAGGTGATGTACTTAATAGCGAGAAAGGGTGTTGGAGGGTACTGGGTGATTCTTAAAGGTGCAACGTCGTACATACAAATGTTAGGATTGCGTAAAACGGATGGTCATTGGGATAACAACGTTTACAAAGCCATTTGGGACAAATACGTAAATTATAAACCCATCTTTAACTTCGGAGAAGAATAATTGTTGTCAAAGTGTTTATGAGCGGCTTCGATGGAGCGACAGTATTAATGGTCAACGAGACCGACATAGTGAAAGAGTTAACTTCATGTTCTTCATTAATTAGACCTAATATGTTTTTTAGTTTTGAATTTGTTGTTTTTAATTTCGGAGATGAGTGATGCGTATAGTGGCAGTGCGGAATAATACGGACTACATGGTGTACCTTCGTGTGGGTATAATTTCGTATATCTGTTGGATAGGCTCGCGTATGCGTAACGGCGGTTGGGTTAATGATGGCTATAACCTCCTCCCACTCAGTCCCAGAACTAAAACCCTTTTCTTCTTTGGAGAAGAACAATGAGCATTGGAGTACAAATAAACTGGTTTAGCACGACAATTCACTTAGTGAACAAGAGAGGTCTTCCTATTGCCGATTTACCCTCTTACTCTTCTTTAGATAATATATTCTTCTCTTACCCCACCAACCTTATTGTGTTCAATTTTGGAGAAGAATAATGCGTCTTGTAATGTTTAAGAGCAGTTGGTTTCGGGTTATAAATCTTCATTGTGAACAAGCATGCTACTGGGTAGGATCGCGTATACAAGATGGCGTCTGGTTTACCGCCGACTACAACAGTACATTGCGTCACCTTCGGGGAGACACTCTTTTTAACTTCGGAGACGAGGGAGAATAACCATGTACGCAATCCTTTCAGGCTACGGAGTTGTATCTGTCAAAGACCTTTCAAATGGAAGATTAGCCTGTACCCCTCTAAACGGCTCTATAACCGCTCTTGTCTATCCCTCAGACCTATCCCCTATCCCTGAACGAAAGTCTGTCATAAGCGATCTAATCCGTTATACAGATAATCCTGTAGTGCCTACTACATACACGTTCAACCAGTTTGTCGAAGCTGCTAGATCTGTACACCCCGTGGAGTGGGCTAGGAACCTTTCTCTACTCGATGGACTGAAGACTATTAGAGAACTAACAGAGCATGAGAATCGGATATACTTCTTTCTTGTAAACGCTTTACTTAATCTTGAAAAGGTATACCACGAAACAAGTCAAAAACGTGAATAACGGGAATGAAGTAACCTTCTGTATTCTTGCGATCACATCCCCACAACACCCCTACAACCTCGTCGTTGTGTGTAAGAGCACTACCTGACATCCCCGACTTACAGCGCCCTTGAAATGCCTGACTATTCTCGTGCGTCTTCGTATAAGCGTCGTGAGACATGTCCTCTCCGACATACACCCCGTCTGTAAACCCGCCCATATGATCGGGCGCAAGTATCCGTAGTCGATCTCCATTCGACAACGACTGTGTGTTAAACTGTAAGGCGTTAGATCTTGTATGATATATGCGTATAATGCATATGTCATACCTGTTAGAGCCTATAACGAACGTGGCGTCTTTAACTTTATCTGTTCCATTAAATCTAATAACGAGCGAGTCGTTATTATTTGTGACGACACTGGGAGCTTCGAGGCCGCGATAGCTGGCCGAGCAGACATGGAGATTTGTAACGTAATAACTTGTGTCTTTTATCGTCTTGAGATAAAAGCCCGAGCCGCTCATACGACTATTTTTATTATAAACTGTTATAACGCGGCTCTCAGAAGCACCAACTTCACTACAAGACGACAACAAACACAAGATCGTCAGAAACTTCATACACGAATCCCTAAATGAATATAATTGCATATAATGCAAAGCATAACACATAGGCACATCGGACTCAATAGGAATGTCGTTTCTCTACAACGGGTATTCTCGCTGATACACCCAGCTACGGGTTGAGTGTATAGGGGTTGTTTTAGATAGCTAACCGTCTAGCATTAACCGTAAATCTCTAAAACAATCGTCGCTTTTAGATCTTTGTACACGGAGTACAGGTGGTGCATCACCAGATCCTAGAGCCTTCCTTGTTGCGTTTCACTGAAACTCTACAAGAACACCTGACTGATCCTCCTGATTTTTCAACTCTTAGAACCAGTCAAGCAGGAGAATAACATAGTTTGTTAAGAATGCAAGATAATAATAAAGGTTGATTTAAAGATTGTATAGAGTTATTATTTAGAGATGAAGATAACTGTCTATATGTGTAAATTAAATACACACTTCTTGTATTTAAGCTACGAAACCGATCTTATTTCGATTGGTTTTCGTTATAATAGCAAGTGGTATAGAGGCGACTACGAAAGACTTGCGAACTATGATACAAACGGACCGGCTTTGTTTAACTTTGGGGATGAAGAATGAAGATTGCGTTTAGAAGGGAAGATAGTGGATACGAGGTGTCGATTTTGTTTATGGAATACGGCGGTAGTAGTCTTGTGTTTAGAATAGGCCGTAGAATAGCCGGTAAGAAACCTGGTTGGGTTAAAAGTTTAATGCCATACGTTATGTACCGTAAATACAAACCGTTATTCAATTTCGGAGACGAAGAATGATTATAATCAACTTCTTGTCTCCAGATATTTGGAATATTAGCCTTTTCTCTGAAACAGGTCGTTCGTATTACTTTATCTCAACCACGTTTGAATGGAAAGGCGAGAGATACTCTGTGCCAATCGGTAATTGGACAGACAGTCCGATCTTACACCCTTACACTCTATTCAATTTTGGGAACGAAGACCTATGAAAATAAGGACATATATACCGTGCTTACCTTACATACACAAGGTTGTAGTCGAGGAAGACGTAAACATGTATTCATCTCCTGGATGGCGTTATTTTGACGGAAATTGGGTGAGCTTAGCAAACGAAAACGACTATCTTAACGACGAGGAGCGCCGTTCTCTTTGTACCATATTTAATTTTGGGGATGAGTGATGTTATTGTTTATACATGTAGCCGGAGATAGAACTGGAAATAGAAGAACCGTAAAAGTTATTGTCTACTCGACAATGGAAACTATTTGGAATTATGAGTTACCTTGTAATCCTACTTGGCTGCCTGGACTCACCTTCAGCGCTGTATTATTCAATTTCGGAGAAGAGTAGTTGACTATTAGCAAATAATAAGCGATACTGTATTTGAGGTGAACATGAATCTAAACAAAGACGTAAAACTGGCTTTTGGGATTATTGAAACACTTAACTTCCATAAACGGGTTATGGATGCTGAAGAACTAGCTTTTATTGTTGACACAACAACATTGTTTATTAGAAAGATTGCTCACAAGCTTGTTAAAAGCGGGTTGATCAAATCGCAAAAAGGACCTAACGGCGGCTACGTTCTTAACAAGACTCATATTCACGCTCTAGAGGTGTTAACAGTGTTTGGACATAGAACAGATGCGGACCCTACAACGCCTGAGGGTAAGGTACAATGGGCTATTACAAGCGCTCTTGGAACAACGAGGATTGTATGAACAAAGAGTTGTACAAAGAGATCAGCAGATATGACGTTGACGGTGTGTGCTCATCGTGTAAAGAATGGACAAATGTACTGGAGTCTTGTTGCGGAGCTTGGGTGAGTTACGAAGGACATGGACTTTGTGCTGAAGATGATTTTACACAAGAAGAGATCGAAGAGTATATTAGCATTAGGGATAGAAGATTGGGGGATTTGTGAAATTTAAGCATTTGTTTTTGTTGTCTACGCTAATTCCAACTGTTGCCGTTGCAAACGAACTTGAAGGCGAGTGGTATGCTAACGGGATGGTGGGGATTGTACACGAAGCTGCCAGAGAAGTAAAGCAAGTTAATATTGGGCGTAAATTCTCTTGGATGAGCAAACCTGTGTGGTTTTTGATTGACACAGGGTTGTTTGTAGACCCTAGACCCGGGCGCAAGACTTCGCTAACAACGGCGTTCATGGTGGGACCTGAGATATCTAACAACGCTTTGTTTGCAAGCTGGTTTACCGGTCCAGGCATTATTTTTAACCCCGATAACGACGTTGGAGGTCCATTCCAGTTCTTCCACGAAGGAACTGTTGGCTTTAAAGATCATATGAGCGGAGTTAAGCTGGGTATCAGCTATAGACATTATTCTAACTGGGGTATTTACGGTAACAATAGCGGAAGAGATTTTATCGGCCTAAAGCTTTACTTACCCTTCTAACTGAGGTAGAATATTATTATGTACAGCAACGAATTTTGTATCAGGTATAAAGGGAAAGAGGTTCTTGTCTGTGTCGAAGCTGATTCTGGAGAGCTAGATGAGGAATACTTTGACATCGAATACTGTGTGTATAACGAAAACCCATACACAGAGGTCGATCTAAGCGGCGATGCCGAAGAAACCATTCGTTATAAAGTGATTAACGCTTGGCGAGAAGATTATAAAAAAGACTTGTATAGCGATGTGGATTGAGGTATAATAAATAACATGACAAGAGAAAAATTTGACCAAGAGCTAGAAAGCATTCTAGCAGATGTTAAACTCCTTATCGTAAGAGAAGCAAACGAAGGGGTGTCGCTTGAAGGGGCGACACGGGTTTCACTAATCGCTTCAGTTTCGTATGCAGCTCAATTGTTGTTGCTTGCTGAGCAAACACAGAGTTTAATGAAGGATCTTAAAAAAGACGCAGAAGTTGTACCATTGAGGGTTGTCAAAAATGACGAAGAAAAGATCTAGAAAAAAGGATTCGGCTAAAGCAACATATCTTAATGTCCTTCTAACAAAGGGTGTTATGGATGTTTACGTGGTTGGGTACGATTTGTTTAAGGAATCGTTGATTACCGAAAGCGAGTTGCAGGACCTTGATAAGGCTTGCTCAACTATTCTTCGAATTAAGAAGAATATTAAAGGGAGGAATTGAACATGGTAAGGTTGAGGTATAAATATTCAGAGGATAGGCTTTCAAAAGAAAGCGCTCCAGTTCTTCTTGGCACACAGTTTGTTACCGTTGTTGTTGATATTGCTTCTAGAAAGTTTACTGTGTTGTCTTTGGAGAAAGATGTAACAGGAGAACGAACGGTTGTTGCTCAAGGAACGGCAAATAGCGACGCTTTGTTGACAATGAAAGCAAAGAAAACGCTTAAAAAGCTCGGAGTTGTGTTTCAAGAAGAGATTAGAAGACGAGGTAACACAGATGAGACGCTTGTTGATCTTGACGCCGTTGTTGCTTAATGCCTGCGGAACGCCACGCATCGAGGTTTCAAACGGGTGCTTAACAATTCAAACTGAGAGTGGGGTAGTTATTCGCTGCCCTGGACAACAAGATGTAGTTGTGTCTAACGGGACGCCGGGACCTCAAGGGAGCCCTGGCCCAAAAGGAAACGACGGGCTATCTGTTGTCTCTCTTACAACCACAACGACCACCTGTAAATCAGGTGGAGTAACAACATTCTTGGCAACAGATCAGAATTCAAGTGGAAAACTCGAATTTGACAAGGATACAAACATTACTTCGTTTACTGTGTGTAACGGAGACAAAGGAGAGCCTTCTCCAACTCCTACACCGTCTAAATACACTCCTGTAGCGGTTATCGACCCTTGTGGCGATAAACCAGGGGTAATCGACGAAGTTTTGTTGAGGTTAAACGACGGGAGTGTCCTGGCTTCCGTGAGTGACAAGGCTAACGGTCAAAACACACGCTTTGCTATCTTACCGCCCAATAACTACATGACAACAGATGGAAGTAACTGTTATTTTACGATTACAACGTCAGGAGATGTTATTAACGAACGGTATTGACTTTATAATCTCTGTGTAGTATTATTAAAGTATGTTTAACGTAATCTTGTTGTTACTTACAACCGAATTGGCTCTATCAAGTGTAGACTCGATGTTTCATCGAGAGGAAAAGATCCACAATCTTCCTCCTAACCTTCTAAAAGCAATTTGTTACGTTGAAACAGGTCACAACCTAAAACTACGATATAAATTTGACGTTTACTCTAATAGCTATGGTATTTGTCAGGTAAAGATCGGAGCCGCTAGGCAGGTAGGGTTTACTCATCCGGAGAAGTTGCTTGCTCAGCCGGACGTAAATGCACGAATTGCCGCTAAATATCTTCAATATCAGCTAAAGCGGTATAACGGGGATGTAAAAAAAGCTATTACAGCATACAACAGGGGTTCTTTTAAACCAAACTACAACTTGAACAACAAGTATGTTGCCAAGGTGTATCAAGCATGGGAGACGCTATGACAGGTAAAGATAAAGCAACCTTAACGTTGGTGACTCTACTTCTTAACTTGGATAAGACGGTTAAAGGGATTGCGCCTAAACCATCCGTAAACCATCTGGTTGAGCAACTTGAAAAAGCATTGAGTGAGTTGGCTGAAGATGACGAACAACGAAATAGCCCGTATTAAAGACTGGTTGTATGACCACGTTGAATACGTTAATTATCTTCGTGACGAGGCTCTTAAAGCTAAGGAACTTCAATTACAACTCTATCCTCTTTTTTATGAAGAAATTGAAGCTGAGTTTCAAAGCTATTGTCTTAGCAAGATTGCTTTTGAAGTTTCGTGGGTTATATCGGCTAATACGGAAGATGTAATAATCGCTCTTGAAGAGTGTGGGATTTTAGGATAGAATAAATCATGAGCTTAAGACGAGAGATTAGACCTTACACAGACCGTAACGGACTTGTTACCCCAGGATTGTACGATGGACAGCACGACCGGGGGTCCGATAACGGGGTCTGCTTTACAAGTGAATATTATATCCTACTTGCCGATAACCAGCAAATCCAACCTGGAGATAAGGAAGAGTATACAAGACTTATTAACTCCTGTAGTGTACTACCTGGCTTAATTGCTAGAGCACCGGGAGTAAATCAAGGAGGGCCACCCCCAGACGACTTGTACGCTGTTGCAGCTGCCTCTAGGGTACTGGAGCTACCGGAGATTGCAAAGGCTGTATGCGACTATGGAGACGCTAATAGGTGGGTTTTTAACGCCGATAGACCAGGAAACCCCCACTGGTATGAAGAAGGAAAGGATTTTGAAGCGTGGCTGGGTAGACAACCCGCTCTTGTGTGTGCTTTGCGAGCTGCTGCAGGACAAAAGCTAAACTTTGCTCTTGTCGTTATTACCGCAGCACTTATTGCCACAAGTTGTGTTGCTGATAAGAAAGATCACACAGACCCTAGAAGGTTGTCTTACCTTCTTGTTAGAGCGGTACAAGGGAAGCATTGGCTTTTGGATTTAGCTTGTAAAGTGTGGTGGAATAGGTTAAAAAAGGATTATGGAGAAGAGGGTATGAGGGGTGTCGCTCTAATCTACTATCAAAACGAGCATCCATTCAGACGTTATTGGAAAAATGTGTGGGAGTAAGATGCGTTTAGCCGATCACTTAGAAAACTCAGATTTAACAGAAGCTATTGCATCTAATATTAATGAATATTGGAACCATGAATCTGAAAAGGTTGCCGCTGATAAGGATATTATAACCGCTATTTACGGCGAAATCAAAGGCGAACCTGACGGAGCTAGTTGGCATTGGCTTGTTGGATTTAATAACGGAGATGTAGCATATATCATGGGGGGTTGTTGTTACACAGGCTGGGACTCATCTAGCGGTGCTAGAATAACTAGGTTTACTCAAAAGGATAAAATCGTTGTACCTCTTTGGGATGACTACAACCGTTCTCCCGCGAACGAGTGGGAAGACATTATTAGGTTTCTCAATGAAACAAGACTTTCAGATAAACAAGCTGTATAAACATTCCAATAACAAAGATGTTGCTATGTATATTCTTTCTGTTGAAAAAGCAGAAGAAGGAGTGTATATTCAATGTAAGTGGTATAATCTTCTGTATAAGGGATTCTGCACTAATCAAATCGACAAAGTGACAATAACAAACAATCAAATCGACAACTGGAGTGAACTAGATGTATAATCCAACTGGATTTTCTGAAAAGATTTTTAAAGACCGATATGCTTTTACTCAAGAGGAGACTTGGGAACAAGCATGTTTGAGAGTTGCAAACCAAATGGCGTTAGCTGAACTTCCTGAAAAGCAGGAGAAATTTCGGCAAATCTTTAACGACGTTCTTGTTAATAACTACTTTGTTCCTGGTGGAAGAATCTGGTATAATTCAGGTCGAAATAATCCACAATTGTTGAATTGCTTTGTGTTGGACCCAAATAAAGATTCAAAAGAGGGTTGGGGTAAATCTTCTTATAACATGATCGTTACTTCTATGACCGGAGGTGGTTGTGGAGACGATTTTACCGACATTAGACCGCGAGGTGCTGAGATTAAAGGTCAAAAGGGCGAAGCGCCAGGTCCGGTTGAGCTAATGCGTCTAATTGATGGTTGTTCTAAGCCGGTTAGGGCTGGAGGACAACGAAGAGTAGCGCTTATGTTTTCGTTGGGGCTAAGACATCCCGATGTTGAAGAATTTATTGACGCCAAGCTGGTCAAAGGCGAACTAACCAATGCCAACGTTTCTGTTAGAAGCGACAAAACACGTGATTTTATTAAAGCGGTAGAACAAGACGGACTTTGGGAACTCTCTTGGAAAGGTAAATATAAAAAACAGATCCGAGCTAGGGACTTGTGGGAAAAGATTGTCACCAACGCCTACAACTCCGCTGAACCGGGTTTTCTAAACCTTGAGTTGGCGGAAGAAGAAAGCACAATCTCTTATATCGAAAACCTTGTAACCACCAATCCGTGTGGTGAGATTTTCCTTAGCGCATACGATTGTTGTTGTTTGGGACATCTTGTACTTCCGAGATTTATTAAAAACGACAAAATTGATTGGGCGTTGCTTGGAAACCCGGTTAGGACTGGAGTTAGGTTTTTGGACAACGTGCTGAGCGTAAACACCTATCCACTTCCTGAAATGAAAGAAAAATCACACAGTCTAAGAAGAATTGGACTGGGAACTACTGGATTGGCCGACGCCTTGGCTATGCTTAATCTAAAATACGGAAGTAAGGAGTCGCTTGAGTTTGTAGATAAACTTTATCGGTTTATCTCGAAAGCTGCGTATGAAGCGTCGGTGATGCTTGCCGTTGAAAAAGGACCATTCCCTGCCTGCGATCCACAAAAGCACATTGAGACTGGATTTGTTAAAAGAATGTCTTCTAAGATCAAATCCTTAATTGCAGAAAACGGAATTAGAAACTGCGCTCTTCTAACACAGGCTCCTACCGGAACTGTATCTATTCTATCTGGAAACTGTTCAAGCGGTATTGAGCCTATGTTCTCTCCTGCATACGAACGGCGATATTGGGACGGTGGTACGAGAAAGACCGAGCTGGTTTTTCACCCCCTGTTCGAATCCTTTATGAAAGAAGGTCGATCTGTCGATCATTTTGTAGGTGCGTCAGAGTTGACAGTTCGGGATCATCTTGAAATTCAAAAGGTAATTCAAAAACATGTAGATAACGCGGTTAGCAAGACCATCAACATCCCCTACGATTACCCAATTGAGGATATGAAGGCCGCTTGGTTGGATTACCTACCCTTCTTAAAGGGTACAACGTTTTATCGAGAAAATACTCGCGGTTATGTTGATGAAAACGGGAACGTACAAGAGCCACCTCTAAAAGCCATCCCACTTGATGAGGCTAAAAAGAGGTTTAACGAACAACATAATACCGGTAGTGTCTCCACCGACGATTGTGCAAGCGGGCTATGTGAAATTTAACGTTGTGTAACCAACCTACAAGTGGTATTATCGTTCTATGGAACTGATTTTACTTGTAGGACCTCCGGGAGCTGGCAAAACTACTTTAGCAAAAGAGCTGGCTCCCCAGTATACCCGAATTAGCCAAGATGACCAAGGACGTGAAGGACATCTTGTGGCTTTTGAAAACGCCATTAACAAAAAAGAAAACATCGTTGTAGACAGGCTTAATTTTCTTAAGCAGTCAAGGTCTAAATATCTTTCTTTAGCCAAAGCTAACGGCTACTCCACCAAAATCATTGTTTTACACTACCCGAAAGACGATTGTCTTATAAACTGTCTGTATAGAAAAAACCATCCTACGATTAAAACCGAGCTTAGCGCCAAAAGAGCGTTAGAGATGTTTTTTAGCAAGTACGAGAGAGTGTCAGACGACGAAGCTGACGTTGTTGAGAGAAGGTATAACTCCAGGTTTAAAAACACCTACACTGCGTCCTGCGTTGTGTTTGACATCGACAACACTCTGGCCGACAACTCGCATAGAAACCACTTTGTTGCTAACGGTAAAAAGGACTGGAAGGGGTTTTTTGGGGCTATGTCGCAAGACGTGCCTGTACCTGCTGTTAAACTCTTGTACAACCTCGTCAAACAATACCGAGCTAAACCACCCGAAGAATTACAACACCTAGACATCGTAATCTGCTCTGCTAGACCCGACAACTACAAAAGAGAAACAGAGAAATGGCTATT
The DNA here is from genome assembly GCA_964426595.1 of uncultured Bdellovibrionales bacterium. Taxonomy (GTDB): domain Bacteria; phylum Pseudomonadota; class Alphaproteobacteria; order Micavibrionales; family SZUA-601; genus JAQGJA01. The sequence goes on along the minus strand of CAYRRF010000015.1, from coordinate 228 downwards.
AGACCACGTTGGCATTTACGAGTGGTTGTTTATGCGACAACGCAATGACTTTCGTAGAGATGACATTATTAAAGAGCAGATTCTTGACTTCGAGCTATTAACTCGATATAATGTGGAGTTTGTTGCTGATGACAGGGACCAGGTTGTTGCTATGTGGCGACGACGTGGTATTCCGTGTTTTCAGGTAGCTCCAGGGGAGTTTTAATGAAGAAAATAACAAAGTTAACA
>CAYRRF010000014.1:16101-21706 GCA_964426595.1 uncultured Bdellovibrionales bacterium | reverse complement strand
CCCGTAGCTCAACGGATAGAGCATCTGACTACGGATCAGAAGGTTAGGAGTTCGAGTCTCTTCGGGTGCGCCATTTTTTTCAAGTACATACGCCGAATCAGATAAATACATATTTTTACCAAGGTAACAACTGAGGTAACAAACACTCTACTGCTGAGAATGTAACTGTTTTCAAGAAGTATAAAATAACATAGGGTATATATATCTGATCTCAGTTTGTAAGGTGTAATTGATGTTAAAAGAAAAGTATGTTGTTCCTACTAGTACAGTTGGCCGCGGTCGAACTGTTAAAACTGTAGATGTTCCAGATGTTTCTAAATGGGCTGATGAGTTAGTTTCTGTCGAGCTTGGGGATAGCCTTGGTCTTTACAAAAATTGGGAAGATCCAACGGTCATTGTTTCCGATGGTGGTTATGGTGTCTTAGGATTCGAGGGAGATACATCAGATCATCTCTCTCTACCCTCATGGTATGAGCCACACATAGCCGCTTGGTCACAAAGAGCAACCCCATCAACTACTCTATGGTTTTGGAACTCAGAAATTGGTTGGGCAGCCGTCCATCCAATTCTTGAAAAATATGGATGGCGATATATAAACGCTAATATTTGGAATAAAGGTTTGGGGCATATAGCTGGGAACGTAAATACTGGCAAAATACGTCGCTTTCCTGTGGTTTCGGAAGTTTGTGTTCAATATGTTTTTGAAGCTCGTATAGAAGGTGCAACTCTTAAAGAATGGCTTCTTAAAGAATGGAAGAGAACAGGACTACCCGCAAGAAAGGCTAATGAAGCCTGCGGTGTTGCTGATGTAGCTACACGCAAATATTTCGATCAAGGACATCTTTGGTATTATCCACCACCTGCAATGTTTGAGAAGATGCAGATATATGCGAATGAGCACGGCATTCCTGAGGGAAGGCCGTATTTCTCTCTAAATGGAAAGCAACCAGCAACAGCAGATGATTGGATAAAAATGAGAGCTAAATTCTATTGTCCTCATGGCTATACTAATGTTTGGAATAGGAATGCATTACATGGTTCGGAGCGAATGAAAGTTGAAGGAAATAGTGGAAAAGCTATTCACTTAAATCAAAAACCATTGGATTTGATGTCGATGATTATAAAGGCATCATCTGATAAGAATGATGTTATATGGGAGCCATTTGGAGGTCTGTTTACGGGCTGTGTTGCAGCGCGCAGTTTGGGGCGTCGTGCATTCGGCGGAGAAATAGACCCCACTTATTTTCATCACGCTGTTCGTAGAATCATTCAATCAGTACGCCAGTATCCTCTTCTTTAATATTAAGCTGGGTTTGTAGCATTGTTGTGATCTCTGTTTCGTCGCCATTGCAGATTATTCGACTCCATTCACCAACAGTTAAGCCATAAATTTTAGTGCTAAGAACACGTTTTTTGAAATCTTCAATTCCTGGATGAACAATACGATCCATCTTTGCAAAATTGGTATCCAGCCTGTAGGGGAACTGTGCAATCAATTGGCGCAATATCCATGATGATAGCCTTAACAAGAAACTATACGGGGTAAATCGGGCTGCCAATGATCTTGGTACTGTTCGTGATTATACGTTGGATGAATTGACCCAATACGATATTGGTCACGGCCACCGTATTCCGTCTTTGCAAGAGACTTTGGATCTAATGGTAAACGAAAATAATCGCCGCCAAGAGCAAGGTCTTCCACGTCTAATCATTGATATAGAGCTTAAAGGTCGGCACTCAGTGGATGAAACATATGCTGAAATAAAGCCCTACATGGACAGAGGCGATTTATTGCCTGAGGATTTTATCTTTAATAGTTTTGAGTGGAAACGATTGAAGCGGATGAAGGAGCGCGATTCACGCTTGAAAGTCGTAGCGGCTATTAAAACAATCGATCTTTTCGGTGCGGATAATGTGACGATGCCAGGATTTGTAATCAAAGAAGGTGCTCAGTACCAGTCAGAGGGTTTAGAAGCGATCCAAAAATTTCATGATGAAATTGGTTGCTATGCTTTCGACTGTATTATCTTTGACTTGCGGCCCGAGTTCATTGATTTCTGCGAGATGAACAATGTGGGTCTTTTGACTTCCACCTCAAAAGAAGCAATTAAAGCCGACAAAATTAAAGACCAGCTTTCCCTTATGGTGGACGCAGCCAGCCGTCTGCCTATGGTTTGCTTCCGTGCGGATAATGCGGCGGAAACAAATGCCATTCTGGGTGAGATTTTGGCAGAGAAAGAGACGATGCTGAGACGGATCACTCGAACCAAAGCCCCTGCGAATGACAGTAATTACTGGCCTAATACTGGCGGGTATAAGCGGAAAATTGGGATGCAACCCAGCTGACAGCCTATAATAAGCGATTTAAAGCGTCATAGACGGCATGGATTCTGGTTTATGAGGAAAACCTCAGTTTGAGACTTTCCCGCTCTCTAATGGGCGTTTTAGAGCCTTTTAGTAGGCCTATTTTTTTGTTAGTTCATCCTATCAGCATGTTTACCCGCGTACTTGTTGATAATACAACGCTTATACAGCATGATTGTCCATTCCAAGGTAACACCGAGGTAACAAAATCCTGAAACTTCGTGCTACGGCGCTGACCACATGAACATGTGACCAAAATATAAGATATTGATTTGCTTGTTCATGAGGTTTCTGGTGGTTGCCAGATTAATAGCTACGGATCAGAAGGTTAGGAGTTCGAGTCTCTTCGGGTGCGCCATTATCTACAAGGGTTTCAGCCAAATCGGTAAAAACCACCACTCGAAAAAGTCACCACAGAGTCAGCTGCAGATCGCGCGTTTTTGACGCAGGCCGTTCTTTTTTCCTTAAAACCGGAACCAGTTAATGAAGGGGCGGAGCAATAACGGGGGCAGAGCGCGTTCACGTGGCTCCAGGCCCCAAGCGCGTGCGACATCGTAATAGCATTCATTGGCGACGGCCCAATAGACCGGCGGCTCTTTGATCTGAATACGCTGGCGCAGGTGGCGCCAGTTTTTCAAATCCTGTTCGCTGGGTTGCGGGCTCAGACGAATCTGATCCAGCAATGTTTGGTATTCACTGCGTAAGACGGCGTGTTCGCGGGCATGCGCGTTGATGTTCCATACCAGCGTTCCCGAAGCCAGGCCGATGACGCCCATACCTAACAGAATTTTGTAACCCAAACCCGACATGAAGGCGACAGCGGCAAAGACGATCACACCAAACATCATGACTTTGAACAATTGCTCGAAGTGATGTTTGCGGCGTGCGTGATAGCGAATGGAAACTTCGGCAGCGAATGCCAGGCGCTCATACGGTGGTAAATCGGATTCGTCATTGGCTGCTTTGCGTGCAACCAATTCAGCGGGCAATGCATAGCTGCGTGACGATTTCGTTTCATAGTTGACGCGGTAATGCGAATCCGTCCCCGTTGTATAAGGAACAAGAGGCGACAAATAGAATGAGCCTTGCTGGTAGTCGTTGGTCGAAGAGCGTGGCGGCATGGTCAATTCATCAAATCGGTTTGAAAAAACGAGCCGTAATAAACGCATATTCCTTAAAATAGGTCAAGGGTTTTGTTTACATTTTCTGTGTAGACTGGTAAAACCGATTTTCAAGGACCCCATAGCTCAACAGGATAGAGCAATTGCCTTCTAAGCAATAGGTTGCAGGTTCGACTCCTGCTGGGGTCGCCATTCCCGTGCCAGATGAAGATAGTCTTGAACCGAAAGATCCTCGGCACGCAGTGTAGAATCGATGCCGCAGTGGGCCAGTAAATCGAGATGATTTTTCATCGATTGACGCAGCATTTTCCGACGCTGGCCAAAGGCAGCCGCTGTCAGTAATTCCAACGTGTTAAGTGGAAGAGTTGAAGTGTTTTCTAACGGGGTGAGCCGTACCACCGCCGACGTGACTTTGGGCGGCGGCGTAAAGGCGGCGGCCGGGACTTTGAGCTGGGGTTCTACACGGCACACGGCCTGGGCCAGCACCGACAATCGGCCATAGGCTTTGGTGCCCGCGCGGGCGGCCAGACGCTGGACGACTTCGTGCTGGAACATCAGGATCATCTCGTGGAAGCTGGTCGCCCGATGCAGCCAGCCGATCAACAGCTCGGTGCCGATATTATAGGGCAGATTCGCCACGATGCTGCAGGGGCCATGATTCGTCAGGTCCATGGCCAGCGCATCGCCTTCGATCAGTTCAAGGCGTCCTTGTGCAGCTTCGACCAAAGGGTGGAGTGCCTGGATAAAGCGTTTGTCTTTTTCAATGGCAATGATTTTGGCATTCGTTTCCAACAAAAGCGCGCGTGTCAGTCCGCCGGGTCCTGGTCCAATTTCAAAAATGGTGGGAGTGGGTTTTGCCAGACGTGCAATGCGGCGTGTCAGGTTCAGATCAAACAGATAATTCTGGCCGAAAACTTTGCTGGCCGTCAGACGATGCGCGGCGACAACTTCGCGTAACGGCGGCAGCGCCTCAATGTTGTCGGATATCGACATAGGCGGCAGAGCGTAAATCGCGGTAATAACGTTCCTGTAAACGATTCAGGCGTTCAATACCAATCGTATTGGCCACGTCGTCACGGATCATTTTAGAAGCATCGTTTTCGCGTCCGCAGACCATGAATACAGCCAGGCCATCGCCGGCGCGCACAGGCTTGGAAACTTTACCATCGGGTAGATCTTTGATGGCCTGCACAATAGGCGAGGGCAAATCCCCCAGACGCACGCCATCTTTGCTGTGGGACATGGGATGATTGATCTTTTTGATCACAGCATCCATCGAGGCACAGTCTTTCGCCTGATCCTGAAAGAATTTAATCTGTGCATCGGCCTGTTGTTGCATTTTAGGTGGTAGCTCTTTTGCAGGCAAAGGGATGACTACTTGTTTCAAGGTCATGCGTTGGCTGGCCTGTTCAGTCGGCAACACATCGCGGCGCTCGCGTATCAGCAGAATATGCAGGCCACGCGACGAAGTGACAGGATCCGTAATTTGACCTACCGGCGTCGCCTTGATCGCAGCATCCAAAGGTGCTTCCAGGGTGTTTTCAGGGATCCAGCCCAAAAGACCACCTTTGCTGGCTTCAAGGCCTTGTGAAAATTGACGGGCTTCGACCGAGAAACGTTGCTTGCCGCTGCGCAGATCTTTGATGATCTGTTGCGCCAGAACTTTATTCTGATCGGTGTTGCGCAGGAAAATCTCGGCAATCTGGTATTCCACTTTAGAAGGATTCTTGGCTTTCTCAGCAAGATACGCGTTGATATCTTCTTCGGTCACATTGACTTTGGGGCGGATTTTGCGTTTGACGACATTGCCCCAGGAAATCTGGGCATCCATCTGGCGATGCAGACTTTCATACACTCCAGGAGTTGCGGACAGTAATTTTTTGAATTGTTCCGGTTGCATACCATTTTGTTGCGCCAGCTTCTCAAAGCCTTGTTCGATATCCTCTTTGCTGGCTGCTGCATCCAGATGATGTGCTTCCTGCAAGCGGACTTCTTCTTCGATCAGCGCATCGAGCGCCTGTTTTTGCAAAGCCTTGGCCGCCTGAGGGTCGGTGGGTGCGGGTGCCCCTTGTAACGCCAGATGCAGGCGATCCAGAACATCGCTGTTGGTGATAACGCTG
>CAYRRF010000014.1:2823-16091 GCA_964426595.1 uncultured Bdellovibrionales bacterium | reverse complement strand
CTGTCATTGACGATAGCGGCAATGCCCATCTGGTTTTGCGCCATCGCTGGCAGAGTGATAAAAAGGCAAAGTAAGCAATAAGCAATGTATCGTTTCATTTCTAACCATCTTCCAGATAAAGCAGGGCTGTTAAACCCATTAATAGACTAATTGTTGCCGGAGCAAAAGCCGCCAGAACAATCGGCAGGCGCTCGGAAATGCCCAAAGCCTGTAAAAAATCCCCCATAAAGAAGACAATAAAGCCCGTCAGGACGGTGCCGCCCACCAGCCACCAGTTGCGTTGCTGGCGCGGTGCGCGCAAGGCCAGGGCGGCGGCCAGCAGGACAAGAGCCACATCCAGCAGCGGTTCGGCAAGCAAATCATAGAAATGCGCCCACAGGGAATTGGCTTCGAAGCCTGTTTCCTGCATCACATGCGCATATTCCGGCAGGTTCCAGAATGGCACGGTTCGCGGGGAAGCGAAGCGGTTTTGAATGTCTTTAATCGGGACGCTGGTGGGCATCGTCAGCGTCTCATAAAAATGATTTTCGTTGCTGTTGGCAAGATTATTCGACCAGGCTTTATAAAAGATCCACTGGCCGGGCCGGAGTTCCGCGCGCTCACCGTCGATACGATAAGTCATCTCGTTGTTTTTATCAAAAAAGAAAGCGGTGACAGGTTGAAATGACCATTGCGGCATGACAACGGTTTGGGCGTGGATAATCGCGATCTGGTTGTTATCAATATATTGTCGCAGCCACAAACCGGTAGCAGCGATGTTGACGGTATTGTTGTCTTTTGAAATATAACGCGCTTCCTGCTGTTCGTATTTGGCGATAAGGGTTGCAGCAATTGGGTTAAGGACGGTTATTTTCAACCCACCCAAAGCCAGAGCCACCAGCAAGGGGGCCAGCAGAAATTGCCACGCAGAGACACCGGTGGCGCGAATAGCTACCAGCTCGGAAGTTTTTGTCAGGCGCCAGAACGTAAAAACGGCAGCGATCAGAATGGCAAAAGGCATCAGGTCTAAAATAGCCTCGGGGATTTTGAATCCCGTCATGGAAAGCACGCGGAAAAAAGTGACATGCCCGTATTTGGCCAGGCGGCGAATAAGTTCGACCGCATCCAAAATAAAAATGATACCGGAAAGGCCGCCAAAGACGATGAAAAAATACGCCGTGAAACGTCGCGCCATATAAAAGGTCAGCAGGGACGAAATATTCTGGTTCACGGACGCCCCCATGTGGAAAGCGTACGGTGATAGAGGGCCATCCAGCACAGCAGGATACTGACGACGGGCGAGCCGTACAATAACGCCATTCCCAAGCCGGCATGATTGCTCATATGGCTCGATCCTAAGTGAATGGCTTGTAACAGGATAATGCCGCCGATGATGGCAAGCAGGCGTCCGTTCTGGCCGCGGCGATTAAATGTGCCGCGTAAAAAGGGCGTGATCGCCAGCAAACCAAACGCAAGGGTCAAGAGCGGCTTGGCCAGGCGCAAATGAAACTCCGTGACCAGGCGTTCCGGGTTGGTGCGGTCTTCTTTGGGCTGGGTATGCCACAGCTCGGTCAACGTGCGCTCATCAGGTTCGATATGCAGGTCCGGCGCTTTATTGATCAAAGACGAAAGATCCAGGCTGTAATTCTCAAAGCGCAGGCGGTCAATACTGCCGGTGGTCGGATTAAATTGTTGCCGCGTGCCTTCTAAGACGACCACATAGGGTTTACCGTCGCGCATGACCATGCCGCCGCGTTTGGCGGTGATGGTTGTGGCCGCCTCGCCTTGTTTGTTGAAATAGATAAAAACGCCGCGCAAATCCTGCAAGTCGGAACGTTCCGAGATATAGATGGTGGTGTCATTGCCGATGACATTAAAAACACCCGGACGCAACAAGCCCAAACTATAATCCGATTTCACAATGTCGCGCAAATGATCCAGCTGGCGGTTCGCAAGAGGCGTCCCCCAGCCGGCGATAATAAAGATGAATAACGAGACCACGACTGAAAAAGTCAAAATGCCTTGGGACAATTGTATCGGGCTGGCCCCGGTGTTGTGCATGACGACGACTTCTGAATCCGAGCTCAGCTTGTTCATGGCATAGACAATCCCCAAGGCCAGGCTGAGAGGAAGAATGATTTCAAAAAATTTCGGGATCGTCAGCACCAGCATGGCGGCGAAAATCCGCATCGGCGCTCCGCCATTGATAATAAAGTCCAGCAGGCGCAGCGACTGGGTCAGCCAGATGATCAGAGTCAGCACGACACTTATCACCAGCGTGATCAGGGCGACCTGTTTGACTAAATAGCGGGAGAGAAGGAGCATGGCCCTCTTTTTAGCCTATTTTGGTGGAGGAGGGGAAGCCGTTCCTCCCTCTTATGACCCCTGTTTTTTTGGCCGGGTTGGGCTATGGTGGCGGACAAATGACGGAAATACGTTTTTACCATGTCCAGCGCAATATCGCCGCCAGCGCGGCGCCGTCGTTGATTCAAAAAGCTTTGGATAAGGGGTTGCGAATCTTCATAAAAGTGCCGGATATGGACCGCCAGATTTTTTACGATGACTTCCTGTGGCGCCACCATCCCAGTGCCTTTCTGGCCCACGGTCAGGACACCGACCCCATGCCCGACATCCAGCCGGTCCTGATCGGCACGGAAGACCGGGCGGCCAATGCGGCGAAAATGGCTTTGGTGGTCGATGGTGCGGGCTTACCGCCGCTGGAAGCCTTTGAGTTGGTATGTGTGCTGTTTGACAGTGAAAATGTTGCAGTGTTAGAACGCGCACGGCAGCAATGGAAAAAATTAAAAGACCAGCCGGATCTGGTCATGACGTATTGGAAGCAAGAAACAAATGGCGCATGGTCTAAACAAGACATCTAAAGGTATCGGCGATCGCGTCTTGCGTTCGGTGGAAGAGCTGCAGCACAATCAGCTGATTTCGGCAGAGGACGCGGATGCGTTGCGGGCCCTGACCAAACGCTACAGCATCGCCGTCACGCCGGAAATGGCGCAAATTATCCAAAGTGCGCCGGATAAAGATCCGATTGCTGCGCAATTTATTCCCCGTATCGAAGAAATGCATGTATTGCCGCAAGAGCGCATGGACCCGACAGGCGATTATCCGCATGCACCGATGCGCGCACTGGTGCATCGGCATCGGGATCGCGTATTGTTGAAACCGACGGTGGCGTGCGCCGTCTATTGCCGTTTTTGTTTCCGCCGCGAGATGATCGGGCCGAACGGCGATACGATTACACAGGAAGACGTCGATAAGGCGTTGCGCTATATTGCCGAGAATAGCGAGATCAAAGAAGTCATTCTGACGGGAGGCGATCCGTTGGTATTGGCTCCGCATCGTTTGGCGGTGATCGTGCAACAGCTGAATATGATCCCGCACGTCAAGTGGCTGCGCATCCATACGCGGGTCCCTGTTGTAGCGCCGGACAAGATAAATGCCGAAATGTTAAACGCCTTGCGCAGTGTCAAGGCCATTACGATGGCCGTACATGCCAATCATGCACGCGAGTTTACGCCAAAGGCGGGTGCAGCGCTGGTGCGTCTGGCGCATCAGGGAATTGTATTGCTGGGACAGTCAGTGTTGCTAAAGGGTGTCAACGACACGGCCGATGCGCTGGCCGATTTGTTCGAGACCATGATGCAGCATCGCATCAAGCCGTATTATTTGCACCATCCGGATCAGGTCACCGGGACTAGCCATTTCCGTCTGCCTTTCGAGCAGGGGATGCGTTTAATGAAAGCGGTGCGCGCCCGCGTCTCGGGCGTGTGCATGCCGCACTATGTGGTGGATATCCCGGGTGGGGTTTGCAAGATCCCGGTGACGCCGGAAACGGTATGTCCGGACACGGATCGGCCCGGAACTTACGGCCTGTATGATGATCAAGGGCGCGAGTTTTCCTACTATGACCCGATCTAGGGGTTGATTTTACGATTTCTATCCTCTATACACGCGCCATTATTAACTTGTGTGCCGAGGAGAGATATTATGGCCATTGAACGTACGTTTTCTATTTTGAAACCCGATGCCACACGTCGCAATCTGACAGGCAAAGTGAATGCTGTATTCGAAGAAGCAGGTTTGTGCATCGTCGCTCAAAAACGCATCCACATGACGAAAGCTCAAGCAGAGCATTTTTACGGCGTGCACAAAGAACGCCCCTTCTTCAATGACCTTGTAAGCTTCATGACCTCGGGTCCTGTTGTTGTTCAGGTGTTAGAAGGTGAAAATGCGATTGCACGCAACCGTGAAATCATGGGCGCCACCAATCCTGCAAACGCAGCAGAAGGTACTATTCGTCGCATGTTTGCAAAAAGCATTGATGAGAATACAGTACATGGCTCGGATGCTCCCGAAACAGCTGCGGCAGAAATTGCTTATTTCTTTGCCGGTCACGAAATCGTAGGCTAACCCTTACGCCAAGCGTCCAGTTCACTCAACGTGCGCTCCAGCAGTGGGCGCAGTTTGGGTACCAGCGCGACAGCTTCGGCTTCGTGATGGGTGCGGCCGAGCTTTTCGATCTTCTCGCACAGGAACATGATGGCTTCCAGGCCAAAATTGCCGGCCATGCCTTTCAGGTTGTGGGCTTTTTCCGTCAGGTCTTCGAGGTCCTGCAGACGCTTGGCTTCTTCGATACCATCGGTCAGGTCTTTGGCCTTGTCGACCAGCTCGGTAAGAAGGCTATCGACGGTGGCGGCGGGCAGGGCATTCTTCAAATCATTCAATGTCGTGTAATTCAGATACGGAACGACTTTTGGTTTTTCCGTTTGTGCTTGGGGTAGCGTCTCTTCGGGGATCAATTCGTCGCTGGCCAGACCCATTTTGATTTCCGAGCGTACGGCGTCGTAAAGATCGCGTACGCCTTGTGTACCGTCTTTGAGGACGCGAACCAGTTTTTCGCGCTCGGTGGGGGCCAGCGCTCCCAACTTGTTCAGAATGTCTTTCAGGGCCATTTCCGGATCCTTTTCTTGTGCAGCGATTGTTTTCGCCACCGACTCGATTGTGGCACGTAACGCCTGCTGAGTCACGGGCTTCGTCAGAAAGCCGTCCAAGGTAGCGGTTTGAACGGCTTGTTTGGCGATATCCCCGCTCATCCCCGTTAAAGCGTAAATCGGAGTGCGGGCGATAAACTGGTTGGGATTCTGGCGCACGGCCAGGGCAAAGCTTTTGCCATCCATGCCCGGCATCATCAAATCGACGAATACCAGGTCATAGATCTTGTTTTGAAGGAGCTTGAGTCCTTCATCGGCGCGAATGCAAGTAGTGACGCTGTGCCCGTCCATTTCCAGCAGGCCAGAAACGACTTTGAGGTTAACGCTGTTATCGTCGATGGCCAGCACCGACAACAGGCGCGCGGGCTGATAATGTTCGGCCGACATGCTTTGCGTTTTGATGGCAATATCGTCGGGCGCAACATCCATCGATAAATCAAACCAGAACGTGCTGCCGCGGCCCAGCTCGCTGGTCAGGCCGATTTCGCCTTTCATGGCGCTCACCAGCATGCGGCAAATATTTAAGCCCAGACCTGTGCCACCAAAGCGGCGACTGATGCTGGCATCGGCTTGCACATAAGGTTGGAACAGTTTGGCTTGCACCTCGGGGGAAATGCCCATGCCGGTATCGGTAACGCTAAAATGGATATCCACCGCGCGTTTGTCGCCGCGCTTGTAGTCGGCTTTGATTGTCACACAGCCTTTTTCCGTGAATTTAATGGCGTTGCTGACAAGATTGAGCAATATCTGGCGAATGCGATTGGGATCGCCCAGCAAATGATCTGGGATCGTGTCGGCGATTTCGATAGCGATTTGCAGGCCTTTGTCTTTGGCACGGCCCGACATCAATGTCGCAATCGATTGTACCAGACTGCGCAATGTAAACGGAATGCTTTCAATTTCGATCGCACCTTTTTCGATTTTCGAATAGTCCAGGATATCGTTAAGCAATGTCAGCATCGTGTCGCCCGAGTTTTTAACGACATCCATATATTCCAGCTGCTTTTCGTTTAAAGGTGTCTGGTGCATTAACTGCACAATTCCCATGATGCCGTTCATTGGCGTCCGGATCTCGTGACTGATAATCGCCAAAAAGTCGGATTTGGCTTTGTTGGCGCTTTCCGCTTCCTGCCGGGCGGCGTCCAGCTCTGCAGAGCGTTGCTGTTCGCGCTCCTTCATGTCATTCAACAGCAAGCGCTGATGATCCATTTTCTGCTGCCAGTCACGGCCTTCGGCATCGTGTTTTTCTTTGAGGTATTTCAGTTCCTGTTTAAGGCGGCGTTGCAGAGCGGTGGTTTCGCGCGCCATGTTTTGCCAATAAGAAAAGACGGCCGATACGCAAGCCGCCAGCAACAGCAGGCCATATACCAGCGGAGCCATCAACGGATAAAGATGCGCCACCAGCGGCATCAGGCCCAGCGCCATCCACGCCGGCATAAACCATGCAAAAGCGATTTGCTCGGATGCGATCATGACGGTGAAGAGCAATAGCAGAACGGCGGTAGCGCCCTGTAGCATGGCAGGAACATAGTCCAAGGGTAATCCTAAACCCGTGAGTACCGGTAACGCCAGAAGGGCAGTGGCTGCAGCAGCGAGATTAAGAATAAATACAAGTGCCGCACCGGATTGTTTACGTCCCAGACTCTTGCCTGCAAGCACTTGGATAAGTGCGGCACCGATACCCAAACAAGCGCTTGTGATCAGGGGTGTTACACTTCCATGTTGTGCAAAAAATGGAGCGTGCTGTGAGGTATAGAGGCTGGCGCCGATCAACAAGCCATTGACGCACAAACCCAGCTGCAGGATCTGGCGTGCCAGAATAAACTGAATAAAGCCCGCGCCGCAAATAAAGCCGATAATGATCCAAGCAAGATGCAAGATGCGGTTCGTTTGGGCTTCTTCCGCATAGTGAAAATGCGCCGACTTCAGGACGGGCAGAAGGGTGGCATGCAAGGCTGGCCATGTTTCAATTTGAATATAGCGTGTTGAAAGAATATTCGCTGGCAGATGAAGGGTCAGCAACGGTTGAGCGGTGTCATGCTCGCCCGGCCACAAACTCAGCGGCACGCCGGGTTGTTGTGGATCAATCAGCCGTATGGACTTGATGGCGTGTGTGCCATGCTTGTCTTGCGGCGCAAAAGTCAGATAAAAATCTTCGTCTGCGGTTGTGTTCGTTACATTTAATTGTAGCCACAGCATCTCGCCTTTGCCTTGGATGACCAGAGGATGCGTGACGTTGAAAATATCGCGTGCGGTTCCAAAGCGCTGGAATTGGATGGCGGCTTGCTGTACGGAACCGGTTTGGGTGGTGTCTTCGAAAAAGGGCAGTTCAAGGGGAACGGGCCCGCCATCCATCTGCGCTTTGGTCAAAACGGACTGCGCCGCGGCAGGTCCGGCGAATAAAAGACATAACGCCAAAGTGAGGGGCAGGAGGCTATTCTGGTGGCGGAACAGGCGCATCATGGCTCTAACCTAAGCCAAACTATTTAATTGGCGGTGAAGAGGGGGTGCAAAAACCCTGTCTGCCGCATTGTAAAGCGGGGCGTTAGGCCTTAAAACAGGGCTATGTTCAAAAAAGCGTTTCTTTCTGTCGTGGGTGTGGGCCTGATTGCCTTGGGGGCTCTTGCGCCGTCTGTTTCCGTTGCTGCCGGCTATGATGTGGCCAATATTCAGGTGAATATTGAATCGGCCGATGCGGTCAAAGCCCGGGATCAGGCGATTATGCGTGCCCAGCGGATCGGCTTTGCCCAGCTGGTGGGTCAAAAGGAAGAGGACCTGCAAAAAATCAGTGATGCGGATATCGCGCGCCTGGTGAATGGTTTTTCGGTGCGCAACGAGCGCTCGGTAGGGCGTTCGTACAAAGCCGATTTCACTGTGCGCTTTGAACCGATCAAGACGCAAAGCTTTATGGATCGGAATGGCTGGACGCTGGCCGAACGCGATGAAACCGCGGCGATCGTTGCGGATCAAACACCTGTCGCGGCGGAAGCGCCCTTGCTGCAGACCATTGTAATCTTGCCCGTGTTGGATATCGGCAGCCGCCGTGTCGTGTGGGATGATCCCAACCCCTGGCGCGAAGCCTGGCAGAAACAGGATCATTCCACCGCGCACGTCAAGGTTGTGTTGCCGTTGGCCGATGCCAGCGACGTGATTGATATTCCGGATGCAGGTTTTTTAAGCGAAAAAGGCAAGGCGAATATTGTCAATTTCCTGTCGCGCTACAACGCCAAAGAAGTGTATGTGCTGGTTGCTAAAAATCAGGGCGCGGCGTTGGATCCTTCGGGCGGGATGGCGGTTTCGTTGTATAAACATGATGGCAAGCAGCTGACTTTTGTGCGCAAGAATATCATTCGTCCGCGTCCCGGCTATGTGTTTGATGACGCCGTACCGGCGGGTATGCAAATGGTGTTGCAGGAATGTGGTCTGCTGCCATCTTCGCCGCCAGCGGACCAGACGGCAACAGCTGAAAAGGAAGTATCCACCACGAATACAACCATCGGCCCGACCGCTGATGTGGCCGTGACGGTGCCGTATCAGACTCTGGCGCAATGGGTGCGCATCCAGCAAAGCTTGCGGCATGTTACTGGTGTAAAAAATGTTCTACCGATACGCGTGTCGCCCTCGAGTGCCCAAGTGCAATTGGCAACCGATGTGCCCACAGAAGCGTTAGTACGCAACATGGCCGATCGCGGCTTTAACTTGCAAACGATGCCCACCGGCGAAATGGTTCTAACGGAGAGATAACAATGACAACGCACCCGTTTAAAGGTCAGGGACTCTTTTGGCTGATAACAGCGATTGTTTTTATCGGATTATTGTGGCTGCTGAATGATGTGCTGGCGCCATTCATAACGGGGCTGGCGATTGCCTATATGCTCAATCCGTTTGTGTCGCGTTTGGGTAAATATATTCCGCGCAGCGCTGCCAGCGTGTGTGTCTTGCTGGTTGCGGCAGTACTTGTATCGGCCTTGGTGGTGGTTATCAGTCCGATGATCGCGCACCAAGCTTCGGACTTTTTCAATGATCTACCGGGGTATGTGCAGCGCCTCCAGGATTTTCTCACACCGTACATGGATCAATTTAAACAATATTTCAGTCCTGACGACGTCAAGAAAATACAAGAAGCCGCCAGCACACATGTCGGTAGTGTGTTACAGGGAACGCGGGATATCGTTTTGCGCGTGTGGAGTGGCGGCTTGGCCGTTATCGATATTGTGACCTTTATCGTCATCACGCCGATTGTGGCGTTTTACGGCATGCGCGACTGGAAAACGATTACGGACCAGATGGATGACTTGTTACCGCGCCAATCAGCGGCCACCTTGCGTGAGATTTTTCAAGAGTTCGATATGCGTCTGTCCGGATTTGTGCGCGGACAGTTACTGGTCTGCATATCGCTGGGGGCTTTCTACGGTATTTTGTTGTCATTAGTAGGATTAAAGTTTGGCCTGGCGATTGGGGTTATGGCCGGGATATTGTCCTTTATTCCGTATGTCGGTTCGACCTTTGGATTTGTGTCCAGCGTCGGTGTCGCTCTGGTGCAGTATCAAGGCTATGACATGGCGTGTGTTGTTATTGGCGTGTTTATTCTGGGGCAGCTCTTGGAAGGAAATGTCCTGACGCCTAATCTGGTGGGTAAACGTATCGGTCTGCACGCGGTCTGGGTTATTTTCGCGTTGATGGCGGGCGGCAAATTATTAGGCTTTACGGGTCTTTTATTGGCGGTTCCAACGGCTGCGTTGATCGGTGTTGTGATACGTCACGGGTTGATCTGGTACAAACAAAGCGACGCCTATAACCGATGAAACAACAACAGCCCCTGCCGCTTGCATGGACGCCGCGCTATGATGCGCACAGCTTTATTGTTTCGGACTGTAACCGCTTGGCCTATGAAACGCTTATGCATCCGGAAACATGGGAACATCCCATTACCCTGTTGCAGGGCCCCAAAGGCAGCGGCAAGACGCATCTGGCGCGTATTTTTCAAAGCAAATTCGAAGCGATAGATCGTGTGGATGATTTGCAGCACACGCATTACGTGATCGATAATGCGGATAGCGGTGCAATGGATGAAGAGGCGTTGTTTCATGTGTATAACCATGTGCTCAACACCCAAGGGCGGCTTTTAGTGACGATGACGGCGGTGCCCGAAAGCTGGGTAAAATTGCCCGATTTGGCCTCGCGGCTGCGCGCCAGTACTGCCGTGCACATAAATATGCCCGATGAAGACATGGTGCGTAGCGCCTATCGTAAATTATTCCAGGATCGTGGCTTGTTGGTCGATGATAAAGTGCTCGAGTATATCGCCTTGCGCACCGAGCGCAGCTTTGCCGCCGTTATGGCGGTAACGGACGCGATCGACGAAGCCGCCCTAACCATCAAACGCCGCGTGACCATCCCCTTTGTCCAGGGGTTAGGGTTGTTTGGATAGAATTTTACGTCGCCATACTACGTAGGCTGCGAATCCCCAATCCGTAATCATCAGATAAAAAGGATAGGCAAGTGTCATTAAAGTGGCATTGGGGACAGCGAATAGTGCAAGAAAATATCGGAATCCTGCCCAGAAATAAGACATCGGTGGTTCGCCCCAAGGGTCGTTCCACGATTTTCGGAAAGTGGGGTAATAAGTGAGTATATCAATTATTACCACGCATAGGATTGCAAGGGTTGGATTATTTGTTGTTTGCCAAAGTACAATCCCAATCAATGCGCCGATGAATGCTAACCAATCACTGCGGGTAATGTTTTTTTCGCCGACAAATAAAGCGACAAATGCAATGAACAAGCATGTGGCCGAAACAAGCATCAACACATATACCGAAGGTCCACCGTGAAGCTGGTATTGAGCAAAGGCGCCAATGCCGACAAGTAAGCCCCAATTCAGATAACTGAATACGTGAGGGCGTGTTTCCCGTTTGTATATTGACCACAAGTATGTGCCGTATCGAATAACAGATACAAGTGAGGCTAAAATAGCAAAAAATATTTCTTGATCGAAGAGAGGCGATTTAAGAAATAACATTCATATTTTTTCCAGCAACAAATGCTTTTACATTTTCTGTCATGATATCGCCGATTTTGCCCAAGGCTTCTGTAGTAAACCAAGCGGAATGAGGGGTGATAAGGGTATTGGGAGTATGTAATAACGGATTTTCTGTCGTCCATGAATCCAAAACATCCAGACCCGCTCCGCCGATTTTGCCTGCTTTGAGTGCCGCAGCCAGATCAGCCGACACGACGCAACCACCGCGTGCAGTGTTAATTATAATGCAATGCGATTTCATTTTTTCAATAGTCGTAGCATTGATAAGAGCCTTTGAGTCCTCATTAAAAGGCGTATGCAGCGTAATGATATCCGATTGTTGGAAGAGTTCATCCAGAGAAACCATTGAGACGTCCGAAACAACTTTTTTGTGTCGGTTATAGGCAATGCATTTCATGCCGAATCCAGCGGCGATTTTTGCCACGTGCGAACCGATGGCACCAAGACCGACAATGCCTATGGTTTTCCCTGCAAGGTTGAAGCCCAGATATTTGTAATGTGCTTTGTCTGCGGGATTGATTTGAAAAGGTTTTGTTCTTACAGCTTGGTCGCCACTCAATATGCGGCGATTAATAGCGAGTAAAAGTGCAAATACATGTTCGGCAACGGCCTCTGTCGAAAATCCCGGCGTATTGGCAACAAGCGTATTGTTCTTTTGCGTCGTTTCCAAATCAACCAGATCATAGCCGGTCGAGTTGATGCACAGGAATTTTACATTCGCGCATTGACTCAGGACATTTTTATTCAACGGGCATTCATACATATCGGATAAAACAATATCTTTTCCTGCCATGCGCTTGATGGCGGTAGCTTCGTCCGTTGTATCGTTATAAAGTGCAACCTCACCGAGTGCGTGCAGATCGGCCAGATTCTTGTCCGATAGGAAACATTCATTGAGGACTACAACTTTCATCTATGTCTCCTGTACGTGTGTTACAGGTGGAGCGCTATCGCCAGTCGCATGTCGGTTCACCGCTTCTGCGCGTTTGATTTCAGCGCGCAAATCCGTCAAGTCGATAAAATGATCCGCATGGCGGCGCAGCTCGTCCGAGATCATGGGTGGGTGCGAGGCCACGGTGCTGACGACAGAAATGCGTACGCCTTTGCGTTGGACCGATTCGACCAGCCGCTTGTAATCTCCGTCGCCGGTGAACAACATGACATGATCGACCTTGTCGGCGATCTCGAGCACGTCGCAGGTCAGCTCGACCTCGATATTGCCTTTAATTTTGCGGCGGCCATTGACGTCGGTGTATTCGCGGGCGGTTTTGGTGATCATGGTGTACCCGTTATAGTCCAGCCAGTCGACAAGGGGGCGCAGGGGGGAAAACTCGTGATCCTTGTCCTCGACCAGGGCGGTATAGTAATAGGCCCGGATCAGCTTGCCCTGTTTGCTGGCCCATGCGAGCAGGCGCTTGTAGTCGACATCGAACTCCAGGGCACGGGCGGCGCTGTAAAGATTGGTGCCATCAATAAAAATGGCCAGTTTTTCGTCTTTGTACCATGTCATGGGGATATCCCTTTATTTATGAAAAAATAGAATTTAACTTTGGTCAAGACTAGGCCGGGCGGTCCGGGCTGGCAAGTGGGTAGATTTTGCTTGCCTTTGCCCATGTTAATCGATACTATCCGCCCTCTGAGATTCCTAACCTTTTGAGGACGAATATGGCACGCGTAACCGTTGAAGATTGCATTGAAAAAGTTCCCAACCGCTTCGAGCTGGTCATGACCGCTGCGCAGCGTGTCCGCGATATCAATGCCGGTGCCGCCATCACTGTCGAGCGCGACCGTGACAAGAACCCCGTCATTGCTTTGCGCGAAATAGCCGATACGGATCTGAGCATCGAAGAACTGCGCGAAGGCCTGGTGCGCCGCAATCAGCGTCTGTTCGTAACAGCCGAAGAAGCAGAAGAGCAGGTCGATGTGATCGATGGTGAAGAGGCCTGGGCCAATATGGCGCGCGATGCGTTACAGTCCGGCGAAGACAGCCTGGACTTCAACATGGACGATGATGAAGAAGATCAGGAAGATTCTGCGGCCAACAGCAAAATCGAATCTTCTGACGAAGGCGACGAAGATAATTTTTAATTGAAGGTGCCTGCCGGGTTCTATAACGCCGGAAAGGCTTCTGGTTGTCCTGTTTTTTTGATACCTTATTAAGCTATACGCGCTAGGGATTAACCTTGGGAGTGATTCTGTGCCGAAAGGCATGAATTGCGATATTAATTATTGGGTGCTGG
>CAYRRF010000014.1:0-2813 GCA_964426595.1 uncultured Bdellovibrionales bacterium | reverse complement strand
CGCAATACGAGCTGGTCGAGCTTGTAAAAGGCTATGACCCCGGGGCGGATGAGACTCTTCTCAACCGGGCGTATGTCTATGCCATGAAAATGCACGGCTCACAAAAGCGCGTGAACGGCGATCCGTATTTCTCGCACCCGCTGGAAGTCGCCGGCATCCTGACCGAAATGAAGCTGGACGATGCGACGATTGCAACCGCTTTGCTGCATGACACGCTGGAAGATACGCCGACGACCTTTGATGAATTGAAAACATTGTTTGGTGACGAAGTGGCCAAGATGGTCGATGGCGTTACCAAACTCTCCAAGATTGAATTGCAATCGACCGAAAGCAGCCAGGCCGAGAACTTCCGCAAGCTGGTGCTGGCGATGTCGGAAGATATTCGCGTATTGCTGGTCAAGCTGGCCGATCGCCTGCACAATATGCGTACCCTGAATTTTATTCCCAAGCCGGAAAAGCGCCGCCGCATTGCCACCGAAACGCTGGAAATTTATGCGCCGCTGGCCGAGCGTATCGGGATGAAAAAGATCCAAGACGAATTGCAGGATCTGGCTTTTAAAGAGATTAATCCCGAAGCGCGGGAAAGTATTGCCAATCGTCTGGCCTATCTGCGCGAGGATGGCTCCAGTCTTGTTGAATCGATTATCATGGAGTTGCAAAAAACCTTGGAAAAAGGTGGAATGCAGGATGTGCTGGTATCCGGCCGCGAGAAATCGAAATACTCAATCTGGCGCAAGATGCAGCACAAGAACGTGACGTTCGAGCAATTGTCCGATATCATGGCGTTTCGTGTGCAGACGAACTCTGTGACCGAGTGCTATCTGGCCTTGGGGATCATTCACAGCGAATACTCTATGGTCCCCGATCGTTTCAAGGATTATATTTCGACGCCCAAGCAAAACGGTTATCAATCGTTGCATACGACCGTTATAGGCCCGAAGAAACAGAAAATCGAAATCCAGATCCGCACCCAGGAAATGCATCAGGTGGGTGAACTGGGGGTTGCGGCGCATTGGAGCTATAAACAAAAAGAGCGCTCGGACGGCAAGCAGTATCGCTGGATACGCGAATTGCTGGAAATTCTGGAGAACGCGCAAAAACCCGACGAATTCCTTGAGCATACCAAGCTGGAACTTTTCCAAGAGCATGTGTTTTGCTTTACACCCAAAGGGGAATTGATCGATCTGGTCAAAGGGTCGACGCCTGTGGACTTTGCCTATGCCGTGCACTCGCGCGTCGGCGATACCTGCGTCGGGGCCAAAGTCAACGGACGCATTGTGCCTTTGACAACGATATTGAGCAACGGCGATCAGGTGGAGATTGTTACTTCGAAAAATCAGACACCTTCTCCGACATGGGAACGTTTTGTCGCTACCGGCAAAGCGCGCAGCCATATTCGCCGCTTTATTCGTTTGCAACAGCGCGAAGAATACGCGGCCTTGGGCAAAGCGATGCTGCAAAAAGTATTCCGTCAGGAAGGGTACGAATTCAACGATAAAGCCATCAAAAACGTCTTGGCGCAGTTCAAACAGGACGCACCCGACGATTTGTTTGCGGCGATTGGTTCGGGCAACCCAACGGCAAAAGATGTTTTTGCCGCGATTTTCCCAGGCCATCGCTCCAAAGGCGACGAGGCTCCGAAAACGCCGCAGGATCTGGTATCGCGCAATCCTGGCGCTGTCCAGCAAGGGCAGGGGATCAAGAAGAAAGATAAACCGATTGCCATCAAGGGGCTTATTCCCGGCATGGCCATTCATTACGCGCGCTGCTGTCACCCGCTGCCCGGAGATCGTATTGTCGGCATTATCACGACCGGCAAGGGCGTTACCATTCACACCATTGATTGCGAAACGTTGGAATCCTATAGCGATCAGCCCGAGCGCTGGCTGGATGTTGGCTGGGGCGATGACGCCAGCGGTGCCGGCGAGATCATGGCAGGGCGCTTGAATTTGACGGTTGTCAATGAGCCGAACAGTTTGGGTAATTTGTCGACGATTGTCGCGAAAAACGGCGGTAACATCGTCAATTTGAAGATTACCAATCGTACAACTGATTTTTATGAGATGTTTATCGACGTGCAGGTTAAAGATGCGCGGCAATTAAGCGATATTATGGCGGCCTTGCGTGCCACGGCCATTATCACTAATGTAGAGCGCGCACGGACAGGGTAGAGAATGGTATTCCAGCGACGCGATAAAAAGACATTGTGGCAAAAACTATACCCTTCCTCGGGATGGAAGCGGGCGCTGGGCTATGTCTGGTTACGGCTCAAACGCCGTCCCGGTTCGCCCGAATATATTGCCAAAGGTTTTGCGATTGGTTTGTTTATAAGTTTCTCGCCTTTTTTAGGCGTACATTTTTTTGGTGCGATTGCGCTGGCATGGCTGTTTCGCAGTGATATGATTGCCGCCGCATTGGCGTCGCTTATTATCAATGCGCCGGTCAGTTTTGCGGTGATTTTCCCTCTGACCTACCGGGTGGGTAAAGCTATTTTGAATTTGCGTCCGCGCTTGCGGGATATTCAGATCGACAGCTACGACAAGCTGGCGCATAAAATGTGGCCGATAACTTCGTGGGATCATTTTACCCGGGTTTTTTACGAACTTTTTGTGCCGATGACGTTAGGCGGGATTGTGGTGGGTATTCCGATCTCGTTAGGGGCTTATTATTTGATACGCAAGACGGTGCAAATTTTTAAAGAACAGCGTAATGCCCTATTGCAAAAACGTGTGAAACATCAATTTGACTCGGTGGAGGCGGATATTGAAAAGAATAATCCGCACGCGAAATGATCATAGGAATCGGAACCGATA
>CAYRRF010000013.1:17041-21854 GCA_964426595.1 uncultured Bdellovibrionales bacterium | reverse complement strand
TGAGCGAGAATGCGTTGGGGCTTGAACCCAATGCCCAGCTTTTCCCGCGCCGCAACCGCATCGTTTCAGGCCTGTGTCAGGGCGTGATTTTAATCGAAGCCGCGGCGAAATCGGGATCCCTGATCACCGCGCGCTATGCCTTGGATCAGGGCCGTGAAGTGTTTGCCGTGCCGGGAAATCCGTTGGACCCGCGCGCCAACGGTCCCAACGGTTTAATCAAAAACGGCCAGGCCTATTTAATCGAAAGCGCCGAGGATGTCTTGCAGGCATTCAATACATTTCCTTCGCGTGCAATGGAAAAGGCGTTGCAAGCACTCGATGGTGCCGAGTCCGATGAGCTCCCCCTTTTGTTGGAGGATGCTCCCGGCCTGACGGATGATCAAATCCGCCACAGCGTTTTGAACTGTCTCAGTCAAACCGCCTGTCTGATTGATGATATTGTCCTGACCAGCGGCCTGCCCGTGCAACGCGTCTTGTCGGTCTTGATGGAGCTGGAACTGACCGGACACGTCCAGCGCCTGAGCGGGAATCGCGTGGTGCGCATTTAAGCCAGTTCGAGTTTCTTTTTCGGCCGGCCCAATCCCAAGAAGACTGAACCCAACGTCCAAAAACTGGAAGCTATCAACATACTTGTATCATGCAAGTTTATAGCGCCTATACCAACAATTACCGATGAAACAAGATTCATCACCCCTACCGGAAGCATCGGATACACTTCGGTTATCTCTTTCATGTTTTCTTTAAAAGAAGTCAAAAGATTTTGTTTCTTTTGTGATTCTGCGTCTATGCACGCTTCTGTATCCTCTTTTGAAAATGTCGCCTTAGCGTAGGTGTAAAATCCATAGCTGCTCGCTACAAGACCTATTCCTGAACCCACAATCGATGCCGGATCTTGCAACAAAATCGCACGTGCGAGGAAGAAGCTATTGGCCAATGTGTTTATTCCAAGCGATGCTGTCGCTTTTTTATTGTTTCCGCCGCCAAAGGCCAGAAGTGTCGATCCTGTCACGCAACACACACCCGCTCCAAACGCCAAAGGATCATTAACCAAGGAAGCCCAATCGATCTCGTGCCCAGCCATATAATCATCCAAGACCCCCTTAAAAAGAACGGTCACATTTGCCGTCGTATAAAACGTACCGGCAATATTATTGAAACGATCACGCACGTGTTTCGGGGGATGGGAGTCGGTCATAAAACGTGTCTGTTAAAGGTTTTGATCATACGCAGGCGCGTATGTTACGCCGCAATTACAACTATGTCAATATATATACGCGCTATTTTCTTGAAGCCTTAATCCTTTTTGGCGTATACAGCCCATATATATAAGAGTCGATTCGTTCCCCGAGGCCCTATGAGCAAGAATCTCGTCATCGTTGAGTCCCCCGCCAAAGCCAAGACCATCCATAAGTATCTGGGTGCGGGATACCATGTGCTGGCCAGTGTCGGTCATGTGCGCGATTTGCCCGCCAAGGACGGCTCGGTGGACCCGGAGAATGGCTTTGCAATGAAATGGGAGGAGTCCGAGCGCGCCGGTAAATCCATCAGCGCCATCGCCAAAGCAGCCAAAGAAGCCGAACATATCTTTCTAGCGACCGACCCTGATCGTGAAGGGGAAGCCATCTCGTGGCATTTGGCGGATATCCTGCAACACCGCAAGTTACTGAAAGACCGCACGCTGTCGCGCGTTACCTTTAACGAGATTACCAAATCGGCGGTGCAGGAAGCATTCAAACATGCGCGCGCCGTGGATCAGGATCTTGTCGACTCCTATCTGGCGCGTCGCGCGTTGGACTATTTGGTCGGCTTTACCTTGTCGCCGATTTTGTGGCGCAAATTACCGGGCGCCCGTTCCGCTGGACGCGTTCAATCCGTGGCACTGCGCTTGATTTGCGAACGCGAACGTGAAATCGAAGTCTTCAATCCACAAGAATACTGGTCCATTACGGCACAATTCAAAGCGCCGAACGGTCAAAATTTCAGCGCACGCTTAACCCATGCCGATGGCAAGAAGCTTGATAAATTTACGCTGGGCAATCAAGCCGCTGCACATGCGGTTCTAGCCAAGCTCGACGGTCAAACATTTACTGTTGCGAATGTCGAGAAAAAACAAGTGCAGCGTCACCCCGCCGCACCGTTCATCACATCGACATTGCAAATGGAAGCCTCACGCAAGCTGGGCTTTGGTGCCAGCCGTACCATGCGCACCGCGCAAAAATTATACGAAGGTGTGGATCTGGGCGGTGAAACGGTCGGTTTGATCACCTATATGCGAACCGACGGACCGACCTTAAGCGGGGAAGCGATTGCATCCGCGCGCGCGGCCATTGAAAAAGGATACGGTGCCGCTTATCTGGCGGACAAGCCTCGCCAATACAGCAGCAAAGCAAAAAATGCACAGGAAGCACACGAGGCCATTCGTCCGACCGATTGCAGTCGCACCCCCGCCAAAGTGGGGCGTTACTTGGACGACGATGCGCGCGCTTTGTACGAGCTGATTTGGAAACGCACCGTGGCCAGCCAAATGGCCGCAGCCAAGCTGGATCAGGTAGCGGTCGATATTCATGCCGGCAACAAGGCAGGCACTTTCCGCGCCAATGGTTCGGTTATTGCATTTGACGGGTTCTTAAAAGTCTATTTCGAAGACAAAGACGATATCGATCCCAACGAAGATGAAGAAGATCGCATCCTGCCGCCTTTGGCGCAAAACGATGCGACGCCGTTACAAAAAATTACGCCGAACCAGCATTTCACCGAGCCGCCACCGCGCTATACCGAAGCCAGTCTGGTCAAACGCCTGGAAGAGCTGGGCATTGGCCGCCCGTCGACCTATGCGTCGATTATTCAAGTCTTGCAGGACCGCAACTATGTGCGTCTGGAGAAGAAACGCTTTACCCCCGAGGAACGCGGCCGTGTCGTCACCGCCTTCCTGCAGAATTTCTTTTCCAAGTATGTCGAATATGATTTCACAGCCGAGCTGGAAAACGAACTGGATGAAATCGCTGAAGGCAAATTGAAATGGCAAAAGATGCTGGAGATGTTCTGGCACGACTTCTCGAAGAAAGCCCAAGAGACAGGCAAGCTACGCACTTCCGAAGTATTGGATGCGCTGAACGTTGAACTTGAAAATCTGCTATTCCCGCACAAAGATGGAAAAGTTGACCGCACCTGCCCCAAATGCCACAAAGAAGGTGCTTTATCGCTCAAGCCCGGTAAATTCGGATTCTTTATCGGCTGCTCCGATTATCCAACTTGCAACTTCACGCGCCAGCTAAGTCAGGAAGGCGGCGAAGAAGGCGCAGCCACCCCTCTTGTCGAACCGAAAATTTTGGGCAAAGACCCCGAAACAGGTTATGATGTCTCGGTACGTTTGGGTCCCTACGGCCCGTATGTACAAATCGACTTGCCACCCAGCGCCCCTGTCGTAGAAGAAAAAACGGAAGAACCGGCGGAAGAAAAACCTGCCAAAGGCAAAAAGAAAGCTGCAAAACCGAAGAAGGCAAAGAAACCCGCCGCACCAAAACCCAAACGCGCGTCCCTGCCCAAAGGGCTGACAACCGATGCCGTGACATTAGAAAAAGCTCTGGAGTTGCTGGCCCTGCCGCGACTGGTCGGCAATCATCCCGAGACAGGTGATAAAATCGAAGCAAATAACGGTCGCTTTGGCCCATATTTGAAATATAAATCGATGTTTGTTTCCATTCCGAAAAGCGATGATCTTTTTACCATCACTTTGCCGCGGGCAGCCGAACTGATCGCAATAAAACAAGAAAAGATCGACAACGGTACGTTGAAAACATTCAAACGCCGAGCTCCACCGACGAAAGGGAAGAAGGCTTCTTCTAAAAAATGACCACAAAGTTCCCTGACGCAGAAGCGGTTCTACGTTTTCTGCATGGCCGTGGCGGCCGCGCCTCTAAGGCCGAGATCGCCCGCCATTTTGGTATCAAAGGCAATGACCGTATCGGCTTGAAAAAAGTCCTCAAAACCATGCTCGAATCCGGTGCGCTGCATCAAGGATCGTTTCGCACTTTGTGCATTCCCGGCGCGCCCAAGCCGGACAAGCGCCGCAAAAAACCCGAGGCCGCCACAGATGATGGCCAACCGCGCCGTCCAACGACTTTTATCGGACTTTTTCAGCCTCTGCGCACCGGCGGCGGCCTGATCAATCCCGTCAGCCGCAACGAAAAATCTTCCGTTATGCTGACAGCGGACAAGTGTATGGATGCACGGGAAGGCGATCTGGTAGAAGCGCTTTATACGTCCCAAGGGTGGGAGATCAAACAAATCTTCGGCCGTGCCGGCGAGGCGGGTCTCGTCAGCCTGATGACGATCAAATCGCTGAATATTCCTGACACCTTCCCGCCCGAAGTGCTGGATGAAACAAAAGGCATGACGGTTCCTGCTTTGGAGCGGCGTACGGAGTTGCGCGATGTGCCTTTGGTGACCATCGACGGCGAGGATGCTCGCGATTTCGATGACGCCGTATGGGCCGAAGCCGACACTGCCGCGGATAACGCCGGTGGCTGGAAGATTCTGGTCGCTATCGCCGATGTCGCGCACTATGTGCATCCCAACTCTGCTTTGGATAACGAAGCCTATGCGCGCGGTAATTCGGTTTATTTCCCCGACCGCGTCGTGCCGATGCTGCCCGAAGCGCTTTCAAATGATTTATGCTCCTTGCGTCCGCACGAACCGCGAGCCTGTATGGTGGCGCAAATGCGTATCAACGCCAACGGCGATTTGATTGAATCAAAAATTTTGCGCGCCTTGATGCGCTCGGCCGCACGTCTGACTTATACCCAAGTCCAGC
>CAYRRF010000013.1:15422-17031 GCA_964426595.1 uncultured Bdellovibrionales bacterium | reverse complement strand
CTGTTACCAAGCCCCTGCTCAAACCCGTGCTCGAGCCTTTGTACGGCGCATATAAAACACTGGAAAAAGCGCGCGCACGCCGCGGCGCGGTCGAACTGGATTTGCCCGAGCGCAAAGTCATTCTGAAAGACGGCGTGGTGCACGATATCAGCAAACGTCTTCGTCTGGACAGCCACAAGCTGATTGAAGAATTGATGATCTTGGCCAATGTGGCCGTGGCGACTTTGCTGGAAAGCAAAGATCAGGAATTGCTGTACCGTATCCATGCCAAACCGGACAACGCACGCTGGGCCAGCATTCGTGATTTTCTGACCGAGCTGGGACTGCGTCCCAAATACGGACTTTCGCCATCCCCGAAAGATATGCAAGCCTTGCTCAAATCGGCCCAAGGCCACGATGCCGAAGCCTTGGTCAACGACATTGTTCTGCGCAGTATGTCCCAGGCGGCTTACAGCCCGGAAAATGTCGGCCATTTTGGCTTGGCTCTGGAACGCTATGCGCATTTTACATCGCCGATCCGCCGCTATGCCGACTTGATCGTGCACCGCGCTCTTATTCGCGCCTTTAAACTGGGCGAGGACGGGCTACGGGACCATGATATCACCCGCCTGCCTATCACCGGCCAACATATCAGCGACCGCGAGCGCGTGGCCCAGTCCGCCGAGCGTGAAACCATTGACCGCTATATCGCGCTTTATATGGCGGATAAAGTCGGTGCGACCTTTGGGGCCCGTATCAGCGGCGTGACGCATTTCGGCTTGTTCGTCAATATCGAGCCCATGGGCGCGGATGGACTGATCCCTGTTCGCACCCTGCCAAACGATTTTTATATCCATGACGAAAAACGCCATAGCCTGATCGGGCGGCGCACAGGACTGACCTTCCGCCTGGCCATGCCGTTGACGGTGCGCCTGGTCGCGTGTGACTCGGTTACGGGACGTCTGCTCATGGAACTGGTGCCGGGACAATTCGATACCTCCCCCTCCTCGCCACGCCGCGAACGGCGTCCGCGGAACGCGCGCACCGAACGCCGCCCCAGCAATAACCGTCCGCCGCGCTCGAAAAAGGGGCGCAAAAAATAAAGGCGCGTTGTTGCCAACACGCCTTTACGGTATCTTTTAAAAAACTTATTTCTTCGCTTTGTTCACAGCGTCTTTCAAAGCTTTACCGGCTTTGAATTTGGCTTGGAAGGATGCAGCGATTTTCAACGCTTCGCCTGTTTGCGGGTTACGGCCTTCGCGAGCGGCACGTTGGGAACGCGTAAAGGTACCAAAGCCAACCAGTTTCACATCATCTCCTTTTTGCAAGGTCATGGTGATTCCTTTGAAGGTGGCATCAATGGCTTTTTGAGCGGCGGTATTGGTGATACCGGCTTGCTCGGCAACGTAGTCAGCGAGTTCTTGTTTATTCACTGGATTTCCCCTTTGGTAAGTGGATATGTTGACAGAATATACGCGGAAACCCGCATAGATTCGGGACTCTGGTGAGTCACACCCCAGCAATACGCCCATTCTACGGGCTTTTCAATGGCGAATTGGCTCTTGACCCGCATTTTCTGCGGCTTTGGGAGGAGAATCCGCCGCTATCGGGGCGATTTCCTCGACAAAAG
>CAYRRF010000013.1:10392-15412 GCA_964426595.1 uncultured Bdellovibrionales bacterium | reverse complement strand
CGCGCCAGAGCATGTTCCAAGACCTGATCAATGGTTTCGACCGGGACGATCTCAATGCCCGTTTTTACATTTTCCGGTATCTCGGTCAGGTCTTTTTTATTCTCTATGGGAATAAGGACCTTTTTGACGCCGCCGCGCAAGGCTGCCAGCAGCTTCTCTTTCAAACCGCCGATCGGGAAAACACGTCCGCGCAACGTAATCTCGCCCGTCATCGCTACGTCATGTCGTACCGGAATACCGGTCAACACTGAAACGATCGATGTAACCATTGCAATCCCTGCGCTGGGCCCGTCTTTGGGTGTCGCCCCATCGGGCACGTGCACGTGAATATTTTTCTCTTTGAAGATCTTCGGATTGATACCAAAGTCTTTGACGCGTGACTTGATCAGCATTTCGGCGGCCGTAATGGATTCTTTCATCACATCCCCCAGCTTGCCGGTGGTCGTCACTTTGCCTTCGCCGGGGATGGTAACCGCTTCGATCGGCAGCAAATCGCCGCCCACTTCGGTCCAGGCCAATCCGTTGGTAATCCCTACCAAAGCCTCATTTTCAATGGCATCAAAGCGGAATTTCCGCACTCCGGCAAATTCGGCCAGATTATCCGGCGTTACCGTCATTTGCTTGGTGTCTTTCAACGCAATCTTCTTGACTACTTTACGGCAGAGGTTGCCAATTTCACGCTCCAGCGAGCGTACGCCGCTTTCCCGCGTATAATAGCGGATCAAGTCGCGCACAGCCTCCTGCGTAATGGTAATTTCCTCGACGCGCAGACCGTTTTGTTCGATCTGTTTGGGGATGATGTGTGTTTTGGCAATCTCCAGTTTTTCATCTTCGGTGTAACCCGCAAGGCGAATAATCTCCATACGATCCATCAAAGGACGGGGAATATTCAGCGAGTTAGCCGTACAGACAAACATGACATCGGAAAGGTCATACTCAAGTTCCATGTAATGATCGGCAAACGCATTGTTTTGCTCGGGATCCAATACCTCGAGCAATGCCGCCGACGGATCCCCGCGGAAGTCCGACCCCAATTTATCGATTTCATCCAGCAAAAACACGGGGTTTGTCGTTCCCGCTTTTTTCATGCCTTGGATGATTTTTCCGGGCATAGCGCCGATATAAGTGCGGCGATGTCCGCGAATTTCGGATTCATCATGCACGCCCCCCAAGGCGACACGCACGAATTTGCGGCCCGTGGCTCGTGCAATCGATTTACCAAGCGAAGTTTTCCCTACCCCTGGCGGACCGACAAGGCACAGGATCGACCCTTTGACTTTTTGCGTGCGCTGTTGCACGGCGATATATTCCAAAATGCGTTCTTTAACTTTTTCCAGGCCGTGATGGTCTTCGTTCAGGACCTTCTCGGCTTTGCGCAGATCTTTTTGCGTGCGCGTGCGTTTGGACCACGGAATAGAAATAATCCAGTCAATATAATTGCGCACGACAGTCGACTCGGCCGACATCGGACTCATCATTTTCAGCTTCTTAAGCTCCGTCGTCGCCTTTTCCAGCGCCGATTTGCTCAAGCCTGCTTTTTTAATTTTGTCTTCCAGTTCCTTGGTTTCGTTCAAGGCTTCTTCGCCCTCGCCCAGCTCTTTTTGAATGGCTTTAATCTGCTCGTTCAAATAGTAATCACGCTGCGATTTTTCCATCTGCGTTTTAACGCGCTTGCGGATTTTCTTTTCGACCTCCATCACTTCGATTTCGCTTTCCAGATAGGAATAGATCTTCTCGAAGCGGTCTTTGACCGGTAAAACTTCCAGCAGCTCTTGCTTTTGCGCGATTTTCATCGGCAAATGCGCGGCAATACTGTCCGCCAATTTGGACTGACTTTCAATCTGCGCCAGCGAGGCCAATACATCGGTCGCCACTTTTTTGCTCAGCTTGACGTACTGATCGAATTGAGTCATCGCCGCACGCGACACAGCTTCAACTTCTTTTACATCCGTCAGGACAGGTTCATCCTGTACCGTGATGGTCGCTTCAAAATAATTTTCGGTGTCGTGGAAATTTTCCACCCGTACACGCTCGCCCCCTTCAATCAGGACTTTGACCGTCCCATCGGGCAGTTTCAGTAATTGCAATACAGTGCCAATGGTGCCGAAACGATACAGATCTTTAATGCTGGGCGTATCTAAAGTTGCATCTTTTTGCGTGACCAGCACGATTTTCTTATCGCCGCGCATGACCGATTCCAACGCACGCACAGACTTATCGCGTCCGACAAACAACGGCACGATCATATGGGGAAACACAACGATATCGCGCAACGGCAATACCGGCATTGTAACGACTTGGATTTCAGTTGAATCCGTCATAGCTCACTCCTTGATAGCCCCCTGAACAGGCGGGCGGTTAGCAGATAGGGCCACTCTCTTCCCGAGACGTCGCCCTGCCCCACCATTGTCCTGTATAATGGTTAAAAGGTCAAGAAAATTAACTTTTTTAGCGTTTCTCAACGACATGGTCGACCAGACCGAAGGCTTTCGCTTCGTGGGCGGACATAAAATTATCCCGCTCCAGGGCACGCTCCACCACATCCATCGGCTTGCCCGTATGCTTGACGTACACTTGATACAAGGTCTCGCGCAATTTGCGAATCTCTTCCGCATGAATTAAAATATCGGTCGCCTGTCCGCGCGCACCACCCAACGGCTGGTGCACCATCACGCGCGCATGCGGCAGAATATAACGCTTGCCGGGAGCTCCGGCAGTCAGCAACAACGATCCCATCGAGGCGGCCTGACCAACGCATACGGTCGATACATCGCACTTGATATAGTTCATCGTGTCGTAAATCGACATCCCTGACGTTACAACACCGCCAGGGGAGTTGATATAGAAGGAAATATCTTTCGACGGATTTTCCGATTCCAAAAACAGCAACTGGGCGCAGATCAAACTGGCCACATAGTCATTCACTTCGCCAGTCAAAAAGATAATGCGCTCTTTCAACAGGCGCGAATAAATATCAAAGCTGCGCTCCCCGCGGTTGGTTTGCTCGATAACCATCGGCACAAGGGTATTAGCGGTAATCGGATCAAAGGACATGGCAGTCTTTCCTTTTTGGGTTTTAGAGGTTTCTGGCTCTAGAGTACCCGTGAAAAGGTGAAAGACAAGTTACCGACACACGGCAATATGACTTATCTTGTACGGCAATAGGCTCGCGTCCCCTGCCATTCACCATAGAACCGTGCAATACGCAGCGGTTTACAGGTGACCACCGCCACCAACAGACGCTTCAAAAGCTTGGCTTCCATGCCACGGACAAAGCGATTGAAGGACGCCGTGTCAAAGCCGTTCTGCTTATCTTCGAAATAGCACCGGCTCCAGGCAAAGTGATAATACCGTCGACGCGTGCCTGCAAAACTGGGGCGGCCGGACGAGCGCCCCGGCGTATGTGTAATATGCGCCTTGGGCTGGACCATTACCTGCCATCCGCGCTGATGCACCGCGGCGCAAATATCATCATCTTCGAAATACAAAAAGATTTTGGGATCAAAAAATATAGCTCCCTCCCCCCTGGCGGGGGAGGGTCGGGGAGAGGGGGATACTGATCCCTGCCCCCTCTCCTCGTCGCTACGCGACGTATCCTCTCCCGCGAGGGGAGAGGAAGTATTCAAAAACGCCGCCATACGCAACAGCATCACCGCACCCGAAATACGCTCGACAGCCGTGACATCTGTCAATGTTTTATCAAACGGATAGAATGACGGTTCGACATGCCCCGCATGGGCCCGATGATAGGCCCCGATAATCGCCGCTTTTGGATTTTCCTGTGCAGCCTGCAGCAAAGCGGGCAAAGTGTCGGCCTGCAATACTGCATCGGGATTAAGCACCAGCGCAAAGGGCGTTTTAATCTGGGCCAAAAGACGGTTGTGGCCATTGCCAAAACCGATATTCGTGTCGCTGCGCAACACATGTGCATCGGGACGGATACGCTGGGCCAGCAGCGCACCATCGTCGCGGCTGGCATTGTCAAAAATTAAAATCGGGCATTCACGCGGCACCGACGCCACACATGCGGGCAGCACCTGTGCGCTGTTATAAGCAACGATGGAGAGGGTGACGTCAGACAACATGATCAGGCAAAAATCCTTTGGCCTGCGATTCATACAAGCGGCGGTACAGGCTTTGCGGTTGGGCCAGCAACTCGCGATGCGCCCCCTGCTCGATAATGCGTCCCTGATTCAAAACAATAATGCGGTCCGAACTTTGAATGGTGGAAAGACGATGCGCAATCGCGATCATCGTCCGTCCGTGCGAGGCTGCCGCAATCGCTTTTTGAATTTCCGCTTCGGCATCGCTGTCCAGCGCGCTGGTCGCTTCGTCCAACAGCAGAATCGGCGTATTGGCCAAAATGGCGCGGGCAATTGCGACGCGCTGACGCTCACCGCCTGACAATTTGATGCCGCGCTCGCCAACCAAAGTTTCGTATTTCAGGGGCAATGTCTCGATCAGGCTGGCGATCTGGGCGGCTTTGGCCGCTGCAACGATGTCGTCCATCGTCGCATCCGGTTTCGCATACGAAATATTATCGGCCAGGCTGCGGTGGAACAAAGTCGGATCCTGGGGCACCAGCGCCATGGCCTGGCGCATCGACAGCAAGTCCAGATCCGTAATGGCATGGCCATCAATTGTAATCGTACCGCTCTGCGGCTCGTACAGGCGTTGCAACAATTTCAACACCGTACTTTTACCGCCGCCCGATGGCCCTACTAACGCGACTTTTTCACCCGGTTGAATATTCAGCGTAAAATCAATCAAAGCCGGTTTATTCTGTTGGTTGTACGCAAAATTCACATTGTTAAAAGAAATGCGCCCTTCGCGGATTTGCACTTTTTGCGCATTTTCAGCAGAGACAATCTTCGGATGACGGGCCGACCAGGCAACGACCTCTTCCATGTCATTGACGGCCGTCGTCACTTTGTTCAGATCATTGCCGATATTGTCCAGATATTCGTACAAAACCGCCTGCGCCATCATGGTGTACATGACATCGGCCACATCGAAGGTT
>CAYRRF010000013.1:0-10382 GCA_964426595.1 uncultured Bdellovibrionales bacterium | reverse complement strand
CATGTCGGCGGAATCAAACACCCCTTGTGACCACAAATAGGCCGCATAAGCCAGGATCGATATGCGACCGATATTGATCACCGTGTTTTGCGACAGGGAAAGCACATTGATGCGCACCCAGGCTTTGCGTGCGATTTGCTGCCATGTCATGCTGGCATCCCGCAGGCGCGCCTCTTCGCGGTGCTCGGCGCCAAAGGATTTGACGATGGCAACGCCGGTAATACTGTCCGCAATCGTTCCGCCCAGACGGCTGTCCTCGGCACTATAGGTCCGGTTTGTCGGCAACACGTAATAGCGGCTGACCAGAATGCTGAACGTTACAAAGCACACGCCGAAAACAACAAAAAACCACGCCAGAGTCGTTGATTTCTGCGCCATCAGAATAATCGTCGCCACCGAAGCATAGATCGCCGGCCAAAACTCGTAGCACATCTGGTCGTAAAACGTATGCGCCGCCGACCGGCCACGCTTGATAGCGGTGACAATCGATCCGACAAAGTGATTGGCGTGCCACTCGGTTTCAAAATGCTGCACCTTGCTGGACACTTCCCATGCAATCGCCGCCTGCACCCGGCTGTCCGTGTAGCAATTCAGAAAATGCGCCGAACGTAAACAAATATGGCGGCACACACTGGCCGCAATCAAGGCGCCGACAGGCAAAAGCATATCGCTAAGGTGACGGGTCCCGGGTGTGCCCGCCACTTTGATAAACCACGAATATAAAAAGGGATTGATCAAACTGACCGTCGCCGACAGCGTAATCGCCGCATACGCCCCCAGCACCATCCATTTATGGCGTTTGTACTGGCGGAATGTAAACGCCAACACATCTTTAAACGGCACATGCAGGGGATCAAGGCGGGACATAGCTCTTTTATAGGAGATTTGTACGACTAAAGCCACCCTACACTGTATCCCCCGCGAAAGCGGGGGCCCAGGATCCTAGGGCAAAATGGACCCCCGCTTTCGCGGGGGATACGAATCTTTTTTGAAGCTACTTCTTCTTCGCTGTTTTCTTGCCGGCGGCTTTTTCGACGCGGGTGTTTTCGGCTTCTTCGTCCGGATCAAACATCAGCTCGTCTTTGGTGACGGTCTTTTCGTTTACCTTGACCTGGCTCAGGATGAAATCAGCAACTTTTTCCTCATAGATCGGTGCGCGTAATGCCGCCAACGCCGAAGGGTTCTTCTGATAGTATTTCAGAACTTCCTGCTCCTGGCCCGGATAGTTATAGGCCTCGCGCATCATCGCCTGTTGCAGTTCCTGATTGGTGATCTTGATCTTGTTGCGTTCGCCGACTTCGGACATCAGCAAACCCAAACGCACGCGGCGCTCGGCAATCTGGCGGAATTCATCTTGTGTTTCTTTATCTTCTTCCGCTTTTTTGATATCCAGACCGCGCTGTTTGACATCCTGCAGATGGTATTGCCAGATCTGGTTATATTCGGAATCCACCATCCCTTGCGGCACTTCAAAGCTGTTGGCCTTGTCCAGCGCATCCAGCAAGGCGCGCTTGACTTTGGCGCGGCTCAAGCGGTCGTGTTCTGTTTGAATCTGCTTGCGGATGGCGTCTTTGACGTCGTCAATCGACTTCATCTTTAGCTTGGTGGCCAGTTCGTCGTCGATGGCGGCGGGAACGGACTCGAGAATTTCCAATACTTCGATTTCAAATGTCGCCGGCTGGCCTTTGAGGTCCGGATGACGGTAATCTTCCGGGAAGGTCACATCGACGCTCTTCTTGTCGCCGGCTTTCACACCGACCAGCTGCTCTTCGAAAGTATCGACGAACATTTTGCTGCCCAGTTCCAGGTCAAAGGCTTTGGCCGACATGCCCGGCAGTTTTTTGCCTTTGGTCGAACCGTCGAAATTCATGCGCACGACATCGCCCATCTTGGCGGCGCGAGCCTTGTCATAGGGTTTCGTCGTCTTGTAGTTTTCCGCGATACGGGTCAGCGCCTCGTCGACATCTTTTTCCGCTACGGCGGCCATCGGCTTCTCGAGCGTGATTTTGGTGAAATCCGACGGCTCGATGGCGGGCAGCTTTTCAACGCTCAGCGTGAATTCCAGCACATTGTCATTGCCGAATTTGGTCACATCGACTTTGGGCTGCATGGCCGGCTTAATATTCTTTTCTTTCAGAATCTTATACGAGAACTCTTCAACCGCTGTCTCAATCGCTTCAGCGCGGGCGGTTTCGCCATAGCGCTGCTGCAACAGCTGGATCGGGGCTTTGCCCGGACGGAAGCCGTCAATCTTGACCTTCTTGCCGATCTCTTGCAAACGGCCTTTGATCTTGGCCTCGATCTGGTCGGCAGGAATGGTTACCTCGAACTCGTGATACAGGCCTTTGGCTTTTTTCTCGGTCACTTTCATGGTCAAGACTTTCTCTTTTGTATTGTTACATTTATCTGGTGCGCGCGGAGGGACTTGAACCCCCACGTCTTTCGACACCGGAACCTAAATCCGGCGCGTCTACCAATTCCACCACGCGCGCGCCTTCGACTTATTCTTTCGTAAAATGGGGCGACCGACGGGGATTGAACCCGCGACAACTCGGACCACAACCGAGGGCTCTACCACTGAGCTACGGCCGCCACAAAGAACGGGTTAGGTTTATACCCTCTTTAACCATTTCGAGCAAGTATAAAAAGGCAAAACCTATCGAAAAGGAGCCCCCATGGCCACGAAAAAGACGAAAAAAGGCGCCAAATCGACCCCTGCCGCCGCTTCCCCTGCCGAAGGGCTGGTCGAGTTCCTGACCCAGAACGAGTTTAACTATGTGGATTTCCGCTTTACCGACACGCGCGGCAAGCTGCACCACACTACCCAGCACATCAGCACCATCGACGATGCCCTGCTCAATGAAGGCGTCCTGGGCGATGGTTCGGCCCCTGCCGGATGGTGTCCGATCAAAGCGTCGGACATGTTGATTGTCCCCGATCTGCACACGGCACATCCCGATCCGTTCGCCGAGCAAAACACCTTGAACGTGTTGTGCACAGTACGCGACCCGATGTCGGGTAAAGCCTATGCCCGCGATCCGCGCTCGATCGCCATCGCCGCCGAGGATTATTTGCACTCTACAGGCATCGCCGATACCTGCTATGTCGGACCCGAAGTTGAATTTTTCGTCTTTGACGATGCGCAATTCAAAACCGAAGGCGCGGCCTCCTTTTACAGCGTCGACAGTAAAGAATTGCCGCATAACAGCGATGCACCATACGAGGAAGGCAATCTGGGCCATCGCCCGCGCCCCAAAGGCGGCTACTTCCCCGTCGGACCAGTGGATTCCCTGCATGATTTACGCGCCGAGATGACCAGCTTGCTGGCGGATATGGGCGTGCCGGTGGAAAAACACCATCACGAAGTTGCTCCCGCACAATGCGAGCTGGGCGTCAAATACCAATCCTTGACCGCCGCCGCCGACATGGTGCAATTGTACAAATACGTCGCGCACAATGTTGCCGCCGCTCATGGAAAATCTGCCTGCTTCATGCCCAAGCCTTTATTCGGTGACAATGGCTCGGGGATGCATTGCCACCAGTCGCTGTTCAAAAACGGCAAGAACCTGTTCGCCGGCAACAAATATGCCGGTCTGTCTGACATGGCGTTGCACTATATCGGCGGGATTATCAAACACGCCCGCGCGCTGAATGCTTTTACCAATCCGACGACCAACAGCTACAAGCGCCTGGTTCCCGGCTATGAAGCCCCTGTTCTGCTGGCCTATTCCGAGCGCAACCGCTCGGCTTCGTGCCGCATCCCGTTCGGCAAGAGCGCGAACGCCAAACGCGTCGAAGTGCGCTTCCCCGATCCGGCCGCCAATCCGTATCTGGCTTTTGCTGCGATGCTGATGGCGGGTCTGGACGGTATTGCCAATAAGATTCATCCCGGCGAAGCCATGGATGTGAATTTATACGAGCTGTCCGAAGCACAGTTGAAGAAAGTGCCCAATGTATGTGGATCGTTACGCGAGGCACTGGAATCCTTGGGCCGCGATCATGCGTTCCTGTTGAAAGGCGGCGTGTTTACGCGCGACCTGATCGACAGCTACATTGCGCTGAAAATGGACGAGGTTCTAGCCATGGAAACCCGCCCGCATCCGGTCGAGTTCGAGATGTATTATAGCGTTTAAACAAATGTCACCCCGAACTTGTTTCAGGGTCTATGTTGCCTATATTTACCCGATTGATAAATGGATGCTGAAACGAGTTCAGCATGACAGATCAACTTATGAGTTTCTTTTGCACTAATATTTTCGCCACTTCCAACGTCTGTTGGGTCGGTTGGCCGCAAATGTTCCACGGCAGAAAATGTGTTTGAAAGGCTTTTAGAATCGCGGCGCGGTCCGTTTCAGGGCGCGTATCATAACCATAGCGGCCCAGTATTTCGAGCAGTTCTGTATCATCGTTTAACATCGGATCATGGGCGGCGGGTTCCATACCATGCCAGACGCCTACGCCTTGCCCGGCCAGTTTTTGCCACGGAAAATGCTTGCCCGGATCCACACGGCGCTTAGGCGACACATCCTCATGCGCTAACACATGATGGGGTGCAATGGCGTGGCGCGCGCAAATTTCTTTGGCTAAGGCAACAAGGCTTTCTATTTGCGCATCAGTATAAAAGGTCTCGGGTCCAGAAAAACTGCCATCGCTGCTGATCGCCAGCAATTCAATGCCGATAGACGCACTATTAATGTCAGTAACACCTTCCCAATAAGACAAGCCTGCATGCCACGCGCGTACCGACTCGTCCAGATATTGTGTGATAACCCCTTTATCATCGATATAGTAATGGGCGCTGGCTTCGCGTTCCGCTTTACCTTCTAAAATAGCGCGCGTTGCTGCATCATCAACTTCGGTACCATGGATAATCAATAGCGAAATAGCCGATTTTCGGTCATTAAAGCGCTTCGTTTTAGGTTCAAACATCCCTTATTCCGCTACGGCTTTGATGCGGCCATTAGGATAGCGCAAACGCTCATGCCCGAATGTAATAATGACCGAAGTCCCTTTGTTCGGCGCGGTTTTAATATCCAGCTCGCCGCCGTAATATTCCATCAAACGCTTCGTCAGCGGCAGGCCCAGGCCGGTGCCGTTATATTTACGGGACAAAGAGCTGTCGATCTGACCAAAGGGCTGCATCGCTTTGGGAATTTCCTCTGGCTTCATACCAATACCCGTATCTTTCACGGTAATGGTCATGCCTTTGGCATTGATATCGACCTTGATATCGACACTGCCACCTTCGGGGGTAAATTTGACAGCGTTGGAGACTAAATTCAGCATGATCTGACGCAAATGTTTGGGATCCGCCCAGACCAGCGGCAATTCGTCGGGATAATTTGCAGCCAATTTCACGTAGGCGCGCTCGGCTTTGGGGCGCATCAGTTTGACGCACGAGTCAACAATATCCGATATATCTACGGCACGGTTCGTGCCTTCGATCATGCCCGCTTCGGCTTTAGACAGATCCAGGATGTCATTGATCAATTCCATCAAATGCATACCACTATTGTGGATGTCCCCAATGTATTCTTTATACTTCGGACTATTGGGCGGTCCAGCCAGATCATCCCGTATCAATTCCGAAAAGCCGATAATGGCATTCAATGGCGTCCGCAACTCGTGACTGATATTGGCCAAAAATTCGGTCTTACTGTTGTTCGCGGCCTCCGCCTGCTCTTTGGCGACGATCAATGATTTTTCCTGTGCGCGCAAGTCGGTAATGTCGACATAGAACGACGCAATGCCGCCGTCACGGGTACGATGCTCAATCGCCAGATAGGTCCGGCCATCGACCCACATTTCATTATATTCGCACATCTCGGAAACACCGCGGTGACGCGAACGATTTTGACGCCAGGTCGCCACTTTATCGGCCGGTATATTCGAAAGTTTCTGTTCGAAAAAGATATCCTGCAACTCTTCAAATGTTAGGCCGACATTGATTTTGTCTTTTTGATTAGGATAGAAAATATCCAGGAATTTACGGTTAAACAGCTGTAGATGATCGTCCTTGTCGTACAAAGCAAATGCTTCCGGCGATGATTCGATGGCATCCAGCAACCAAGTTTCCGCACGCAAGGCCCGCTGATTGGCCTGCATCATTTCGGTGACATCCGTCCCCGTACCGCGGTAACCGCAAAATTGGCCGAATTCGTTGAAAATCGCCCGCGCACTGATCAAGCAGGCTTTTTCTTCATTCGAATCTTTGCAACGCAATGTCACTTCCGCATCCCGCACCGGCTCCGATTCTAGACTAGCTGAATCTTGTGCGTAGGTTTCGCGCACAAATGCCTGCAGCGACTCTTTCATGTTTACAGGCGCATGCTCGGACATGAATTTGAAATTGAAGTCGGGACCCATCTCCCAGAACCAGTCCGAGGCGACTTCCGCGAAATCACGGAAACGTTTCTGGGCCGCTGTAATCGATGCGTGCAATTCCTGACGGCGGAATTCCATTTCCACCCAATTGGCAATCAGGTGAAAGACTTCGCGGCCATAACGGTATTCAGCAATTGTCGCATGGTCGTCCATCGCGAAAATATGACCGATTAAACTGCCGGCTTGATCGCGCAAGGCCATACCCTGATACGAGATCAGGCCTTTATCTTCCATCAAGTGCGGGAAACGGAATTCCGCAGTGCTGGGCAAATGCACATAGCCGCCCTGGCGATAGACTTTTTCGCACGGCGTTCCGATGTAATTATAATCGAATGGCTCGACAAAGTGATCATTGTCCCACAAAGCCACAATGCGTGATTTCTGTTTTCGGATATCATCATCCAAACGCACAACGGCGCCCCAGCGGCAGCCTAAGGCCACGGCCACGGCTTTTGCCGCGCGTTCGGGCACCGAAAAAGCCTCGTTCGGATCGCTGAGCAGTGACGATAAAGCTAGCTCGCGCCGTTTTTGATTGGTAATGTCCGACCAGCTGACCACCACATTGCCGGACTCGGTCGTATGTTCGCTGATCTGCACCCATTGATCGCCGCGCAAAAGGATTTCACGCGTGCCATAGTCGTTGCGGTGCAGCGATAAACGCTTGCGGACCATTTCTTCGCGCTGTTGCGGCGGCACATCCTGCAACCCTGCGTTAAAATACCCGCGCACTAATTGTTCAAAGCTTGTGCCCGGACACATGATGTCCTGGATGCCGGGGAAAATATTGCGGCACTTGTTGTTAATAAAGATCAGAATGTCGTTGCGGTCAAACATTGCGACACCATAGGGCACGGCATCAATCGTATCTGCCAGCTGCCGTCCGATTTCAACTGCCTGGCTGCCGCCTTCAATGATTTCCGATACATCGCGTATAAATCCACGCAATCCTTTGGAAAAACGCTGCGCATAGGCCGAGATGTGCGCAACACGAGCCCCTTCTATCGGTACCGGCATAGCTTCGAGGGGCAGCAATTTGCCTTTGATACAGGCATGCACCCAATTCGACCACAAATCAGCGCAAGGCTTGTGCGCAAAAAGTGTCGTCAATGGTTTGCCGATAAACTCTTCGTGCGCTTTGCCCGTCAGGGGCGTAATCTGCATGGATAAAAAAGTGAGACGACCTGTCGTATCCGTCTCCCAAAATACATCAGGAGATACGGACAAAAAGTCACCCAATCGCTCGTGGATGGAATCATCCGACATGCTTGCTCGTCCACCTTTGTCGTGTGGTTGATTTTATCATACCGTTAAAAAATTTAACAGCACTTAAGGGAAGTTTATTGGAAAGCAACTTCGTTAAAACTTCGTAATTTTCGGCTATGAAGGGTTTCCATACCGACATCCCGCAGCAGCTCCATCGTGCGAATCCCGATACGTAAATGCTGATCCACTCGGCGGCGGTAGAACTCATCGGCCATGCCGGGCAGCTTGATTTGCCCGTGCAGCGGCTTGTCCGAGACGCACAACAAGGTGCCATAGGGCACGCGGAAGCGGAAACCATTCGTTGCAATCGTCGCCGACTCCATATCCAAGGCGATCGCACGCGCCTGATTAAGGACGCGCGCCGGAATGCGATAATCTTTCAGTTCCCAGTTACGGTCATCGACCGTCGCTACGGTTCCCGTACGCATCACCGACTTTAATTCCGATTTGGTCAGTCCGGTGACTTCGGCGACAGCTTTTTCCAAGGCTACCTGGATCTCCGCCAGACCCGGAATGGGGATATTTTGCGGGACATCTTCATCCAGCACATGATCCTGGCGCAAATAGGCGTGCGCCAACACATAGTCGCCTAAATTCTGGCTGTTACGCAAGCCGGCACAATGCCCCAGCATCATCCATGCATGCGGGCGCAATACCGCGATGTGATCCGTGATTGTTTTCGCATTCGACGGACCAACGCCGATATTGACCAACGTGATACCACAACCATCCTCGCGTATCAAATGGTACGCTGGCATTTGTGGCATGCGCTGTGGCGTCTGGCCCACCGGATAGTCTTTTGCCGGCATATTGGCGTTTTGTACGACAACGTTGCCGGGCTCAACAAAGGCTTCGTAACGCATACTGGCCTGGCGTTCCTGATCGGTAGCGGCGCGGCTCATCAAGGCGCGCGCCATGGTCGCAAATTGCTCGACATAGAACGCATAGTTCGTAAAGATAACAAAATTTTGAAAATATTGCGGGTTGGTTCCTGTATAATGACGCAAGCGCTGTAAACTGATATCAATACGTGGCGCAGCAAAAAGCGATAACGGCATTTTGGGCGCCGTCACATCATCAAAATCACCGTTAGGGATACGATCATCCAAAGTGGATAGGTCGGGCAAATCAAATATGTTTGGCAATTGCTTGATTTTATCGGCTGTAATCAACCCTTCCAGATGCGAATTCTCACCCAAGGCAAAATGAATGGGGATCGGCGTATCACTGATTCCAACCGTAAACGGTACCCCGTGATTTTCTTTCAGCAGATTAAGCTGGGTCAGATAATAGCGAGTAAAAATGTCGGGACGCGTCAGTGTCGATTCATACACACCGGGGCGGGAAACATAGCCATAGGACAACGGGCTTTTAGGGCGCTGGCGATTGTGGGTTTTGATACGCACAAAAGGATAACAGGCGCGTGCCCGTTCATCCGTTTTCTTGTCGCGGGCAAAAAGTTCGAACTCTTGCCGCAAGTAAAGGATATTGTGCGAATAGAGTTTTTCCACATACGCCAAAGCTTCCATCGGATCGGTAAAGTCCCGCTCTTCGCGACCGGAAAGATAAGGCTTAAGTTTACTGGACCACAACGACATGTTTTATCCGTTTGTTACTTTGGATTGTTTGCCTGTCAGGGAAGACTCGGGAAGACCATGAAGCAATTTGTCCTCAATCGATTTCTTTAGATCCGCTTCGTTTGGACCTGCGCTCTTGAACGCACGCTTCCATTGATAGCCTGCCTCCAGACGGCGCCCCACGCGCCAATACGCATCTCCTAAATGGTCATTGACCGTCGTGTCATCCGGCAGGCCCTGCACAGCCGTATCCAAATAGGAAATCGCCTGTTCATAGCGGCCCAGACGGTACAACGTCCAGCCGACACTATCGGTGATATAGGGATCTTGCGGCGAACCCGCCAATGCGCGCAACAACATATCCAGCGCTTTTTCCAGATTTTTATCATGATCGACCCATGTATAGGCCAGATAATTCAAAACTTCCGGTTGATCGGGACTTAAAGCAAGCGCTTGTTTCAAATCTTTTTCCGACTCTTCCAGCTTGTTTTCGCGTTCCAGACAGATCGCACGCGCGTAATAGACGGGCCAGTCGGATTCTTTGGGTGTCTTAATGCGCGCAATAATTTCATCATAGTACGGGATAGCCTTGGCATACTTTTCCTGGCGGCGGTAAATATCAGCTATTTCACTGACAGCCTGACGTTGTGTCACAGGGTTGGTGCGCAAATCCTCAAGCATATTCAGCGCACGATCAATCTGACCCGACGATTCATACAAGGACACCAAACGCATACGCGCCAGCACGGCCATGTCGGCTTGCTTGGTTACCGCCATATAGTAATCAATGGCCGAGTCCCGCATCATTGATGTCGCAAAAATATCGCCGAGCAACAAATTGACAAACGGATCCTGCGGCGTCAAATAATAGG
Organism: uncultured Bdellovibrionales bacterium; assembly: GCA_964426595.1. Lineage (GTDB taxonomy): Bacteria > Pseudomonadota > Alphaproteobacteria > Micavibrionales > SZUA-601 > JAQGJA01. Next base: position 286 of record CAYRRF010000013.1, on the reverse strand, counting down.
CCAGTTGCACGTACAATACCGCCATGCGCGGCGAGCTTTCCTGATACAAAACGCTGGCTACATCGTACAATGCCGAAGAAACTCCGTCGGCCACCGTCAAAGCGGCTGCATCTGTTTTCATACCGCCGTTACGTACACGCTGCACTGCCAGTTGCGGATACGGTGAGTCCGAAATTTTCTCGGTCAGTTTTTGATATACAGCCAGGGCTTTTTCTTTATTGCCTTGACGTTCGTAAAATTGACCGATCATCCACGCCGAGCGCAGGGATAAATTATCCTCCAGACT
>CAYRRF010000012.1:7586-22064 GCA_964426595.1 uncultured Bdellovibrionales bacterium | reverse complement strand
CCAACGGCGATTGCTGATCCAAGTCGCCGCCGTTACATCCTTGGCCAGATCCGGCTCGCCGCGCAGCAGCGCAAACAAATCCACAACTTTGTGGCGCGCTTCCTGCCCGATAATAATCGGCAGGTCTTTATACATGTCCAGATTTTCCGTCGTTAGCACCACGCCTTCGATATCCACAATCGCCAGCTTGCCCTGCACCTGCCAACGCGCGGCGGGAATGCGCTCTTCGATGCGCACGAAGATGGTGTCCGGCATGCGCCGCTCGACATTGACCGATTTGATCCATGGAATCATCATCAAGCGCACCACCGCATCCTGGGGATCATACCCCAAAATCGGTGCGCCTTGCTTGACCTGCAAGGCTTGTAAAATCTCTTGTGCTGCAATCTGGTTGCGTCCAACAACATCCAAACGCTTAATCACAAAACCTTGCTGGCCTGACCATTCGATAAATTTATCGTGCGCTGTAGTGACCCCCAGCTGCAACAATGGCGCCTGCCATATCGCCGCCACTATAACCGCCAGACAGACCAGACTGGCAAGCACGGAACGGTTTAACTGGCCGCGCTGCTGGCGGCGTTGCTGTTGACGGAAATGGGCAGTGTTTTGCATCATGAGCGTTTAAAGCGGCGGCGCGCCGACTCGATGAGTGTAACAATAAGGTCGGGAAAAGATATCTCCGCTGCCGCAGCTTGCTCTGGCAGTAAGGAAAGCTTGGTCAGGCCCGGATGGGTATTAATCTCGAGAAAAACAACGCCGTCTTTTGGATTATAACGGAAATCACAACGCGAGACATCATGACAACCCAATTGCCGGTGCATCACTAAAGCGGCGTGATGAATTGCCTCGACGACATCTTTTGGCAGTTCCGGGTTAACCGTATGACGCGTTACGCCATCGGTATATTTGGATTCGTAATCATAAAACCCGCGCGAGGATTCCAGACGCGTAATACCCAGAACCTGCAAGCCTTTTTCGGTTTCCAAGACCGCAGAGGTCAATTCTTCGCCTTCGATATAGCGCTCGACCATCACGAATTGTCCGGGATCCCCGTTGCGCAAGGCGTGCAGACGATCCGCATCGTTACGCACGATTGTAATCCCTACACTGGATCCTTCCTCGACAGGCTTGACCACATACGGCAGCTCCATGGGGTGCCGGACCAGCTCATCGCGCTCCATGACAATTTCTTCGGCGCACGTCACACTCAACGTGCGCGCAATAATCTTGGTCAGCACCTTGTCCATCGCCAACGCGCTGGCTTTGACACCGGAATGCGTATAAGGAATATTGCTCATCTCCAACGCGCCCTGAATCACGCCATCTTCACCGCCAATACCGTGCAACGCATTGAAAATGACATCTGGCCGCGCCGACACCAATTGCGCCGCAAAGCGTGTCAGATCTTTCGGCGGGTCCAGGGCCATTACCTCATAGCCTTTGCTGCGCAACGCTTCGACCACAGCCTGACCCGACATCAAGGACACTTCGCGCTCCGAGGACCAGCCGCCCATCAATACGGCCACGCGCGTTTTTTCCGAGACACTGCCGCTGTATCTCATACAGACTCTCCGATGCGTTTAATCTCCCAACGCAGATCGATATCTTGCGTTTCCTTGACGCGGCGACGCACTTCTTCGCCTAAATTTTCCAAATCGGCAGCCGTGGCCTCGCCGGTATTGATCATGAAATTGGCGTGTTTTTCCGACATCTGCGCGCCGCCGACTTTCAAACCGCGGCAACCCGCACGATCCACCGCCTGCCACGCACTGCAATCAGCGGGATTGGCAAATGTCGATCCGCCCGTCTTTTCGCGGATGGGTTGCGAGGCTTCGCGCTTGGCTTTGATTTCGTCCATATGCGCTTTAATCTCTTCGGCGTTTCCGACGCGGCCACGCAAACGCGCCGATACAAACAACCAATCGGCGGGCGCATCGGTGTGACGATATTGCATGTTCATGTCTTGCGGTGTCACCACATGGCGACGGCCGTGGCGATCAATCGCTGTGGCCTCGATCAGAATATCTTTGGTCTCACTGCCATAGCAGCCCGCATTCATGCGTAACGCTCCGCCGATAGTCCCCGGAATACCGCTGAGGAATTCCAATCCGGCGATGGCATTTTTCTGCGCGAACAGTGCAACATTAAAATCCAAGCACGCCGCGCCGACATGCAACAATGTCGGATCCTGCGCATCCACGGCCATGCCGGCGAACTCGCGGCCCAGACGCACGACGACGCCCTTAATACCGCCATCGCGGATAATCACATTCGAAGCCACCCCTAAAATCGTAATCGGCACATCCGCAGGGCATTGTTGTAAAAACTGCGCCAGATCTTCTTCATCCGCCGGCTTGAAAAGAACTTCAGCCGGGCCACCGACACGAAACCATGTCATCGGCGCCAACGGCTCATTGGTGCTATAGCGGCCCCGCACCACAGGCAGACGCCCGATCAAAGCCTCGGCTTTGGTAAAAACCAGACTCATGCCGCCGCCATTTTTTCCTGCAATTGCTGTGGCAATGCATAGGCCCATTTGGTAATCGAACCTGCGCCCAAAAACACAACGATATCGCCGGGCTGCGCCATATGTGCGATCATCTGCGGCAAATCGTTTTCATGGCGCAGGATCATTGCGTTTTTGTGTCCCGCTTGAATAAGGCCCGCCACGATATCTTCTTTTTCGGCGCCCTGGATCGGCTCTTCACCGGCGGCATAAATATCGGCCACCATGACCGTGTCCGCATCGTTAAAGCAGGTGCAAAAATCATCGAATAAATCATGCACGCGGCTGTCACGATGCGGCTGCACAATCGCAAGCACGCGGGATTTATCATTCGCCAACGTACTGCGCGCCGCTTTCAAGACCGCAGCGATTTCCACCGGGTGATGTCCGTAATCATCAATGACGCGAATATTATTGACGATACCCGTCTGCGTGAAGCGGCGTTTAACACCACTAAATTCGCCCAACGCTTTGATAATCGTGGCATCGCTAACGCCCAAATGAATGGCCACGGCAATCGCCGCCAAAGCATTAAGGACATTGTGATGTCCCGGGATGGGCATACGCACATCCACCAGAACACGCACCGCATCGGGCGATAACAATCCCCCGACATGCACGTCAAAGACACTGCCCTCGGGCGTTTGGCGAATATTTTTAGCAATCACATCGGCTTGGGGATTGGTGCCATAGGTCACAACACGGCGATCCTTGATATGCGCCGCCAGCTTTTGTACCTCGGGATGATCCAGACACAAGATTGAAAGACCGTAGAAAGGCGTCGCTTCCACGTAATGCTTGTACGCCGCGCGGACATTATCAAAGGTGTGATAATAATCCAGATGCTCGGGATCCATATTGGTAACAATCGCAATCGTCGGCCGTAGCTTTAAAAACGTGCCATAGGCCTCATCAGCCTCGACCACCAGCCAATCGCCGTGACCGATGCGTGTATTCGTGCCATAGGCATTGACGATACCACCATTGATAACGGTCGGATCGATGCCGCCCGCTTCTAACAATGTTCCGACCAGCGAGGTGGTCGTTGTCTTGCCGTGTGTACCGGTAATACCCACCGACCAGCGTACGCGCATGATCTCGGCCAGCAACTCGGAGCGTGTGATCAACGGAATTTTCAATTCCCGCGCCTTGACCAGCTCGGGATTACTGTCTTTGGCCAAAGCATTATACACCAATCCGCCGACGGGCTTGCCGTCTTTGTCGAAAACATTTTCAGCCGCATGACCGGACATGACGCGCACACCTTGATCTTGCAGACGTTTGACGTTCGGACTGTCGCTTGCAATATCCGACCCTTGGACCGCATAGCCCAGCTGGTGCAACAACTCGGCTACTCCGGACATGCCGATGCCGCCGATACCGGTAAAATGTAACGTACCAAAACGATTGGGAAAAATACGCATAGACTAATCCTGTGGTGGTTGCAGGACAGTTTAGCCTTTTTGCGCTATAATCACAAGATCCGCCAGGGCCTCGGCCGCATGCGGATTGCTGCAGGCCGCCGCTTTTGCCGCCGTCTGCGCCATCAAGTCCGGATGCGATAAAAGCTGGGCCAGATGTGCCGCCAGCGTTTCGGGCGTTGCCTCGTCTTCACGCAAAACCCAAGCCGCCCCTTGCGATACCAGATACGCCGCATTTTGCGCCTGATCCCCGTCCAGGGAAATTGCCAGCGGAATAAACAAGGCCGGACGTCCAACAGCCGTCACCTCGGCAACCGTACTGGCACCCGCACGGGCGATGACCAAATGTGCCGGACGGAAAAAGGCAATCATATCGTCAAAGAATGGCGCCAGCGACACGCGCACTTCCGAGGCCGCATAGGCCAGCGTCACGGCTTTGATATCTTCGGCGCGCACCTGATGCGTGATATGCAGCCGATCACGCAACACCACCGGCAGGCGCGCGATCGCTTCGGGTAACACGCGATTGAAAAAAGCGCTCCCCTGACTGCCCGCCGTAATCGCAATATGCAGGTCGCCGCTTAGTGACGGATACGGCAAAGCCCCTTGCGCGAAGACCTTCCGGATAGGATTGCCCGTCACAGTACATTTTTTGGCGCTCTCCGCCGGGATGTTATTAACTTTGGCAAAAGACAGCGCCACATGCTTGGCCCGCTTACTGAGCACGCGATTGGCGCGGCCAAACACGGCATTTTGCTCATGCACCAGCGTTGGAATACCCAAGATTTGTGCGGCAAAAACCATCGGAAACGACGGATAGCCACCAAAGCCGACGACGGCATCGGGTTGCTCTTCGCGCAAAATATCCAGCGATTCAATCAAACCGGCGACAATCATTACCGCACCGCGCAGCTTGCCCCAAATTCCGCTGCCAAACGTCGCTGCCGTCACAATCTGCACCGGGCGGTTGTTACGCTCATAGAGATTTTTTGTGCGCTTGTCACCGATAAAAATGCATTGCACATCGCGCGTGACCAAAACGTCCGCCAACGCCATCGCCGGAAAAACATGTCCGCCGGTGCCGCCCGCTACAAGGAATACTTTTTTACTCATGCGTTCGGCCTTTTCAGCACGTCCTGGCGCGTCAACCCCAGCACCATGCCCATGCCAAGACCCAGTGCCAGCAACGATGAACCGCCATAGGATACAAACGGCAAGGTCATGCCTTTGGCCGGCAAAAGATGCAGGCTGGACCCCATATGCACCAGTGCCTGACCGCCGAATTGTGCCAGCAATCCCGAGACCGCCAGCATTACAAATAAATTATCGCTGGAACGCGCACGCTGCATGCCGCGCCAAACGATGAAACCAAACAACAACACCAGCAGCGCTGTCAGAATCATACCAAATTCCTCACCCGCAACGGCAAAAATAAAATCCGCATGCGCATCGGGAAGCACGCGCTTGATATGGCCTTGGCCCGGGCCGGTGCCGAAAATACCGCCATTGCGAAACGCTTCCAGCGCGCGGTCGACTTGATATGTGTCGCCTTTTTGCGGATCGACAAAGCGGTCGATACGGCTGGAGACGTGCGGGAACGTCATATAAATACCGAACAAGCCGACAACAAAAAGCACGAACAAAATCGCTACAATCGACAACGGCAACCCGGCCATAAAGAATTGAATCGCCCAGACAAAGCTGACGATGACCGTCATACCCAGATCCGGCTGCAACAACAATAACCCGACAATCAGTGCATATAACATGCACGACGTCATATAGCCCGGAAAGCTGCGATCGCGGTGCTGGCTAGCGAATAACCACGCCGCAACGACTGCAAAACACGGCTTGATAAACTCGGAAGGCTGCAAAGAAAATCCGCCCAACGAAATCCAGCGGCGCGCGCCGTTCAATTCCGAGCCCATCACGGGCACCAGCGCCAGCATCGCCAGCGTGATTAAAAAGAATAAAATGGCCGTACGGCGCAACGCGCGCGGCGTCATGATTGAAAAGCCAAGGATCAGCGCCAGCGTTGGCACCAGATAAAACAAGTGACGCAAAATAAAATAGAACCACGGCAGGTGCAAACGCTGAGCGATGGCGGGACTGGCGGCGGCAATCAAGACGGTACCGCATAGGATTAACACCATGACCGCGACCAGCAGCCAGCGATCGACGCTCCACCACCAGGTTGCCAGTTGCGAGCCGTCCGTACGGGAAAGTCCGAAATTCATCGTAATTTCAGGGTCGACAGGCCGACCAGGGCCAGAATAATCGCAATGATCCAAAAGCGAATAACGATTGTCGTTTCCGCCCATCCCAGTTTTTCAAAATGGTGATGCAAGGGTGCCATTTTGAACACGCGCTTGCCTGTCATTTTAAAGACTGCAACCTGAATCATCACAGATAATGTTTCCACTACGAATAGACCACCGATAATTGCCAGCACAACTTCGTGTTTGGCAATCACTGCCATCACACCCAAGGCGCCGCCCATCGACAGTGAACCGGTGTCGCCCATGAAGACCATGGCCGGCGGCGCATTGAACCATAAAAATCCCAGACCCGCGCCAATCAAGGCACCGCACAAAACGACTACTTCACCGCTGCCGCGAATGAAGTGCAGCTGTAAATAATTTGCAAACACGGCATTGCTGACCAGATAACAAATAATACCAAAACACGCCAGCGCAATCATGATCGGGCCGATCGCCAAGCCATCCAGCCCGTCGGTCAGATTGACGGCGTTTGCGCTGCCTACCATGACAAAAGCCGCAAACAGATAATACAGCCCTCCCAGCGGTAAAATCGCATTTTTAAGGAACGGCAAGGCCAGACCCGTAGCGATGCGATCATCTTCACTGAAATAAACAATAGCAAAAGCCGCAACCAGCGAAATGATCGTTTTAATCAACAGACGCAAGCGACCCGAAATACCGATATGGCTGCGCTTGGTCAGCTTGGAATAGTCGTCGAAAAAACCGACCGCCGCAAAGCCGAAAATCACCCACAGGCAAATCCATACATACGGATTATCCAGACGCGCCCATAACAAGGTTGCAACACCAAACGAAATCAACATCAAGCCGCCACCCATGGTCGGCGTGCCTTTTTTCTTGAAATGCGTTTCGGGACCGTCGCTGCGAATAGGCTGGCCCTCGCCTTGTTTCTTCTTCAGCCAGTTGATAAAGCGTGGCCCGACGATAAAGCTGATGATCAACGCTGTAATAATCGCTCCGCCGGAACGGAAAGTAATATAATGAAACAGGTTGAAGAAAATAAAATCTTTAGCGAACGGGGTCAGAAGATGATAGAGCACGATATCCTATCCGGGTGAGAGAGCCATTTCTGCAGATTGGCTTAAACTTTGCAGGGCGTCAATCACCAGCTTCATTTTAGACCCGTGCGAACCCTTAAGCAAAAGCACATCCCCCGGCCGTACCAGCTCGGCAATATGCGCCGCCAGCGCGGCACTATCGGCAAAATGCGTATTGCGTCCAAAAGGCAATACCTCGGCCAGATGCGCCATGCGTTTGCCGCAGGTAAAAACGTGATCGACATGCGCCGCCAGCAACGGTTCTTTTAATGCCGCGTGTTCCTGCGCGCTGACAGCACCCAGCTCCAGCATATCCCCCAAGGCGACCAGACGCCGGCCATTGGTTGGAATACGCGCCAGCACATCTAAGGCCGCACGCACCGCCACCGGACTGGCATTGTGCGTCTCGTCAATCACCAGCAACGGCGGCTGGCCTTTTTTCAACAGGCACGGCCAGCGATTGCCGCGGCCCGAGACAGGGGTAAGCTCGGCCAAGACGGGCAGCACGCGCGTAATATCGTCTGTAACCTGTGCCACGGCTGCCACAACGGCCAGCGCATTCATCGCCTGATGCACACCCGCCAGCCCCAAGGTGAAATCATACGATTTGCCCTGGTACGAAAAATGTACGTGGGTCATGTCAGCCTCGGCGCGCGCATCCAGCAACCGTACATCGCTGCCGGGATCACTGCCAAAGGTCAGGATATGCTGCAACCCTTGCGTCCGCGCTTCGGCCAACAGGATAGGAAACTGTGGATTATCCCGCGGTAAAATGGCAACGCCATCCGTCTCCATCCCGTGAAAGATCTCGGATTTGGCGCGGGCAATGTTTTCTACCGAACCCAGATTTTCAATGTGCGCCGAGGCAATCGTGGTAATCAACGCAATATGCGGCGCTGTCATTTTGCTTAGCGGCGTGATTTCGTTTGCATGATTCATCCCCAGCTCGAACACACCGAACTGCGCCGAGACCGGCATGCGCGCCAACGACAACGGCACGCCCCAATGATTATTCAGACTGGCCTGGGCCGCATGGGTTTCGCCCAAAAGCGAAAGACAGCGCGCCAGCATTTCTTTGGTCGAGGTCTTGCCCACCGACCCGGTAATCGCAAAAACGCGCGCTTTGCTGCGCGCCCGTGCGCCGCGCCCCATATCCTGTAATGCTTGAAACGTATCGGCCACCACAATTGTGCCTTCTTCGCTGCCGTGCTCGGCAATCACACAGGTTGCCCCTTTGGCACGCGCGGCGGCAATATATTCGTGCCCGTCCAAATGCGGGCCCCGCAAGGCAATAAACACATCCCCGGCCTGTAACGTGCGCGTATCAATCGACACGCCGGTGACCGCACGATCCGAACCGATCAAACGCCCGCCTGTTACTGCGGCAAGAGATGCTGCGGTCCAGAGGGGCGTGTGACTCATGCTTTGATCCGTTTCAACGCGGTTCGCACTTCGGCGGCATCGTCAAAAGGATGCGTGACGCGATCGATAATCTGGCCTTGCTCGTGGCCTTTGCCTGCAACGACCAGCACGTCGCCGGTTTTAAGACTGGCCACCGCCGTTTCAATGGCATGCCGACGATCGCCGATATCCTGCGCCCGTGGAGCCGCCGCCATGATTTCCTGACGGATGCGCTTGGGGTTTTCCGTGCGTGGATTATCGTCGGTGACAATCACATGATCGGCCAGCTTGGTTGCAATCGCGCCCATCATCGGCCGCTTGCCGGGATCACGATCCCCGCCGCAACCAAAGACAACATGCAGGCGATTGGTGGTGTGCGGGCGCAAGGCCTGCAGCACGTTTTCCAACGCGTCCGGTGTATGCGCATAGTCTACATAGATCGGTGCGCCGCACGGATGCGTACCGACCAGCTCTAAACGGCCGCGCACGACCTGTAACGATTCCAGCGCTTTGATGTAGAGCGGATAACGGGCCGGATCTTCTTCCAGACCTAACGTCAGACCTAAAGCGCACAAAATATTTCCGGCCTGGAATGTTCCCGCAACCGGAATCTCGACTGTGTATTTTTCACCAAAGACATTAATCACCAGCTTCTGCCCACGCGCCGTCGGCTTTTGCGATACCAGCGTAATGTCACGACCTTTGACGCCGTACAAGACGATTTCGTGGCCGAACGTTTCGCACAAATCCACCAGACGCTTGGCGTAGTCGCTGTCGGCATTGATGACAGCCAAGCTGCCGCTGGGCAGAATATCGCTGAAAAGGCGAGCTTTGGCGTTAAAATACGCACCCATCGAACCGTGATAATCCAAATGATCGCGCGTCAAATTCGTAAACGCCGCGGCACGCACCTGGACACCATCCAGACGGTATTGCTCCAGACCATGGCTGGAAGCTTCCATCGCCAGATGCGTGACACCGGCTTTGGCCAAGTCGCCCAGCTCGTGATGCAAGGTTACCGGATCCGGCGTTGTTAAATTATATCCCGTCGCCGTTTGCGGCCAGTTCAATTGCGGCGCTTCGACACCCAATGTTCCGATGGTGGCCGAGCTGTGCTGCAGCTGTGTCCAGATCTGACGGCAGAAACTGGCAACCGACGTCTTTCCGTTCGTGCCCGTAACCGCCACAACCGTTTCGGGCTGTGTCGCATAAAACTTGGAAGCCATACGCGCAAAGCGACGGCGGGGATTGGGGTCTTCAATCAAAATGACGCTACCGGCTGAAGCGGGCAACTTGATACCCGGCTGCGCCAATACCGCCACCGCGCCGTTTTGAATGGCATCGGCGATGTATTCTTCGCCGGTGGTTTTGCTGCCGGGCAATGCCGCAAATAAATAGCCGGGGCGCACGGTACGTGAGTCCGAGCTTAATCCCGCAATGATCAATTCACGACTATTATCATTGGTGGGATAGATGTCGTGTTGTGCAAGTGTCGCTGTTTGGGCCATGAGATCAATAAGACGCAAGACGTCCCCCCTCTTGTGTAGTGTTGACTATTGTTGGTGGTGCCGCATCGGGATGTGACGCAATTCCCATCGAGGCTTTGACCGCTGCCAGACGATCATCAAATTTGGGACGTACACCGACCAGCGGCGCCATCTCTTTAATAACATTGCCGACATACGGTGCAGCCACCCAGCCGGCGGTGGCGTAACCAAAAGAATTTTTATTCGGCTTGGGCTCGTCGACCATGATCAACACCAGATAACGCGGATCATCCATCGGAAACGCACTGACGAACGAAGCGATTTGCGCGTGCTGGCTATAGCCGTGACCCAAGGTTTTCTCGGCTGTTCCGGTTTTACCGCCCACGCGATAGCCCGGCGCATTCGCCTTGGTTCCCGTGCCATCGGTCACCACCAGACGCATCAGGTCACGCATGGTCGCCGAAGTTTTCTCGGAAATAATCCGCTCGCGCTCCTGATTCTGATATTCTTCCGGTGCGTGCTTGATGAGTGTCGGCGTTACGCGGTAACCGCCATTGACAATCGCCGCCGTGGCCGCCGCCAGTTGTAACGGTGTCACCGCAATCCCATGCCCATACGCAGCGGTCAGCGTGTTAATCGGCCGCCACGGATGCGGGATCAGCGGCTGGGCCTGTTCCTGGATTTCAATGTTGGGTTTAGCAAAAAATCCCAGCTTCTGATAAAAGTTCTTCAACGTGTCGGTGCCGATTTTTTCCGCCTCGAGCGCCGTACCGATGTTCGACGAATGGATATAGACTTCTGGCACTGTCAGATAGCGGGCCTCGGGGTGGAAATCGGAAATTTTAAAGCCTGCGCGCTGCAACGGGAAACGCGCATCAAACTGGCTGTGCAGCGACGCGTGCGTAAATTCCAACAATGCCGCAGTGGTAAAGGTTTTAAACGTCGAACCCATTTCATAGGCGCCTAAAGTGATGCGGTTAAAGCGTTCGGCATCGCTGATATCGCCGGGGCTGTGCGGATTAAAGTCAGGCAACGAGGCCAGCGCCAGAATTTCGCCCGTGCGCACATCCATGATCAGACCGCCGCCGCCGATCGCCGTAAAATCATCAATCGATTTTTTGACTTCGCGTTGCAGGATATGCTGCAAGCGGACATCCAAGGTCGTTTGTACCGGCGTATCGCTGTCATGCAACATCGATTCCAGTCCACGCTCGACACCGGCCAGGCCTTTGTGGTCAATATCCGTGTAACCGATCACATGCGCTGTTGTCGCACCTTGCGGATAGATGCGGCGCGTTTCTTCCAAAAATTCAACACCGGGCAACCCCATATGGTTGGCTGCATAAATTTGTTTTGGCGTCAGGTTGCGCTTCAACCAGACAAAGCGGCGCTTGCTTTGCAGCTTTTCCAACACTTCCGCATAAGACAGATCCGGGAATGTTTTATTGATGCTGCGGGCCGCTTCCACCGGATTTTGAATGGCTTTCGGGTCCGCATATAAAGACAATGTTTTCAAAGAGGTTGCCAGCAACAAGCCGTTACGGTCGGTAATATCCGCGCGCTTGCTGTCGGTGCTGGCCGGACGCTCTTCATTATATACATCGCTTACGGCTTCTGAACGCGTCAGGGCCAGATGCACCATACGACCCACGACGGCCGTATAGGCCAAAACGAACATCATGATAACAACGGTGATGCGCGAGCGCGTCTTGCGCAACACGTTTTTGCCGGCAACCCATTCGGCGGTTTCAAATCCGCCAGAGGATGTATCGGCAAAACCGAAAACCTTGCACTGGACCCAACTATTCATGTTCCCCCCGTGCATCGCTGACTTCGGTTATATCGCCGTCATCCAACGCTTTGGGCTCGGGCAGCGCATTGATCGGCGCTGCGGCAGGAGCCGCCGGCGTTTTATCTTCGGCCAGCATTGTATCCGGCGTGCCGGGCTCGATCTGGGCCAGTGCTTCGGCCTCGCTTACATCATCGGCAGCGGCTTTTTCCTGTTCGTCCATCACCGCACGCAACGGTACCGAAGCAATCGACGCATATTGCCGCCCCTCGCCCGGAGTCAATTCAAAGTACTGCTTGGCGACTTTTTCCAGACGCTCAGGACTGTTTAAAAACGTCCAGTCCGCTTCCAGCACCCGCATATTCTCGTGTTCTTGCGTAATGCTCTCATTCAACAAATCAATTTTCTTTTCCGACTCCTGCACACGGTTGGCAATCATAAACACGCCTGTGCCCAAGCCGATAATCAGAATCATCCAGGTGGCGACGCTCATGCGCATGCGCTGTCTCCCGTTATTTTTTCTGCCACGCGCAACTTGGCCGAGCGGGCGCGGCTGTTCTGGCGGCATTCTTCGTCGGATGGCGTGATCGCCTTGTTATTCACCAGACGCAACGACGGTGCAAGCGTGGCGGCCACCAGCGGACGGTGCCGCGAAATCTGGCCGATGCGCCCGGCCTGCGTGCGGAAAAATTCTTTGACGATGCGATCTTCCAACGAATGGAACGTCACAACGGCGATACGTCCGCCGCTCTGCAGCAATTCAAGGGCGGCCTGCAATCCACGCTGCAACTCACCCAGCTCGTCATTGACGGCAATACGCAACGCCTGGAACGATTTGGTAGCGGGATGAATCTCGCTATGCTTAGGCACAACACTTGCAATCGTTGCGGCCAGTTCCGTGGTACGTTCAAACGCTTTGACGCGACGCGCTTCGACAATCGCTTTGGCAATACGGCGTGACGCACGTTCTTCCCCCAGCTGATATAAAATGTCCGCCAGTTCAGCCTCGCCGGCTGTGTTGACGATGTCGGCGGCGCTGCGTCCCGTGGCCGACATACGCATATCCAACGGCCCGTCCAGACGGAACGAGAAACCGCGCTCGGCCGTATCCAGTTGCGGCGACGACACGCCGATATCAAATGCAATACCATCCACCGTATTGATATTCGCTGCGCGCACGATGCGTACCATGTCACCAAAGCATCCCGTCAGGAAAAGAAAGCGATCGCCATAGCGTTGCTTGAAGATTTCCGCAGCTTTGGCGGCTTCGGGATCACGATCGATGGCCACCACACGGCCCGCGCCCGATTCCAGAAGCAGCGCCGTATAGCCGCCGCGACCAAACGTCGCATCAATATACACACCATTCTTCTTCGGCTGTAATGCCTCGACCACTTCACGACCCAAGACTGGACGATGCGTCATTTGGCAGCCTCCACCGGATTGGGAACTGTCAGGCCTTTTTCCTGCACGCGGCGCATGGCCTCGGTGCGGCGTTTGGCGTAGTTGGCAGGATTCCAGATCTGAAACTTGTTGCCCATGCCGACAAAAAGCGCCGTGTCTTTGATTTGCGCATGCGTCATTAATTCTTTGGTCAGGCCGATGCGTCCCGTTTCGTCAAAGGTGAAGGGCGTGGCATTGCCGAAAATCACCGCAGCCAGATCATCCTGTGTATCCGAGAACAAATCAAAACGATCCAAGCGGGCGCTGAGTTCCTGCATCATCGCCATGCTGAATCCCTCAAGCGCTGCGAATTTATTCGAGGGCAGCAAGACGATGCCTTGGAATGTTTGGTCTTGAAGAGCGTTGCGAAAACCTGCCGGAACCGAAACACGGAACTTGGTATCAACCTTGTTCGTGTAGGTGGACAGGAAAAGCGCCATAGATCACCGAATCGGCAGGGGTTGGGGGCAGATGGTTAATAATGGGATAACATGGGATTTCATGGGAGGTCAACGGGTTTTTAGGAATTTGTTAAGTCCCAGGCCCCTTCCCGCGCCCCTGTGGCCAAAAGGCGACATCCTAGCAGGTTATTATTGACAGAATATCTTAATCTCGCTAGGATCGCGGCTATGCCCTCCTCTTTCTTCCCTCGTTTTGGATTCCAAGAAGATCCTCGGATTGCTTCTTCGGTCGCCGTGCTGGAGGCTGCCCCTCCGGGAGAAGAACAAAACCGGGCAGTCCAGACCATCGTCACCTTGTGCAAAGCCGATCGCCGTCTGCGTAACGATATGTTGTTCAGGCTTTCTTTTCTGGCAACAGGTCTGGAAGCGCCCTGCAACGTCGCAGCCTGTCAGGCTTCGTGCGCCATTCTTGAAATGGGGATTAAACAAGACAGCACAACGGAAGACACATTAGCTCCGTTATTGAATATGCTGGAGCCACACACACCACCTCCACATTACGAAGCGACGGTTCAATTACTCCAGGCCTGGAGCAAGACAAAACTGGAAATGACGCCACGCATCAAAGATTATCTCGAATACGCCCAGCTTTGCTTTGGCGATGCGTTAGAAGCCAGTATCACCGATACGAAATATTCGTGCCGCGAAGAA
>CAYRRF010000012.1:0-7576 GCA_964426595.1 uncultured Bdellovibrionales bacterium | reverse complement strand
GGACCCCCCGATATGAGTTTTGTTATCAACGTATCTTCCGCTCTTTCCGCGCTGGCGGCGCAGATAAAACCCGCCTAGGTCCGGTGATAGGGGTGCCCCGCAAGAATAGTCGCCGCACGGTAAAGCTGTTCGACCAGCATCAACCGCACCAGCATATGCGGCCAGGTCATACGTCCGAAACACACGACCATCTGCGCCTGTCGCCGCAGTGCCTCGTCCAGCCCGTCCGCACCACCGATGACAAACGCCACCGTACTGTGCGTCTGTTGCAGCGTATCCCACCGCGTGGCAAAGCCAGGACTGTCCAGCATGTCACCGCGCTCGTCCAGCGCAATCACAAATGCTTTGGCTGGCAGGGCCGCACGGATCAACTCGGCCTCGCGGCTTTTACGCTCGGCGTCACTGCATTGCGGCGGCACGATTTCTTTGAAGACAACCGTCCACGCCATGCGCTTCAGATAATCCTCGATCATCGCCTGCAGCGCTTTATCCTTGTTCTTGCCTAAAGTGATAATATGGATCTGCATCGGCCCCCAAGTATATCCATCTTGGGCCGCAAGAACAGGGCTTTGACGGGCTTGACCCGTCCGGCCAAAACCGCTCAAATAGGCGGTATGCGTATGTTATTTGCCGCTTTACTGTTGTTGCTGCCGCTATCAGCCCAGGCCCATTACGTGGTATGGGGCGATGCCGAATACCGTTTCCATCTCAGCTTCTCGGATTTGTGGAAGCAACAGGGCGGCCTGCCCGCCGATGGCCGGATCAAAGTCATGGCGCCCGGCAATGACGGCGCGACCTGTACCGTGTTCGCGCGTGAGGACAAGCGTTTTATGATTTACCCACGCACCTATATGACCGAGGTCGTCGCGCAAGAAATCAACTGGGATTATTGGGAACAAGCCGTTGCCAATTACGATGATCTTTATTTTTACTACGATAATTACGGCGGACTGGGCAGCGGCGATGCCCGCGATACGCTGGTCGATTATATCGACACATCCGGCCACGAGCCGGTACGCAAACGCGCCATGGTGTTCGCCGGACTGTACGCCGATCTGCACATGATGGTGCATTGCTCGGCCCCGATTAAAAGCTTTCAAAAATACGCCGCCGATTTCGGTCAGGTCATCGACAGTATCCAGTTCGAGCCACGCTACGCTAAGGATTATAACGGTTACTACCGCGACTTCCTGAAAAAGGATCTGCGCGGCCAGCACTGGTTCGAACCACTTTTCGTCTTTTTGATCCCGCGCAAGGAAATTTCCGCGACATTCAACTGCCCTCGGGCCGAGGATCGCCAGGCATGTTTATCCAAACTGAAACCACTCCCAATCCGCTCACGCTGAAATTCATTCCGGGCGAGATTGTCATGGAAAGCGGTACGGCTGAATTTCGCAGCCCGGCCGAGGCCGTCGTGTCGCCTTTTGCGACGCGGCTGTTCCGCCTGCAAGGAGTTACCGGCGTGTTTTACGGCCGTGACTTTATTGCGGTGACAAAAGACGAGGCGCGCGACTGGGCCGTACTCAAGCCGCTGATTTTAGGCATGGTGATGGATCATTTCTCACAAGCCGAGCCCACGCTTTTCACCGCGCCACCCGCGGCGGTCACACGCGTAACCACCAGCGACGATCCCGTCACGCAAAAAATTATCGACCTGTTGGAAAAACGCATCCGCCCGGCCGTTGCGCAAGATGGCGGCGACATCACGTTCGTGCGTTTTGAAAACGGCGTGGTCTATGTGCAGATGCGCGGCGCCTGCGCGGGCTGCCCCAGCAGCACCATCACCCTGAAGGCCGGCATTGAAAACATGCTGCGCCACTATGTGCCCGAAGTGACCGAAGTAAGGGCGGCTTAAGAAATATACACATAAGAATTATAAATCAGCTTCATTACACTGCTATTCATCATGAATAATCTCTCTGTCAGCCAAAAATCCATTATCACCTAACGTCTGAATAATTCCACGTAGTAAATAGTTGTTATCAAAACGGATCATGTATTTTCTTGAATGCTTTGGATGAGGAGAAAGCATCTTTTTTTCAATAAGCTTTGCTATTTGTCTAGATACCTCTGAACTATGCTTGTGCGGGAATATATCTCTTAAATCTCCAGCTTGTATAAGCTGCTTTTCTGCAACTCGTTTTAGTATCTTTGCCTCTATATCAGTAATAAATTTTCTCTCAAGAGAAAAGCTGATAGATGGAAGAAGTATATTTATTTTTAAAAAATCATGATCTAAAAGACGATCTATCTTTTCAATTTCTTCCTTCAAGCCTTTGAGCACATATACACACCAATTTTCGAGTCCCGCCCTGGTGCCCCTGTCTGCTTCTGAAAGATGATTGTAATACGCAGCTCTATTGTTACAAAAAACCGCTGTCGGATTTATAATCCTTCCCTCTGCGACATTGAAACCTAGCTTTACTAGCATTGCGTAAGTGAATAGTCGAACTGTGCGGCCATTACCATTTCCAAACGGGTGTATCCATGCAAAGCGATGGTGAGCTAATGCTGTTTTTAACAAGTCATATTTAGGTGGATGTTCTGCATTTATAAAGTCAAATAATTCATCCATATATTCTTCGACCTTTGTAAAATCTGGAGGAAGATGAGAAGATTTGCTAATTTTAAGATTTACCCTCCTATAGCAACCTGGTGTACGATCGCCTTCACCATCTTTAGTAATAGGAAGATTTTCAACTACCATCTTATGAAGTTCATTAATGAATGTTTTATTTATCGGATATTCTTGGACCGCATTCTCAATAAAATCCATCGCTTTTTCTAGGTTCTCAATTTCTAAAATACTGGAAGGCTTATCGCCATCTTCTTCCAACTTAGTTTCAATGTACTCAGCTATGGTGGTGTTATTACCTTCAATTCTTGCAGAACCAATGCTTTCCAACATGTGAAAGAGGTTCTTTAGCTGAAAAAACATGAAAGGTTTAGTTGTGCCAAAGAGTCGTTTCTTCCTAAGATAATCAAGTTCCGTAACCAAATCTACCAAAGGAGATTCGAAAGACGGATTGATTAATTCTAAAGGATAATGATGAAAAAAAGGCGCAGACATTTGAACGACCTTAAGATTAAAATTAACAATAATTCTTATTATACTATATTATTCAATAAGTTACAACCATATAATATTTATTGTTATTTAACAACTTAAGCCTTTAACAATTTACGCTGGTCCACGAGAGGCGAAATTGATAATTGTGGAAACTTGCTACCGTCCATCATTTTTTATCTTTAAAGCATGTAAGCTCAGTCGACGATGACATTCCACATCATACTTTTGTTTTCTATTCATAGGCTTATTTATTACATGATGTGGCAGTAATATCCAGTTTGAACGTGTTTTCTATTCCTCTAGCAGTGGCAGTTGTGCTGATGTCGCAGGGGGCTGCAGGCCCAGAATCGTCCACGCCGCTTGGGCCAGCTGGCGACCGCGCGGGGTGCGCTGGATAAAGCCCTGTTGCAGCAAATAGGGTTCGATCACATCTTCAATCACATCGCGCTCTTCGCCTAAAGCGGCGCTTAATGTCTCGACCCCGACCGGGCCGCCATTATAGGCGCGGGCGATCAAGGACAAATACCGCCGATCCATCGCATCCAGACCGTTCGTGTCGACCTCGAGCTGCGCCAATGCCGCATCGGCAATGGCCGCCGTCACCACCGCGTGTTTCTGCACCATCGCAATATCGCGCACCCGGCGAGTTAATCGCCCAGCCACACGCGGCGTACCGCGCGCGCGACGCGCAATCTCAAACGCACCGTCTTCTTGCAGCGGCATATTCAACAGCTGTGCCTGGCGTGCAACGATCGCGGCCAAAGCCTCGCTGGGATAAAAATCAAAACGCAGCGGAATACCGAAACGTTCGCGCAGCGGCGTGGTCAACAATCCCGCCCGCGTTGTCGCCGCCACCAACGTAAAGGGCGGCAAATCGATTTGTACCGAACGGGCGGCGGGCCCCTCGCCGATAATCAGATCCAGCTTGTTGTCTTCCATTGCCGGATACAAAATTTCCTCAACCGGCGCGCTGAGACGATGAATCTCGTCAATGAACAACACATCGTTCGGTTGCAAATTCGTCAGGATCGCTGCCAGATCGCCGGCACGTACCAGAACGGGACCCGAGGTTGCACGAAACCCGACACCCATCTCGCGCGCCACAATTTGCGCCAGCGTGGTTTTGCCCAAGCCAGGGGGGCCGGCCAACAATACATGGTCCAGCGCTTCGTTACGTTGCTTGGCGGCCTTGATAAAAGTGTCCAGCTGCGCGCACAAGGTCGGCTGGCCAATAAACTCGCGCAACGTCTGCGGGCGCAAGGCTTTTTCGATTTTATCTTCGGCCTGAAAGGCGGGCTCTTGCAAACGTACCTGGGTCATGCCGACACCTCACGCAACGCCAGTTTGATCAATGTTTGTACATCCGCCTGCTGGTTTTGATTGGCCACAATACTGACGGCGCGCGTGGCTTCGACCGGGGCATAGCCCAAATGCACCAATGCGGATACGGCTTCTTGTACCGGTCCGGTGACAGCGGGCGTGGCGGCCGTCATCGGTTGCGCTGCTTTGGATGTTTTGGAGGCGGCCCCGGGGAAAATTTGTTTGCTGGCGAATTCTTTCAGCTCGGTCGTCAACCGTGCCGCCAGTTTTGGCCCGACTCCTTCGGCACTGGTCAATGTTTTTTTATCGTCGCTGAGGATCGCGCGCCAAATATGCTCGGGCGCAAAGGCCGACAACAGGCTCATCGCCATTTTCGCGCCGACCCCCTGCACCGTCGTCAGTTTGGTAAAGGCTTCCTTGTCCTCGCGCGTGGCAAAACCGAACAGGCTGATTGCGTCTTCGCGGACATGGGTAATAATGTGCAAGGTTACAGGGGTACCGATCGGTCCCAATGTCGCCGCCGTGCGGCTGGTTACCAGCGCCTCATAGCCGACGCCGCCCACATCGATAATCACGGTTTGATTATCCAAGGCACGCAACAATCCGGTCAACAGGGCGATCATGCCCCAGCCTAGCAGATTTTGAGGTTAGGGCAAAGCGGCTTCTTTTTCCATCAGGGCGACAAAAGCGTCCAAGGACAGGACCTCTTGTTTGTCGCTGCCGAAACGGCGCACGGCGACCGTACGATCAGCCTGCTCGCGCGCGCCAACGGCGATGATAAACGGAACCTTTTGCAAGGAATGTTCGCGCACCTTGTAATTGATTTTTTCAAAGCGCAAATCCGTTTCGACGCGCACGTCTTTTTGCTTGAGGATAGCCGCTACTTCATTGGCGTAACCATCGAAATCATTACTGATGCTGGCCACGACCACCTGCGTTGGAGCCAACCAGGTTGGAAATGCCCCCATATAGTTTTCAATCAAAATACCAATGAACCGTTCCATCGAACCCAGAGCCGCACGATGCAACATGACGGGGCGTTTTTTCGAACTGTCTTCGGCAATATAGTACGCATCCAGACGCTCGGGTAAAACGAAGTCCAGCTGCAACGTTCCGCACTGCCACTTACGGCCAATAGCGTCCGTTAACTGGAACTCAAGCTTGGGACCATAAAACGCCCCCTCGCCGGGAAGTATTTCGAAATCCAAACCGGCAGCCTTAGTGGCATCACCCAAAGCTTTTTCCGCACGATCCCAGGTTTCGTCTGTGCCCGCACGATTGTCGGGACGCGTGGACAATTTAACATCCACTTGATCGAAGCTCAGATCTTTATATACGCGCATCACAAAATCGCAGAATTTTTTGGTTTCTTCCTGAATTTGGTTTTCCGTACAAAAGATATGCGCATCATCTTGGGTAAATTGGCGCACACGCATAATGCCATGCATCGAGCCCGAGGATTCATTGCGATGACAGCAGCCAAACTCGGCCATGCGGATCGGCAGATCTCGATAAGATTTGATACCTTGCTTGAAGATTTGCACATGTGCCGGACAGTTCATCGGCTTAAGCGCCAACACTTTTTCGTCATCATCTTTGACTATAAACATGTTGTCACGGAACTTGTCCCAATGACCGCTCGCTTTCCACAGGCTATTATCATAGAGCTGTGGCGTTTTCACTTCGATATAGTCATTCTGGGCAAGACGCTTGCGAATATAGGATTCCAGCGTACGCCACACCGAATACCCTTTATGGTGCCAGAAAACTCCGCCCACAGACTCTTCCTGCATATGAAACAGTTCCAGCTGCTTGCCCAGCTTGCGGTGGTCACGTTTTTCCGCCTCTTCCAACTGTGTCAGATGCGCGTCCAATTCTTTTTTGTCGCGCCAGGCCGTGCCATAGATGCGCTGCAGTTGCGGCTTGGTGCTGTCGCCGCGCCAATAGGCGCCCGCCACTTTCATCAATTTAAACGCCATGCCGACATCGCCCGTGGTGCGCATATGCGGACCGCGGCACAGATCCAGCCAATCACCTTGTTTGTAAATACTGATCGCTTGATCGCCCGGCAGATCTTGAATCAACTCGACCTTGAATGTCTCGCCTTTTTTCTGGAAGAAAGCCATCGCTTCTTCACGCGGCCAGACTTCGCGCACAAATGGTTTTTTTGCAGCAACAATCTCAGCCATCTTTTTTTCAATGGCGGCGAAATCATCCACCGTAAATGGTTTGTCGCGATAGAAATCGTAATAGAAGCCGTCATCAATCGCCGGGCCGATCGTTACTTGCGTGCCGGGGAACAATGTCTGGACCGCTTCGGCCATCACATGCGCCGCATCGTGACGGATCAGTTCCAGCGCTTCGGGCGATTTCAGGGTAATGATCTCGACCTTAGCGTCCTGCGCAATCGGCAGGCCGATATCCTGCAACACCCCATCCACTTTGATCGCCAGGGCCGCCTCGGCCAGGCGCGCGCCGATATTCACGGCCACATCCCGTCCCGTTACGCCCAATGGAAAAGTTCGGACACTGCCGTCAGGCAATGTGACAGAACGAAGCTTTTCTTGGGAAACAGCGGATGACATGGGTAAACTCCTTTAGCCCTTACTCTATCTAATTTTTTTACAAAGTGAAATCATAAAAAAACCTCTCCCCTTGCGGGAGAGGTCGGCTGGGAGCGCTAGCGAAACAGACGGGTGAGGGGA
This sequence comes from uncultured Bdellovibrionales bacterium, assembly GCA_964426595.1. Lineage (GTDB taxonomy): Bacteria > Pseudomonadota > Alphaproteobacteria > Micavibrionales > SZUA-601 > JAQGJA01. Next base: position 481 of record CAYRRF010000012.1, on the reverse strand, counting down.
AAATCCAATTTTTTCACATCCCCCTCGCCCGCCTCATTGCATTCGGCGACCTCTCCCGCAAGGGGAGAGGTAAGGTCGATATTACTTCACAATCATCAAGACGCGGCGGTTGTCGTGGTTCGACACGCCGTCACCGGTCTTAACCATCGGCGCATCTTCACCGAAATACTTGGTAACGACGAACTCGCGCGGTACGCCCATTTTAACCAAAGCGGCCGTGACCGATACGGCCCGGTCATGCGACAGGCGCGTATTAAGATCTTCACTGCCCGCACGATCCGCATGACCCGCAAGAATTACCTCGCTGCCACCGTTCTTATAGGCGGTAGCGGCTTTGGCCACTTCGGCCATGCCTTGGGCGCTCAAGGTCGTTTCATTTACGCCGAAATACACGCGGAAAATGTTCTCGCGCTTGATATTGGCGGTGGTTTGCGCACAGGCGGCAATCGCTATAACAGCGCATAACGAGAGGAGAAGGTTA
>CAYRRF010000011.1:21394-22278 GCA_964426595.1 uncultured Bdellovibrionales bacterium | reverse complement strand
AGAAACGCATGATTAAACGCCGTCGTCATACTAAAATTGTCGCTACACTTGGCCCCGCCTCCAGTGATCCGAAAACCATTCGCGCCTTGTTTGATACAGGCGTCGATATTTTCCGTTTGAATTTTTCGCATGGAACGCACGAGGACCATGCGGCTCGTTACAAGACCATACGTGCCGTTGAAAAAGAAGTGGGTCGTCCCATTGGTATTATTGCCGATTTGCAGGGCCCTAAATTGCGTCTGGGCAAGTTTGAAAAAGGCGAGATTGCTGTTAAAGAAGGCCAGCGCATTATGCTGGATGGCGATCCGACTTTGGGAAATGAAAAACGCGTGCATATGCCGCACCCGGAAATCCTGAAAGCTTTGCAAGTAGGTGATCCGCTGCTGGTGGATGACGGCAAGGTGCGTTTGAAAATCGTAGAAAAACCCAACGATTCCTGTGTTATTGCCGAGGTGCAGTGCGGGCAGAAACTGATGGATCGCAAAGGTGTCAATCTTCCCGGCACCATTATCGACGTTTCCATTTTAACGGAAAAAGACTTAGCCGATTTGCATTTTGCATTAGAGCTGGGCGTTGACTGGATTGCGTTGTCGTTCGTGCAGCGTCCCGAAGACGTCAAAGAGGCGCGTAAAATTATCGGAGATCGCGCCCAAATTCTTTCTAAAATCGAAAAGCCGTCGGCAGTAGAGAAAATCCGCGAGATTATCAAGTATAGCGATGCCATTATGCTGGCGCGCGGGGACTTGGGCGTAGAATGCCCGCCTCAAAACGTGCCGGTCATTCAAAAACGTATCGTGCGCAGCGTGCGCGATGCAGGCAAGCCTCTGATTATTGCGACGCAAATGCTGGAATCGATGATCACTTCGCCGACCCCGACCCGTGCC
>CAYRRF010000011.1:15600-21384 GCA_964426595.1 uncultured Bdellovibrionales bacterium | reverse complement strand
GTAGCCGGAGCGGTGTATGACGGGGCCGATGCAGTGATGTTGTCGGCGGAAACGGCCTCGGGGCAGTATCCGCTGGAAGCGGTGGCAATGATGGATCACATTGCACAATCGGTCGAGGGTGACACGCTGTACCGCGGTATCATGGATGCCGAGCATCCGGCGGCGGATCCGACGAAATCCAGTGCGATTACCGCTGCGGCCTATGATGTGGCCGAGACGGTCGATGCGGCATTGATTGTTACCTTTTCCAATTCCGGCGCCACGGTGCTGCGCATGGTGCGCGAACGCCCGCGGGCACCTTTGTTGTGCATGACGCCACAGCTGTCTGTAGCGCGAACCCTGGCCTTGTCCTATGGCGCCAATCCCGTCGTCGTACCGATGATGAAAAACTTTGACGAGATGATCGCGCAAGCCAAAGCCGTCGCTGTGGAAAGTGGTCTGGCGCAAAAAGGGGATGTTTTGGTCATTACCGCCGGCGAGGCCCATTTGACAGGCAAGACCAATACCTTGCGCGTGGTTGAAGTTTAAGGCTTTTAAAAAGATGGCGCTTGCGCTAATTTTAAGCGCAAATGGCCCGTAAAAAAACACTCAAACCTGCGAACCGTAACAGCAAGCCGCCCCTCCTGCCCGAGGCGGTATCCGCATTTATGTGGCGGCGCATCTTTCAGATCGTCGGTCTGGCGCTGATGGCGGCGGCCGTGGCGCTGGTCGGGATGCTGGTGACGTATTCCTCCGGCGATCCGTCGTTTAATACGGGCGCGGGGCACGATACGCAGATCCACAATATTTTCGGTCTCGCAGGAGCCTATCTTTCCGATACAGCATTGCAGACCTTGGGTGCGGCGGCGGTGTTTATGCCGCTGGTTCTTTTTCTGTGGGGTGCGCAAGTGTGGAAACAGCGTATGTGGCTGTCGCGCTGGCGCGAGTTTCTGTGGTTGCTGCTGGCTTTGAGCGTCTGGGCCACGGCGTGGGCCTTTGTGCCGTTTCAATGGGTGTTGGGCAATCATTTGGGCGGATCGTTGGGCGGTTTGCTGGCCAATCAACTAGCGCCACTGGCAGCTTTGGCCGGAACTACAAGCCGTATTCTTGTTGCCGCCACCTGTACGGTGTTTGGTCTGTATGCCTTGTGCCGCAGCTTTGGATTCACGCGTGAACAATGGCATGATTTTATTGCGGCGCGTTTCCACGCCTATGCGGTCTGGCGCGAACACCGTGCCGAACGTCTGGCGCAACAGGCGGAAGAGTCACCCTATCGTCCGGCCAAACGCCCTATGTTGCGTACGACCCGGGCAGATAAAGCAATGATTGCACCCAAAGCGCCGCCGCTGCGCTCGTCCAATCGTGCGCAAAAAGAAAAACAGGCGCGTTTGCCTTTCCGTGATCCAGAAGATTTCGATTTGCCGTCCCTGGAATTGTTGTTGGTGCCGGATAATCGTAAAACGGCGGTGTCGGAATCGGCCCTCCAGAAAAATGCCGCGCTGTTGCAATCGGTACTGGAAGATTTTGCCGTACGCGGCGAGATCACGCGCGTCAATCCCGGACCTGTTGTGACGTTGTATGAAATGGAACCCGCGCCGGGATTAAAATCGTCGCGCGTGATTAATCTGGCGGATGATATTGCGCGCTCGATGCATGCCTCGTCGGTGCGTGTTGCGGTTATCCCTGAACGCAACGCCATCGGTATCGAGCTGCCGAACAAAGACCGCGAAACAGTTTTCTTGCGCGAATTGCTGGCTTCGGAAGAATTTGAAGAAGCCAAAGGAAAATTGCCGCTGGTGCTGGGGAAAGATATCGCCGGGTCGCCGATTATCGCGGATCTGGCCAAGATGCCGCATTTGCTTGTTGCGGGGACCACCGGCTCGGGTAAGTCGGTCGGTATCAATGCGATGATCCTGTCGTTGGTCTATCGCTATACACCGGAAGAATGCCGCCTGATCATGATTGATCCGAAAATGCTGGAATTGTCGGTATACGAAGATATTCCGCATTTATTGACTCCTGTGGTTACCGATCCGCGCAAGGCTGTGGTGGCGTTGAAATGGGCGGTGCGTGAAATGGAAGACCGTTATCGCGCCATGTCGCGTTTGGGCGTGCGCAATATCGAAGGCTACAACGAGCGCATTACGCAGGCGCGGGAAAAGAACGAAGTTTTATCCCGCCGCGTGCAAACCGGTTTTGACTCCGAGACTGGCAAGCCCGTGTTTGAAGAGCAGATTATCGAACTCAAAGACCTGCCCTTCGTAGTGGTGATTGTCGATGAATTTGCCGATTTGATGCTGGTCGCCGGCAAAGAAGTCGAAGCCTGTATTCAACGTCTGGCGCAAATGGCGCGCGCGGCCGGTATTCATTTAATCATGGCCACACAGCGTCCTTCGGTGGATGTGATTACCGGCACGATTAAAGCGAATTTCCCGTCGCGTATCTCCTATCAGGTTACATCGAAAATCGACAGTCGCACGATCTTGAATGATACGGGCGCGGAAAGCCTGCTGGGGCGCGGGGACTTGTTATATATGGCGGGCGGCGGGCGTATTACGCGCGTACACGGACCGTTTGTATCCGATTCGGATGTTGAGAAAGTCGTCAAGCACCTGAAGGCGCAAGGCGAACCGAACTATGTGGATGATGTGACAACTGATGAAGAAGAAGCCGGTTTATTTGGTGATGGTGGCGAAAGCGACGATCTCTATCAACAGGCCATTGCCGTAGTGGTGCAAGAGGGCAAAGCTTCGACCAGCTTTATCCAGCGGCATTTGAAGATCGGATATAACAAAGCGGCGACGTTGATAGAGCGCATGGAAAAAGACGGTGTGGTGACGCCGGCGACTGCCACCGGCAAACGCGAAGTATTAATCAACCACGGCAGACGATAGGATCGTTCGATGAAGCGTATTTTGTACAGTGGATTATTGGTGCTGTGGGCTGTTCCGGCTTTTGCGCAAGCTGCGGCAGTAATGGACGATAAAGCCACGATTGCAAAAGTGGAAAGCTATTTTAATGGGGTGACCACGGTGCGGGCGCGTTTCACCCAAGCCAACCAGGATGGTACCGTGCAGGGCGGCGTTTTTACCTGGTGGCGTCCGGGACGCTTGCGTTTTCAATACGACCCGCCGAATGGCGATTATATCGTGGCTGACGGGTTGCTGTTGCATTACTGGGATGATGCGGTGAAGAATTATTCCAATACACCTATTGGGACGACGCTGGCGGATTTTCTTTTGCGCAAAAAAATTAAATTGTCGGGCGATCTCAAAGTCGTCTCGATCCGTCGTCCGGCAAAGAACAAATTGCTGGTGACGCTGGTACAGACATCGAATCCCGAAGCAGGGGATTTGCGATTAATGTTCGCGGAAAATCCGATGCAGCTTTTAAAATGGCGTGTGACCGACGGAGCCGGACAGATTACCGAAGTGACGCTGACCAATATTGAGCCCGGGGTCGGACTGGACCCGCGTTCGTTCCGCTTTAAGCCGCCCAAGGGCTATGATAAGGATTGGAAAGATCGCTAGATACACTAAGGGCGGTGCTGAAGTCCAAGGTTCTTCCGCTACCGCCCTCTGATGTTTTAAATTTTACTCGCAGATGAGGGTCAAGCCCTCGCAGGGTGTTTCAGATGTCAGGTCAGGCGGTTGCGCCGACCTGTTCCAACTCCTCTTTCACGATCAGTTTGCGCCGTTTGAGCGTCATTAATCGTATCTGATCGGGGTTACGACGTGATGTCTCTTGTTGTAGTTCGGCCTCGAGTTGAGCTTTCCGAGCCATTAAGGATGCAACGCGTCCGTTTTGTATCATGCCAACCTCCCTCTTTGTTCATGCTACGTCTTTCATCCTATCTGAATGCCTCCCAGAAGTCAAGAAAAATATAATAATATCAAGTACTAAGCATTTTTATGGGCAAAAAAAAGTAAACAACAAACCCCTTGCAATTGGCCCAACACCTTGCGGGGCCGCGAGTCGTCTCCAAATCGTTATGCCCAAATTTTGTCCGTTAAAATTTAAGACACACCATGGGTTATCGAAAAATGCGAACAACACGAGGTAATATCCTTGCTTTTAGCGGTAATAAAAAGCGAGGATTATGAGCAAATAAAGATAATCTTAACTGATATAATACATAATAATTTATATTCAAAGGCGGGATAAGAGAACAGGGGGATGATTCGCTTGGACCGGCTTTGGGGAAGTTCCGACCACCACCAAATCTATAGATGAGGGATGTCCATGGGTTCTTCTGTTGCGCCGTCTGCGCCCCTGTTAATTGCGGATGATGATTTATATGTGCGGGCCGTAATCCGCAAACATTTACAAGACCAGGGCGACATCATCGAAGCGGAAAGCGGTGACAAGGTTCTGGAACTCTATAAGCAATATCGTCCCCGTCTGGTGCTGCTGGATGTGCACATTCAAAATAGCGACGGTTTTCAATTGCTGCAGGAAATCCTGGCCTTTGATCCCCACGCCCATATTGTCATGATCAGTTCGGATGCGATCCGCACCAACGTCTTGCGCAGCATCCAGTGCGGGGCCATGGGGTTTATCGGCAAACCGTTTGAAAAAGATATTTTGCTGCGTTATTTGAATTATAGCGCTTTGCTCGGGCGCCCACAGGAGGCAGCCATCGCTGCCGACAATGCAACCGTTAGCGGCTAGCGAATAGACTCTAGTCGAATAAGCCCATATCCTTTATGCTTGCGGGCAGGATTCTTTCTTGCTTTTGCCGACGGCTGTTTCTTGTTATGACCTCTCATGCACCTCACCGCTTTCCTGTCCGCGTCTATTACGAGGACACCGATGCTGGTGGTATCGTCTATCATGCCAATTACCTGCGCTTTCTCGAGCGCGCCCGCACCGAGATGCTGCGCGACTTAGGCTTTCATCAAAGCCATCTAGCGCGTGACCATAGCGCAATTTTTGTGGTCGGGGATCTGCATGCCCGATATCTGGCACCGGCGCGGCTGGATGACCAACTGGTCGTAGAAACCAGCGTCTTGAAGATCGGTGGCGCATCGCTTCAGTTGGAACAAAATGTCCTGAAACGGGTTGATCAGCAGGACTCATTGCTGTTAAAAGGTAAAGCCACACTGGTATACGTTATGCACTCGGGTGAGACGAAGCGTCTGCCCGAAGCCTTGCGTGAAAAACTAACGCCTTTCCTCTTGTCGGAGACCCCATGACTGCGAATGCTCCCATCATTGCCAATCCCGAAGTTGCCACCCAGGCCGTCAAGAATGTCGGTCGCGCCATGGACTTCAGCCTGTGGGGCCTGTTCTTGCATGTCGATTTCCTCGGCAAGCTGATCATTTTGATCCTGTTAAGCGGCTCGGTGTTTTCGTGGGCAGTGATTTTCACCAAATACAAAACGATCAACCGTCTGAACCAGCTGGCCAATAAATTCGAAGATGCGTTCTGGTCGGGCGAGTCCTTGGACAAATTATACGACCGCATGCAAAGCAAACCTTCGGATCCGATGACGGCCGTTTTCTGCATCGGCATGAAAGAATGGCGCCGCGGTATCAAAAACCGCTTCCGCGCGCGTGAAACCGAAATGCGCGCCAATATCGTCAAGCGCATCGACCGCGTGATGAATGTGGCGATTGCACGTGAATTAGTAGCCGCCGAACGCTACATGACGTTTTTGGCCAGCACTGGCTCGGTTGCGCCTTTCGTCGGCTTGCTGGGAACCGTCTGGGGGATCATGAACGCGTTTATCTCAATCGCCGGATCCAACAATACAGCGCTGTCCGTGGTGGCTCCCGGTATTGCTGAGGCCTTGTACACGACTGC